>NZ_JAMPPE010000035.1:0-35408 GCF_028480905.1 Providencia sp. PROV156 | reverse complement strand
AAAAAGGGATAACCTTAATGGTTACCCCTTGATTCTGAAGATTAAAAAATTTATTTCGCCGTATTATATGTCACTGTATTATTTTGGCAGTCTACCGCGACTGAATAATGTAAATCAGATTTTGCACCACGAACAACTAACGGTACCCTGTAGCCTGTTTCGGTTTTAGTGACTTCACTATCATTGACCCATGCAACCGCTTTCTTGCCTAAAGCCGCTTTTTCATCTGTCCAGCGAGGTAAACGATTATGCATAAAATCGCTTTTCACTTGTGCTGCAATTTGTGGCTCAGTTAACGTACCACAACTGACGAAAGGCGCTGCTTTACCTTCTTCATTATTTTCGCTTAACGCAAAAGAGCTAAAAACCAGCGCACAAGTACCTAAAACTACAGCAATTTTTTGATTCGCTTCCATACCATCCTCCGATACCTATTACTAGGTAAAGATTTTTGATTAGTTTAGCGGCATATTTCAGCCTATCAGATACCAGTTATCTTCTGGTTATTATCTAGTCTTCATTGATAAATAGAATGACTTAACTAATATTAATCTATCAGGTTTATGCATGGATGTTAATAGTATGTTTACAGATTATTAATTTTCATCATCAAAACGAACATGGATTTGCTCTTTACCTTGGTGCTTTTCCCTAATTTCTTGAGCAACTAATGCAATTGCCTCACCACTACTCATACCTTCCGCCATCAATTGATGAATTTTTTCAACTGCTTCTTGCTGTTCTTGGTGATTAAGTGCTGGCATACCAGAAAACATGGTTTAAACCTCATGAATAAAAGACTAAAATCAATAGTTAACATTTTAACATCTCTTCGATTATTAAGATAAGAATATATGTTAATCTGTATTGATTCACTTGCGGAAATTTAGACTCATCATTATGGTTATCAAAAAAATCCAATTACCTTATAGCCCAAACACTGCCATTGATTATTTTACTCCACTGGCACACCAGCCATGGGCGATGTTACTGCATTCAGGTAATGCAAAACACTCACATAATCGCTTTGATATTATCGTTGCTGACCCTATTGCCACACTGACGACTTATCAGCTTGAAACAACTATCTCAGAGCAAAATCAGGCCCCTATCGTTTCTGAATCAGATCCTTTTGAACTTCTTCAAGGGTTGCTTGATAAATACCAACCGAAATACCAGGAAGAGACCGAATGTCCCTTCAACGGCGGTGCCCTCGGCCTTTGGAGTTATGATTTAGGCCGGCGCATTGAAAAATTACCTGAAATTTCAACCACAGAACTACAATTTCCAGACATGGCGGTTGGCATCTACTTGTGGGCACTTATCGTTGATCACCATAATAAAACAACTACATTAATTAGTTATGATGATGTTGATGCTCGGTTAGCTTGGCTACATAGTCAAAAAAAGGGCCGTAAAAACAAATTCCAATTAACCTCGGCATGGCAATCTAATATGTCTGAAGAGACATATCATCATAATATTGCGCGCATCCATGAATATTTACGTAATGGTGATTGTTATCAAATTAATTTAGCACAAAGATTTAAAGCTAAGTATAAAGGAGATGAATGGAATGCGTTTTTAGCGCTACTTGAGCGCAATGGAGCTCCCTTCTCTTCTTTTATACGTCTTCCCGAAAATGCGGTTATCAGTATTTCACCGGAACGTTTTATCTTTCTGCAAGATGGGGATATTCAAACTCGCCCAATAAAAGGAACTCTTCCGCGCTTAGACAATGAACAAGATGACCTTGCACAAGCTGAAAAATTGTCTAATTCAATAAAAGATCGCGCAGAAAACTTGATGATTGTTGACTTGCTACGCAATGATATTGGTCGTGTTGCCAAACCGGGCACGGTCAGTGTTCCTGAATTATTTGCTGTTGAAGCTTTCCCGGCAGTACATCATCTGGTTAGTACCGTCACGGCAAAGTTAGATAGCCAATACCGTGCAACTGATTTATTACGAGCGTGTTTTCCTGGGGGTTCAATAACCGGCGCACCTAAAGTCCGTGCAATGGAGATTATTGAAGAATTAGAGCCCCATCGCCGTCATGGCTATTGTGGAGCAATCGGCTATATTAGTTTCAATGGTAATATGGACAGCAATATTACTATTCGTACTTTACTGACATATAAAAAGCAGGTTTATTGTTGGGCTGGCGGTGGTATCGTTGCAGATAGCCAAGCAGACAAAGAGTACCAAGAAACCTTTGATAAATTAAGCCTGATTTTACCTTTATTAGGAGCGCTCAATAACGATGACTGAACTGAATAACTTTATCAATCGTTTTCAGTTTACTTTACCGGCTACCCGCCAATCTGGACCTAAGGCGGGTAAATCGGCAGCCGTTCTTTTGCCCATTATCAATAAACCCAATCCGACATTACTTCTCACACAACGCTCTCCTTTTTTACGCTCCCATGCAGGCCAGGTCGCATTTCCAGGAGGGGCAAGTGACCCGGAGGATGGTACGCTTGTGAATACCGCACTGCGTGAAGCATATGAAGAAGTGGCCATCCCTCCTGAAAAAGTCACGGTACTGGGTCAGTTAAGCCCCTTGCAAAGTTATGGTGGCTATGAAGTTACGCCAATCGTTGGTTTGGTACCAAATAACATTCAATACCAAGCCAACCCTAGTGAAGTCGCTGCTATCTTTGAAGTTCCCTTGTTTGATGCCCTTTCATTACAACGCCATAAGTATGTCGATATTAACCGTTCAGGGCGGCATAACCGCATCTTTTTTTATTGGTATAAGGGGCATTTAGTTTGGGGGTTAACCGCTTCAATTATTCACCAACTTGCTTTGCAATTGGATTAACGCTTAACACAACTTTTCACCATACAATGTTACTATTGCAGTAAAATCTATTTAAGATGACAAAATATCACGTCATATATGACAAAATATACCTCTACCACCTGTCGCTTTTTTAGCCACATCACAGACATTTTGTGCTATTTACAATCAATTACCCTTCAGCAACTACCTTATTTCAAAAAATACTTTAAACTTACTGGTTAACACTACTAAATAACAGTAAAGTAGCGCCTTTTAAAATAATGCACTACATTTTCATCTTTTTTTTAAGGAGTCCTGCGTGATAAGCGTTTTCGACATGTTTAAAGTGGGCATAGGCCCTTCAAGCTCTCATACCGTTGGTCCAATGAAAGCTGGGAAAGAATTTGTCGATGATTTAGTAAGCAAAAATTTATTACCTAACGTCACTCGTATTTCTGTGGATGTTTATGGGTCATTATCGCTTACTGGAAAAGGGCACCATACTGATATCGCCATTATTATGGGGCTAGCAGGTAACTTACCTGCCACTGTCGACATTGAATCCATCCCAACTTTTATCAAAAATGTAGAAGAAACAGAAAAGTTATCATTAGCGAATGGTCTTCAGGTCGTTGACTTCCCTAATGAAGGTGGCATGAATTTTCGTCAAGACAACCTGCCATTGCATGAAAATGGCATGACAATTCATGCTTTTGCAGGTAATGAAGAAATTTACACCAAAACTTATTATTCCATTGGTGGTGGTTTCATTGTCGATGCAGAGCATTTTGGCGAATCTACTCTTGATAGCAAACCGGTCTCTTATCCGTTTAACTCTGCGGAAGAGCTACTACTAAATTGTAAAAAATCAGGCCTTTCGATTTCTAGCTTAATGATGAAAAATGAGTTAGATCTTCATTCTAAAGAAGAGATCGAAGCCTATTTCGCTGATGTATGGCAGACAATGCAAGCCTGTATTGAGCGTGGTTTAAGCACCGAAGGTGTATTGCCGGGCCCATTGCGTGTTCCTCGCCGTGCACCGGCACTAAATCGAATGGTCACTTCATCAAGTAAGCTATCTAATGACCCGATGAATGTGGTTGACCTGATCAATATGTATGCCTTAGCAGTGAATGAGGAGAATGCAGCAGGCGGCCGTGTTGTAACAGCACCGACTAACGGTGCGTGTGGTATCGTACCTGCCGTTTTAGCGTATTATAATCATTGCATAGAACCGGTAACGCCAGAGCTGTATATGCGTTATTTCTTAGCTTCAGGCGCCATTGGTATTTTATACAAAATGAATGCTTCCATTTCAGGAGCTGAAGTTGGCTGCCAAGGGGAGGTCGGTGTGGCATGCTCTATGGCTGCAGCTGGTCTGGCCGAATTATTTGGCGGTAGCCCTGAGCAAGTTTGTATCGCTGCTGAAATCGGCATGGAACACAATTTAGGTCTAACTTGTGACCCTGTTGCTGGTCAAGTACAAGTTCCTTGTATTGAGCGTAATGCAATCGCATCTGTTAAAGCGGTGAATGCCACACGTATGGCCCTACGCAGAACAAGTGAGCCACGGGTTTCACTTGATAAAGTCATTGAAACTATGTACGAAACCGGGAAAGACATGAATGCGAAATATCGTGAGACATCCCGAGGCGGGCTAGCCATCAAAGTACAATGTGACTAATTTTATTCTCAATTAATTTAAGCCTTAAGCACCCTTTCTTATTCTGTTATGTCTTTGAACAGTATTTTGAGGGTGCTTTTTTAATCTGCATTAAAAAGTTTTCTTTATTTTTTAGTCACCTTTCTCTTCCTAAACGCTCCAATTCACCTAATCAATTACCCATAATTTTTTCATTGAATTAACTCGGTTTTCTTATACTCAACACATCACATCAAAACGAAATTCATACTATTTTGTGCTAAAGATTGTTTTGAGCTGAGCAAGAGATAACTAATTTCCACTAAAAATTGATTACTTTTCACTCTAAAAATCAATATGGCACTATTTTATTTACTTTTTTTGTTACCGATAACACATAAAGGAACCAGCAAAAACAAAATAATCAGATTATTAATTTTATTTAATTAAAATTAATAGCAGAAAAATGCAATTCTATATCAATTTTTAGGTGTATTCTTATTTTTCTGACGCGAAACAAGTTTTTAGGATAATGCAAGATGATATGCTAATAATGTAATTGATACTAACAGTGCCATAAATGAGTTTATGGCTATTATAAGACGTTTGTAATTATTCAGCT
This sequence comes from Providencia sp. PROV156, assembly GCF_028480905.1. Taxonomy (NCBI): domain Bacteria; kingdom Pseudomonadati; phylum Pseudomonadota; class Gammaproteobacteria; order Enterobacterales; family Morganellaceae; genus Providencia; species Providencia sp. PROV156. The sequence continues at coordinate 30,359 of NZ_JAMPPE010000035.1, read as the reverse complement.
AAAATTATCATACAGGGGAAACTGATAAAAAGGAGTCTAACTTAAGTGTCCATTTTATCGACAGATAATGTTTTGTTTTATCTATCTATGAGGGAAAAATAGTGAGTATAGCTATTATGATTGGTACACACGGAGTCGCTGCAGAGCAGCTTCTTCGAACAACCGAAATGTTAATAGGCGAACAAGATAATGTGTCGTTTATTGATTTTATCCCTGGGGAAAACGCAGATACCCTATTTGATAAGTACACCCAAAAGCTAACTGATTTAGATACATCAAAGGGTGTCTTATTCCTTGTTGATACATGGGGAGGCAGTCCATTTAACGCAGCTAGTCGCATTGTTAATGAACATGATAATTATGACATTATCACGGGTGTAAATGTTCCAATGTTAGTTGAAACATTCATGTGCCGTGACGATAACCCATCAATGAATGAACTTATCACTGTCGCCCTAGAAACGGGTCGTGGTGGTGTTCGTTCATTTAAATTCAAAGAAGTTGAAGCTGAACCTGCTCCTGTAGTCTCGAGTACTCCTGCCCCTGCACCAGTGAAAGCCGGCCCCGGTGAACATATGGTGATCGCACTTGCTCGTATTGATGACAGATTAATTCACGGGCAAGTCGCAACACGCTGGACGAAAGAAACCCAAGTTAAGCGCATTATTGTGGTCAGTGATGACGTAGCAAAAGACCAAGTTCGCTCTACATTGTTAAAACAAGTAGCACCACCAGGTGTCACTGCACATGTTGTCGATGTTGCTAAATGTATTCGCGTTTACAATAACCCGAAATACGCTGGTGAGCGCGTTATGTTGCTTTTCACTAATCCAACTGATGTTAAGCGTATCGTCGAAGAAGGTGTTGACGTCAAGTCCGTTAATATTGGTGGAATGGCATACCATGATGGCAAAACAATGGTCACAAATGCCGTTTCTATCAACCAAGAAGACATTGATGCATTTAATTATTTGAACGACAAAAAGATTGAACTTGAAGTTAGGAAAGTCTCATCAGATAGCAAAGTTTATATGATGGACTTGATTAATAAGCTCAAAAAATAATTTTTATAGCCATTTTTTATATTAATTTTAATCCATTACTCAAAACAGATTTTAAAACTTTTGGTTACAGGAGATTAAACAATGGAACTTACCGTTGTTCAAATAGTAATGGTCTTCATCGTCGCGTGTATCGCGGGGATGGGATCAATCCTTGATGAATTCCAATTTCACCGTCCTCTCATTGCCTGTACGCTTATAGGTATTGTTTTGGGAGATATGAAAACGGGTATCATCATCGGCGGTACATTAGAAATGATCGCACTTGGGTGGATGAATATCGGTGCTGCCGTTGCACCTGATGCCGCTTTAGCTTCTATCATTTCAACGATTCTCGTTATTGCTGGTGGTCAAAGCATTGGTGCAGGTATTGCCATCGCCATCCCACTCGCAGCAGCGGGACAAGTATTAACCATTATTGTTCGTACTGTAACGGTTGCATTCCAACATGCTGCTGATAAAGCCGCCCTCAATGGCAATCTAACTGCAATTGGCTTTATCCATATCTCAGCTTTATTACTGCAAGCCATGCGTATCGCAATACCTGCGTTAATTGTCGCCATTTCTGTTGGTACATCAGAAGTACAACAAATGTTGGATTCTATCCCGCAAGTTGTTACTGACGGCCTGAATATTGCTGGTGGTATGATTGTTGTCGTCGGTTATGCGATGGTTATCAATATGATGCGTGCAGGCTACTTAATGCCGTTCTTCTACTTAGGCTTTGTTACCGCGGCATTTACTGACTTCAACCTGGTTGCTCTTGGGGTTATCGGTACTGTTATGGCTATTTTATATATCCAACTCAGTCCAAAATACAATAAATCGCAAACTGTTGTTACCCAAGGAAATAGTAGCAATAACAACCTTGATAATGAGCTAGACTAGGAGGAACGTATAATGGTAGATATCACTAAGCCAACGGCTAAAAAGCTTACACAAAGCGATATTCGCGGCGTATTCTTACGGTCTAACCTATTGCAAGGTTCTTGGAACTTTGAGCGTATGCAAGCCCTAGGCTTCTGCTATTCAATGGTTCCCGTTATTCGTCGTCTTTATCCTGAAAATAATGATGATAGAAAACAAGCCATTAAGCGCCATCTTGAATTCTTTAATACACATCCGTATGTTGCAGCGCCTGTTCTGGGTGTCACAATGGCAATGGAAGAGCAACGTGCCAATGGTGCAGACATCGATGACGGTGCAATAAATGGTATCAAAGTCGGTCTAATGGGGCCATTAGCCGGTGTTGGTGACCCAATTTTCTGGGGAACTGTTCGCCCAGTATTTGCGGCTCTCGGTGCAGGTATCGCAATGACGGGTAGCTTACTTGGCCCTCTTCTGTTTTTTGTTTTGTTTAATCTTGTCCGTTTGTTAACCCTTTATTATGGTGTTTCATATGGCTACAAAAAAGGGATTGATATTGTTCAAGACATTGGTGGCGGTTTCCTACAAAAACTAACTGAAGGAGCATCAATTCTCGGTTTATTTGTTATGGGGGCCTTGGTCAATAAATGGACACATGTCAATATTCCACTTGAAGTGTCGCGGATCAAAAACCCAACAACAGGTGCTGAAGATATTACCACCGTCCAAATGATCCTTGATCAACTCATGCCAGGTTTAGTACCACTATTGCTAACCTTCGCCTGTATGTGGCTGTTACGTCGTAAAGTTAACGCATTGTGGATTATTATCGGCTTCTTTGGTTTGGGTATCCTTGGTGCTTGGTTAAACTTCTTAGCACCATAATTTTCCACCATTATTTGAATTGGGAGGTTGCAGCCTCCCTTTTTTAATTTTAAGCTCTGCATTATGTTCACTTATCCAAGGGTTCACAAATGACCTTCAATGATGCCATTCTTGCTATAATCATTTTGATCATGCTTGTTTATGCAATTTATGATGAATTCATTCAGCATTTGCTAAAGGGTAAAACATTATTAAAAATTAATCTAAAACGAAAACATCGGGCCGATGCTATTATTTTTATTGTTCTAATTTGTATCGTTATTTATACAAATATTGTACGCCATGGTAATTTATTAACCACTTACTTATTATTGATTACTATTTTTATGTCAATCTATTTGGCGTTTATAAGAACACCTAAGCTATTCTTTAAACAGAATGGTTTTTATTTTGCCAATGCATTTATATTATATGACAGAATAAAAACAATGAACTTATCCGAAGACGGTGTATTAATAATAGGTTTGGAAAAAAAGAAAATTAACATCCAAGTTTCACATCTTGATGATTTACAAAGAATTTATGAATTCCTTATTAATCATAAGTAAATAAGTTTTATATTATCACTAAAAACAAGGTTAATTATAAATTTAATTAACCTTGTTTTTGCCAATATACTTATTGATAATAATTCTCAATAACATTTAATATCCACAATTAATTAAGTGTTGCCTTTAATATAAAATATGGTATCTTTCTTTCCACGTCATTGGGGAGTAGCCTGTTCTGGTTTCATGTATAAGACCAGAAAGTCCGTATCAACATACTCGTTTGGTTTCAAACGTGGTGCGGACACCAAAATTCGGTTGGCAAGACCATAGACACATAAATAAGCCTTTTGGTTGGGGGTAATTTATGTGTATATGGAATCACCCAACCGAGGTTCTATTATGAGTTTCTATGCTACCCTTATCTTAGCCCTTGCCCTATCAATGGACGCCTTCGCTGTTGCTATTTGTAAAGGCGCCGTACTTCATAAACCCCGCTTTAGAGAAATTCTCCGTACTGGTTTTATTTTTGGTTTTATTGAAGCCATTACACCGATTATTGGTTGGGGTATCGGGATCCTAGCTAGCCAATATGTTATCCGTTGGGATCATTGGATTGCATTTGGTTTATTGTTTGTTTTAGGTGCTAGAATGATCTGGCAGAGTATTAAAACAAAAGATGAAGAATGCTGTTCTAAACCTTCTAGTCATAGCTCAACAAGCCTTATCTTTTCTGCGATAGCCACCAGCCTTGATGCAATGGCTATCGGTCTAGGTTTAGCTTTCTTGCAAGTGGATATCGTTCATACTGCAATGACTATCGGCTTAATGACAATGATTATGGCAACTATTGGTATGATGATTGGCCGCTATGTTGGCCCATTACTCGGAAAAAAAGCAGAAATTATCGGTGGGTTGGTTCTAATAGGTATTGGTTTTAATATTTTATTTGAGCACCTCGAATTATTTATGTATGCCCATTAGTTTTTGTGCCCCCTTATATGGGGGCAATAACCTTACTCTGCATCAGATTGATAAACGCGAATTAAAAAATCAGCCGTATATTCTTTCACTTCAGCTTGTTGCAGATTCTCTTTGACCTGTTCTGATGCACGCCAAGCAAATGGGGTCATCATCAACAATTCATAAGCTTCTTGCCCTGTCAGTGCCATTTTATAATTTAATTGGCAACTATCTATTAGCGAAAAATTTGGTAAATCTTCATCTTTAGTTGGATGTAACTTAACCTCATCGTAAATTAACGCTTTTAATTCTTGCAGATGCTCTGCCGCAGGCGTAACAGTAATTAACATACCTTTAGAAACTAATACACGGCCTAATTCTTGTGCTTTGCAGGGTGCGTAAATTCGGACAACTCCACCTAAGCTGTTATTTGAGAATGGCAAGCGATGGCTTGTACCGACGCAAAAACGAACGGATTTATACCGTTTCGCCGCATAGCGAACCGCCACTTTCGAAACATCTAAGCCCAGAACCGTATATTTTTCAAAATGTTTTGCAAGTTCCCGAGAGAAATAGTCTGTGTAATACCCTTCCCCACAACCAATGTCTAACAAACTAGTATTAGATGATGGAATAAACTGAATAATTTTTTCTGCCACCTTTTCACGCATCGGGTGGTAATGTCCTGCATCAAGAAATTGTCTACGTGCTTGCATCATTTCAGCATTATCACCGGGGTCTTTAGACCGTTTATGTTGTACGGGCAACAAATTAACGTAACCCTCTTTCGCACAATCGAATTGGTGATTTTCTGCGCAGCGATAGCTGTTATGCATAAAGTTAAGTGGTGTAAAGCAGAGAGGGCATTGATAATTCATAAAAGTCACTGATTTAAAAATAAGGGTGAGTATACCATATTCAAATTAGTTTTCTTTCTGTTATATATATTGCTTTTTAACTGTACTTTTTGTTCTATGAAAGAAATAAAAAAACATTAGCAGGTGTATCATGATGAAAATTAGGTTAGCAACTCCCGATGAAGCTGAACATCTTTGGTTTATACGCAACCAAGCCATTCGCCATGGTTGTACAACGAGTTTTGATGCAAAAACGATCAGCGCCTGGACACCTGATGAAATGCCAGTAAGTTATATACGTATTGTGAGAAATAACCCATTCTTTGTCGCGGTAAATAAAAATGATGAACCCGTTGCAACTGGCTATCTTAATCTAGAGGCTAACAGTGTTGATGCCATATTTACTTTACCACAGTACACTGGCTGCGGAGCTGCGGGCTTAATATTAGATGCTATTAAAGCTGAAGCCAAAAAGCGAAATATTAAAAAATTGGTATTAGATTCATCACCGAATGCGGAACGCTTTTATCAGAAACATGGATTTACTTCGATTAAGCATGCTAGCTACTACTCTTCTCTTGCTCAAGTTGAGTTAAATTGTGTTCAAATGGAAATTGAATTATAACTTTCAATATAACTTGAATTAAAAGCCACTTCACCTTTTGTGGCTTTATTATACCTAATATTGACTGTCTTTAAGAACGCAATGTTAAATAACTGAATAACTATTAAAAATCAGCAAATTCAGGGATAGGCTTACGCCCATGGGACTCTAAAAAATCCAATACACGGCGTGGAGTAACATTTAAAATTTGTGATTGCGGAAAATCAATTGATTCCAACATTTCAACTACGCGGTCAAAACGGCCGAGATACCCAGCAAAATGCGAGTCCGAACCTAATGCTACCCACCCGCCAGTTTCTTTAACGGCCTTTGCTATTTCTAAACAATTCTTTTGACTACCCGCTCTTGAATGCAAGAATGAGGAGTTATTCATTTCCAAAGCCACATTACAATCTTTCGCAGCTTGTGCTACCGCTTTAATATCAATGGGATATTTGGGATTTCCCGGATGGGTAATTATTTGCACTTTACCGCTACGGATCGTGGCAATCATAGCTTCTGTATTATCAGCTAAACTTTGGGGTTCAAGAACCGGTTCATGGAAACCAGCTAAAATAATATCCAAATGACGAGCAATCTTTTCATTGCAGTCTGTCTCACCCAACTTGTTTTTTATATTCGCTTCAATACCGTACAATAAACCAACGCCATCAACAATTCTCGGTAAGATAGGCATATTACCAAAGTGCCATTCATGTGGAGCATCTTGCATTTCAGGGCCGTGGTCGGTAATCGCAAAGAGTTTCACACCTCGACTTGCGGCTTCAGCAAAATATTCATTAACAGTGCTATATGCATGGGTGCTGGCAATGGTATGCGCATGTAAATCAACTTGATACATAAATGATATCCTTCTAATTCTTTTATTTTCCGTCTGAGTCAATCCGCTCAAAAAAGACTCTACCAACCTAACATATCAGCTTATAAGTTTCGATAGTCATTCCCCTAAACCGCATTTTATCGACATATTGGATAAAATCCGAAGAGACATTTAGGATAAAAAAACCCGCGATTATTGCGGGTTAAAATATACGGAATTAAAAATTAACCTAATCAACTAAGATACGTTTATTGGTTGCACCCCACAAAATTGACATTTCGGTAAATAATGCACCGCTGATGTCTTCAACCTCTTCGGCCGTAATTTCAGCATGACCTTGTTTGCCAAAAAATACAACTTCATCTCCCGGACTAACATATTTTAAATCAGTAACATCAACCATGACCGTATTCATTGATGTTTTTCCTAAAATAGGAACTGTCTGGCCATTAATTAATGCATGTCCCGCATTGCTAAATACACGGCGATAGCCATCTGCATAACCTACAGGGATATTGGCTAATACAGAATCACGCTTCAAGGTATAGGTTCTATCATAACCCACTGTATTACCTTTCGGATAATGATTGACAGAGGCGATGTTCGATTTCAGCGTCATCACGCGTTTATAGTCATTTGTCGCAACGGTATCACCGTAGAAAATACCACCTACACGTACCATATCCAACCATGATTCTGGTACGGTAATAGTTGCATAAGTATTCGCGACATGTAATGTAATGTCTTCACGTTTTAACCCTGTCACATTCAAGACTTGTTGAGACTCTTTCTTGAATTTCGCAAGGTCTTTACGGATCTGAGCTTCATCCTCTTCTGGATAATGAGACATAATGCCCACGATTTTTAATTGCGATAACTCCGCGATCTGTTTTGCTTCATCTAAGCCAGATGCACTACTGACGTCTAGCCCATTACGGGACATCCCTGCCGAGTTTAGCGCAAGATGGATAGGGATCACTTTATTTTGTTTTTTCGCAATCGCATTCAAGCGCTGCGCCATTGCTAAATTACCAATTAACTCTTCTGTCTCATATTGTGTAGCCTGAGCCATTTCTTGTTCTGTCGCACTTCTCACTCGCATTAAGCGGCCTTTAAAACCTAAGTCTCTCACGGTTTTAAGCTCTTGGTTATTTGTTACCCCAATACATTGCACATTATTTTCAATCATTATTGGCGTAACTAAAGAAAGGTCATGTCCATAGGCATCCCCTTTCAAAACAGCGCACAGAGAAGACTTATCCCCCAGCAAGTTTTGTACTTTTTTGATATTAAAATCTAATGCACCACGTGATATTTCAATCCATGCGTTATTAACCACCGCAGGTTGGTTTTGTGTCGCATAAGTTTCTACTGGTGTTTTGATATTATTTGGTTGCTGACAAGCTGTCGCAGCAACTAATAAAGGGAGTAATGCCAGATACTTCAAACGTAAAGCCACTTATTATTCCTTATATCTAGTGATTTCTACCAAGATATTATTTTTAGGGTTCTGGGTTGATATAGACAAAATTTGTATAGGTTTTAAATAATACCAAGCTTAGCATTTCAAACAAGTAATAATTCACGATTTATGCATAAAAAATCACTTATACATAAACATAACTCTTTCATCACATTGATTTTGATTTTCTAAAAATAAAACATTTGGTTGAAATCACCATAAATTAAATTATTTTTATTATTTAATAAGTTAGCCGTATTGTTTCACTAATATTTAATTTTGTTACATTTTTTATTTGGCGAATTAAAATGCTTAAATGATAATAACTATCAATTAGGAACTATTGCTAAATATCACTCAATCCATAAGGCTATGTTATGAAGTACAAATTACTCGCACTCATTATTCCAACACTACTTACTGCTAATGTTGCTAACTCCGCTGAAATGTACAATAAAGATGGTAATAAGCTTGATGTGTATGGGCAAATCGATGTTCGCCATCATATTGCCAAAAGCCGTAGTGGCGAAGATGGTGATGACTCACGTGTCAGACTGGGGCTAAAAGGTGACACACAAATCACCGACCAACTCATTGGTTTTGGACGTTTTGAATGGGAAACTAAAACTAACCAATCAGAATCAACTGAAGAAAATAGTAATCGTTTAGCTTATGCAGGCTTAAAATTTGCAGATTACGGCTCCCTTGATTATGGCCGCAATTATGGTGTTATTTATGATACCAATGCTTGGACAGACGTATTACCTCTCTGGGGAGCGGATACGATGGATCAAGAAGATAACTACATGCTAAGCCGTAACCGTAATTTACTCACTTATCGCAATAATAATGCCTTTGGTTACATTGATGGTTTAAGCTTTGCATTACAATATCAGGGGAAAAATGGCGAACAAAACCTGTCATCCGGTGATGAATTAACCGATAACGGCGATGGTTTTGGTTTATCTACAGCTTATGAATTAGGTTATGGTATTTCCCTCGGTGGTGGTTACTCCTCATCTTCCCGTACACCAAAGCAAAAAGATGCCACAACTAGCAGTGCGACTGGTAAACGCGCTGAAGCTTGGAACGTAGGGGGAAAATTTGAATACGAAGATCTCTATTTCGCAGTCATGTATGGCCAAACGCTTAATATGAGCCGTTTTGGTAATGATAATATGGAGTCAGTAGCAAATAAAACTCAGAACTTGGAAGTGGTTGCCCTATATTCTTTTGACTTCGGTTTAACCCCATCAATTGGCTATAACTATTCCAAAGGTAAAAACTTAGGCAGCTTTGGAGATAAAGAATTAGTAAATTATATCGCCATCGGCTCAGCTTATGACTTTAATAAAAACCTAAGTGCTGTCATCGACTATAAAATCAACTTGTTAAACGATAATGATTTTACTGACCACTACAAAGTGAATACCGATAACGTACTTGGTTTAGGGTTAGTGTATCAGTTCTAATTTTAGAATTGAGTGAAAAGCAAAAGCGTCTGTAAATTACAGGCGCTTTTTTACGGGTAAGCTTTGACAATAAAAATATCTCTCATCATCTTCATGACCTATTCCCTAGGAACGGGAAGCTCTGTTGCTTTACCCTCGATAAAGCAGTTGTAAGATACAAAAGTATCTAACCCCATACATAGAGGCCCCTTTTCCTAAATAAATTCCTATAATGGTATACCTATTTTTTCTAACGTCTTTGGTACTAATAAAAAAAGGCACCAGTAAAAAACTGATACCTCAATTATTGTTGCCAAATAACATTCACAGAATATGACAGCACAGGGCAACTCTATTACTCTACAAAATGATGCTTACCTTACACATTAACACCTTTCATTCCTTCAGCAGTATAACGGGAACCCACAGGTTGAAAGCTTTCTAGCGCTTGTGTTATTTGCAGTAAATCCTCCGATGTTAGGTCAATATCTGCGGCAGCAAAGTTATCTTCAAGGTGTTTAACTTTATTCGTTCCTGGTATTGGTACAATGTTATCTCCTTGAGCGAGCAACCAGGCCAGTGAAATTTGAGCAGGTGAACATGACTTGTTACTTGCCATCTGCACGATAAAGTCAGCTAATGTGCGATTAGCTCTAAGGTTCTCTGATGTGAAACGCGGTAGCGTATTACGTGCATCATCGCTCTCGAACCTACTTTCGGCATTAAAGCGCCCTGTTAAGAATCCACGTCCTAACGGGGAATAAGGTACAAAACCAATCCCTAATTCTTGGCAAGTTGGCAATATTTCCGTTTCAACATCACGCGTCCAAAGCGAATACTCAGTTTGGATTGCAGTAACAGGATAAACTGCGTGTGCCCTTCTAAGGGTTGCCGCACTCACCTCAGACAACCCAATGTGAGCAATTTTCCCTTCAGCAACTAACCCCGCCAGCGTGTGCATTGTCGTCTCTATTGATGCAGAGGGATCTAGACGATGGATATAATACAAATCAATACATTCAACACCTAATCGACGAAGAGAGCTTTCACAGGCGCTGCGTATATATTCTGGACTATTATCAATCCTTCTCTCATATTCACCTGGTCGGCGAACAATACCGCACTTTGTCGCGATTTTAACATCAGAACCGACTTGTTTAAGAAAATGCCCAATCAACTCTTCGTTATGAAAATTGCCATAAGTATCCGCAGTATCCAGCATCGTACAGCCTAGTTCGATAGCTTTTTGTAGCACAACCATGGCAGCCTGATCATCTTGCGGCCCATAGAACTCGCTCATCCCCATACAACCGAGTCCAATTGCCGAGACTTCAAGTCCATTACCCAAAATACGTTTTTTCATTATCGCTCTCCCTTGGTTTATTTTATGTTTTTCAGTATATTTTCCATAAATGGAGATTTATATGACTAATGAAAGCAATCTATTTTCCAATAATGGAAAACAAAACGATAGACAGCATTCAAATTGGGATGATGTCAGAGTATTTTTAGCGATTGCTCGAGAAGGCACGCTAAGTGCTGCATCTAAAGCATTGAAACTTGGAATTGCAACCACATCTCGGCGTTTAGAACGCCTAGAAGAGGCATTACATGTTCGGCTATTCACTCGAGACCAGCTTGGTTACAAGCTTACCGATGAAGGAAATGCATTAATTTCTCAGGCTGAAGCCTTAGAACAGGCGGGTTATGCATTTGGCAATGCCGCGCGGAGAAAAAGCGAAAGCGTGATGGGCCATGTTTGTTTAGCTACCGCTCAAGGCTTAGCCGATCATCTAATCATCCCTGCTCTGCCTTCACTAACCAACGTGAACCCTAATCTCACAATTGAAATTGTAACTGGGGTGTCGACAGTGAATTTACACAGGCGTGATGCGGATATTGCACTGCGTATGGTTAGGCCTGAACGCGGTAATGTGCGTATTCGTAAATTAGGCACATTGGGGTTTGGCCTTTACGCCTCAGAGAGTTATTTACAGCGTAGACCAAATCCAAACAGATTGAGCTCTCTAGAACAAGATGATTTTATCGGTTGGTCGGAAGCACAGCAGCACCTCCAATCAGCACAATGGTTAGAAAGAACGCTAAGAGGAAGAGCTTGCCGGCTCACTACCAGTACGATGTCAGCACAATTTAGCGCAGTCCAAGCGGGTATTGGCATGGCTGTTTTGCCGCATTTCATTGCCCAAAAGATGGGACTGATTTGCCTACAAGATAATATAGGCTGTGACCAACCTATTTGGCTAGTCATTCACTCTGATCTCGCTCACTCACAAAGGATCAGGGTTGTCGCTGATTTTTTGAATGAGTTGGTTGCAAAGGAACATGAGAGGCTGTTGATGCCATAAGCTCCCTCCACTTTGACACGGGCTGATACCATTATTTAGCCAGCGAATGTTTATAGCGGGATTAAAGCAAAGGGCTAATATCTAATATTTCAATCAATGGGAGGACAGCCAGTATGTTGTTTTTACCTTTAGAATTTGCCAAGATAGCCAGGTAAAAGACTTCAGACCTACCACACAATCAGCGGCTATATTGGCTTATGTCGATTAGCTCTATTCTAAGGATCCTACTATGGCCCCCTTTCATCAATTAGCAGCGACAAGTCTCGGCGGGCAACTTATCTCTATGAAAGACTACGCTGATAAGGTGGTTCTCGTCGTTAATACCGCCAGTCATTGTGGTTTTACACCACAATACAACGGCTTAGAATCACTCTACAAGAAATATGCTCCTCAGGGCTTTGTGGTGCTTGGTTTCCCCTGTAATCAGTTTGGCAAACAAGAACCCGGGAGCGCTGAGAAAATCGCGCAGACCTGCTTTATTAACTACGAAGTGAGCTTTCCAATGTTCGAAAAAGTCGACGTTAATGGGAGCTCAGCTCACCCGATATTCCGTTACCTGAAAAACGAGCTACCAGGTCTAATGGGTGGGCGGATCAAGTGGAACTTTACTAAATTCTTGATCGGGCGTGACGGTAAACCGCTCAAACGCTTCGCACCATTCACTACCCCTGAAAAAATGGAAGCAATAATCCTTTCGGCACTTCAAATTTAAGTGTTCACTAATTTGCTCAATTAAATCGAATGCTATTAAAGACTAAAAAACAAAAAAGCCCACTTTTACATGGGCTTAACTTGTTATTTTGCTAGTCAGTGCCAGCTGATTCTTATTGCGGGATTATTCCCACTCAATAGTCGCAGGTGGTTTGCCGCTGATATCATAAACGACGCGGGAAATACCATCGACTTCATTAATGATGCGGTTTGAAACGCGGCCTAAGAAGTCATAAGGTAAATGTGCCCAATGAGCGGTCATAAAGTCGATGGTTTCAACTGCACGCAGTGAAACAACCCAGTCGTATTTACGGCCATCACCCATGACGCCAACAGAGCGGACAGGTAAGAATACGGTAAATGCTTGGCTAACTTTGTGATATAAATCTGCTTTGTGCAGTTCTTCAATAAAGATAGCATCTGCACGACGTAATAAATCACAGTACTCTTTCTTCACTTCGCCTAATACACGCACCCCTAAGCCTGGGCCTGGGAATGGGTGGCGATACAGCATATCGTACGGGAGGCCTAATTCGAGACCAATTTTACGGACTTCATCTTTAAACAATTCTTTTAATGGCTCAACTAAACCAAGTTTCATGTCATCCGGCAGACCACCTACGTTATGGTGAGACTTGATAACGTGCGCTTTGCCAGTTGCTGATGCTGCTGATTCGATAACGTCTGGGTAAATCGTCCCTTGAGCCAACCATTTAATATTAGGCAGCTTAGATGACTCTTCATCAAATACTTCGATAAATACGTGGCCAATTTTCTTACGTTTAGCTTCTGGATCGCTGATCCCAGCTAATGCATTTAAGAAGCGATCTTCAGCTTTTGCATGGATGATGTTCAGGTCAAATTTACCTGCGAACATTTCCATTACTTGCTCTGCTTCATTTAAACGCAATAAACCGTTATCAACGAACACACAGGTTAAACGCTTACCAATTGCGCGGTTTAATAGCAATGCCGTAACCGATGAATCAACACCACCCGATAATGCGAGCAGTACATGGTCATCACCAATTTGCTCTTTTAAACGCGCTACTGTGTCTTCGATAATTGCCGCTGGTGTCCACAGGGCTTCACATTGGCAAATATCTTTCACAAAACGCGTTAAAATATTCAGGCCTTGGTGAGTGTGAGTCACTTCTGGGTGGAATTGAACACCGTAGAATTTCTTCTCTTCATTTGCCATGATGGCATATGGGCAGCTTGGCGTGCTGGCGATAGTTTTAAAATCAGCAGGGATAGCTGTAACTTTATCACCATGGCTCATCCAGACATCAAGTACTGGCTTGCCAGCTTCGTTCAGAGAGTCATGAATATCACGGAATAATTCACATTGCTCAGTGATTTCGACATTGGCATAACCGAACTCACGTTCACCAGAGACTTCAACTGCACCACCCAACTGCATTGACATGGTTTGCATGCCATAACAAATACCTAATACAGGAACACCTGCATTAAATACGTAATCAGGAGCACGTGGGCTATCTGACTCAGTCGTACTTTCTGGCCCGCCAGAAAGAATAATACCGTTTGGATTGAATCCTCGAATTTGTTCTTCTGTAACGTCCCACGCCCAGAGTTCACAGTAAACGCCAATTTCACGAATACGACGGGCGATCAGCTGTGTATATTGCGAGCCGAAATCAAGAATAAGAATGCGATGTTTATGAATATTTGTTGTCATTTGAGGAGAATTCCAAAAATTCAAGTCAAAAATAAGAATCGGTGACGCAATCAAATGAATGCGCCACCCTGAGAAACTTTATCGATTATTGCCCCAAACGGTAGTTTGGAGATTCTTTCGTGATAGTAACATCATGAACGTGGCTTTCTTGGATACCGGCTCCACTGATGCGAACAAATTCTGCTTTTGTTCTTAATGCATCAATAGTACCACAGCCCGTCAGGCCCATACAGGAGCGTAAGCCCCCCATTTGTTGATGAATGATTTCTTTTAGGCGACCTTTGTATGCTACGCGGCCTTCAATACCTTCTGGCACTAATTTGTCTGCTGCATTATCAGATTGGAAGTAACGATCTGACGAACCTTTAGACATCGCACCCAGTGAGCCCATGCCACGATATGCTTTGTAAGTACGGCCTTGGAATAAAATAGTTTCTCCCGGAGACTCTTCAGTTCCTGCGAACATTGAGCCAACCATCACACAGGCTGCGCCTGCCGCGATAGCTTTAGAGATATCACCTGAGAAGCGAATACCCCCATCCGCGATAACAGGAATACCCGTACCTTCCAGAGCTTCTGCCGCTTCTGCAATAGCCGTAATTTGTGGTACACCCACACCAGTTACGATACGAGTTGTACAAATTGAACCAGGGCCAATACCGACTTTAACGGCGCTAACACCTGCATCAGCCAGCGCTTTCGCCCCTTCCGCGGTTGCTACGTTACCGCCAATGATTTGTAAATCAGGGTATTTTTGGCGGGTTTCACGAATGCGTTGTAATACGCCTTCTGAATGACCATGTGATGAGTCAATTAATAAAACGTCAACGCCAGCAGCCACCAGCGCGTCAACACGCTCTTCATTTCCTGCACCAGCACCAACAGCAGCACCAACACGTAAACGGCCTTGCTCGTCTTTACACGCGTTTGGCTTACGTTCTGCTTTTTGGAAGTCTTTAACAGTGATCATCCCTAACAAATGAAAGTTATCATCGATCACTAAGGCTTTTTCTACACGTTTTTCATGCATTTTTTGTAAAACAATTTCACGTGCTTCGCCTTCTTTCACGGTGACTAAACGTTCTTTTGGCGTCATCACAGCAGTAACAGGCTGGTCTAAATCCGTCACGAAACGAACATCGCGGCCAGTAATAATACCAACTAATGAGTTGTCGCTTGCAACTACTGGATAACCTGCAAAACCATTGCGTTCAGCCATTTCTTGCACTTCACGAATGGTGGTATCAGGCGTTACTGTCACAGGGTCAGTGACGACACCGCTTTCATGCTTTTTCACGCGGCGAACTTCTTCCGCTTGGCGCTCAATAGTCATGTTTTTATGGATGAAACCAATGCCACCTTCTTGTGCTAATGCAATAGCAAGGTCAGATTCAGTGACAGTATCCATGGCTGCAGAAAGCATAGGAATGTTCAGGCGGATGTTTGCAGTCAGTTGAGTTGATAAATCTGCGGTATTCGGTAATACGGTTGAGTGTGCAGGAACGAGTAAAACGTCGTCGAAAGTAAGTGCTTCTTTTTTAATGCGTAACATAGGCAATATCCCACCAGGCAGCGTTATGGAAAGGTATAAAATATTGCCGCGGCATTATACACACCGAAAACGGTTGCTTCCAGCGTTTTTTTGAAAAAAAACTTGATAACTCCTATAACTGCGTTAGTATCTATCGATTAAGTCATTGTTTTAAAATTTGATCTGGCTCACATGTCGACTTCACAAAATAACGCAATTTACTCGGTTAGCAAGCTTAACCAGACTGTTCGAGAACTTCTTGATAACCAAATGGGCCGTATTTGGTTAACCGCTGAAATTTCCAATTTTTCACAACCAAGTTCAGGTCATTGGTACTTAACCTTAAAAGATGACCGGGCTCAAGTGCGTGCGGCAATGTTCCGTGGGCAGAATGCACGTGTCACTTTCCGCCCACAAAATGGCCAGCAAGTTTTAGTTCGAGCGACAGTGACCTTATATGAGCCTCGGGGTGACTACCAATTAATTCTTGAAAGTATGCAGCCAGCCGGTGAGGGCTTACTGCAACAGCGTTTTGAGCTATTAAAACAAACGCTAAGCGCACAAGGCTTATTTGATATTATTCATAAAAAACCGCTACCTAGCCCTGCTAAATCTGTCGGTATCATTACATCAGCAACCGGTGCAGCCCTACATGATATTTTAAATATTTTACGCCGCCGGGACCCTTCTTTGCCTATCATTATCTACCCAACGGCAGTTCAAGGTGAATTGGCACCAGCACAAATTGCTCGAATGATTGAGCTAGCAAATTTGCGTCAAGAATGTGATGTGTTAATTGTCGGTCGCGGTGGGGGCTCCCTTGAAGATTTGTGGGCATTTAATGAAGAAATCGTTGCTAGAGCGATTTTTGCTAGTCAACTGCCTATAATTAGTGCTGTTGGTCATGAAACTGATGTGACGATTGCGGACTATGTAGCGGACATAAGAGCACCAACCCCATCTGCGGCAGCCGAGCTTGTTAGCCGTAACCAGCTAGAAATGCTGCGGCAGTTAAAATCTGCACAGCAACACCTTGAAATGGCAATGGATTATTACGTGGCAGGCCAACAACAAAGATTTGCTCGTTTGCATCACCGTTTACAACAACAGCACCCACAATTACGTTTGGCACGGCAATATAATCAACTTAATTTATTGCAACAAAAGCTAGCACAGTCGATGACTCGGCAACTACAAAATTCGACGGCTAAATTCGAAAGAGTTAATCGCCGTTTGCTACAAAATGATTTGCGTCCTCAGCTGCAAAAACAACAACGTCAGTTGCAGCAAACACAGTATCATTTGCAAAATATGATCACGAGTTTGGTCAATAGCTATCGTCAACGTTTTGCTGTTGCTTGTTCGAAAATGGAAGCGGTCAGCCCATTGGCAACACTTGCTCGCGGCTTTAGTATTAGTGAGACGGCAGAAGGCACCGTGTTGAAAAAAACCAGCCAAGTAAAATTAGGGCAACCACTGAAAACACGCCTTAATGATGGTTGGGTTGAAAGCCAAATTACTCACATTGAGAAAGTTAAAACAAAAATAGTATCGAAGTGATTATTTTAACCACTTATCTCGATTAAAATAACGGGATAAGTGGTTGTGAATTTATATACTGGTTAGAAACGTACCTGCCCACCAATCATATAAGTACGCCCTCTACCCGTTTCGTTATTTCGCCCTCGTTCTTCCATAATTGCCCCCGAATTTGCGCGATTTAATGCATCGGTATAGTTTTTATTCGTCACATTGTTAATAGTCATCATCAATTTAACGTTTTTATTAATTTCATAATCTGCATATACATCAACAATAGTTGGTTGTTTCTCATATTTCTCCGTCATAGCATCACCATTTTGGTCGCCATCGGGTACTGGGCTAATCCGTTTGGAGGGGCCAGTCCATGTAATCGTTGAACCGAGTGTCAGTTTTTCATCAAATAAGCGTACACCTGAGTCTAATGTTAGGTAATAGTCAGGTAATTGAGTGAAATCCCCTGCACTAAATACGGAGGTACTATTAATAGAAACCGGTTGTTTTCCTGACTCTTTGGTATATGAAACCATTGAATAAAATACACCTGCATCATAATTGGCTTGCAACTCATACCCTCGTAAATTCACATCTCTAGGATCATTAACATACATATCTGCACGCTGAAAAATATCTGGGTTTTCTTTATTCCAAACATCATCGTTAATCAAGCACCAATCAAACTCTTCTTGTGAGTTTGCTCGGCACAACATAAATGATTTGCTAGTAATGTAGTCTTTAATATGTGTATGGAACCACAGAGCTTTCATATTGAATTGATCGCCCTCTACAACTAAGTCAGGCTTGAAGCTATTAAACCCAACTTGCCATGTTTTCGACTTTTCCCCTTTTAGGAATGGGTTCATGCTCTGACCACCATTTTGCGAGAAAAAAGCCTCTTGGGAATTAGGTGCACGCATCGAGTGAGCATAACTAACAAAAGGTTGAAACTCAGGAATAATTTGTGCTGATAATAAAACACCAGGGTTAATACCTCTATCCTTGATATTCAATGTACTGGCTTCTTGGGGGAAACATTTTTCGGTTTCATCACACGCAGGTTTATAACCTTTAACTTTATAATTAAGATAATTAAGATCAAATGTAGCGGTATAGATATCATATTTCCCTTCAAATTGGGTATATAAGCTCACGATATCTTGCGTGCCACTCGGTGAAAATGGGTTATATATTTGGGTGTTAGGGTCTTCAACAGGTTGAGATGTTTTTTGGTATTTGGTTTTCATTAATTTCGAACCAACTTGCCATTTATAATCCACATCTCCATAAGAAAAATGACTCGTATTGGATAAATTTATACTATCGGATTTATTTCTAGATATGGCATTTTTAAAGGCTCCACCAATAGGATCACCTTGAAATTTTTGTTCATTATTGCCATGGCTTGCCAGTATTTCTACGTCAATTAATTCATTTAATGGAGTGTATTTATATTTTAGATAATAGTCCTCACTATTAATCTTTCTGCTGGTAAGTTTATTTTGCAAAAAACGCCCACTGAATTCCAATTCATGGCGATCATTAGGTTTATATTTCAACTTTGCCAATTGAGATTGTGGCTTTTGTTTGAATGAGGGATCTGTGGCAAATTCATCACTGTCAAAGCCGTCTCCATTCTTATAACTTCCGGGAATATTATGACCACTAATTGCAATTAAACCACCAAAGTAACCATCATCCTGTAATTGCGTTTTACCCGCAACGGCAACCATTCCGTTATAACCGAGACCATTATCCCCCCAGTTAGCTTTACTACGCAGTCCGTATAAATTGTCGTTAAAAATGACGTCATCAATTCCGATAGTGCGGAAATTCGCACTTCCGGCTAAAGCATTAATGCTATTACTGCCATTCAACTGCCCTTTCTCCACTTCCACTGAGACAATAAAGTTTGGATCAATTAATGAACCAAAATCATTACTCGGCTGCATACCGTGGGTATATTTGCTCGGTGAGATACCATAATAACTTTGTGTAATACCATCAACCATCATATTCACGCGACCAAAACCACTCAGTCCACGAATATTGACGTTAACCGTACCTTGGCTGGCATCCATTTGAGTATAGGTGCCGGGCATGGTGCGAATAATTTTATCCATCGACTGCAATTTATTTTCTGTACCAACCGCACTATAAGCACCTGGTTTTTCTAATGCTTTGACTAATGGGGTTTGTTTCTGCGCACCTGAAACTTTTAATTGGCTAAAATTAACCACACCTTCTTTCTGCTTATTTTGCTGCTGTGTATTTTCAGCCAAAGCGATCCCTTGGTAGCTAGTGGCAATAATGCCAGCTACCATAATTATTGTTTTATTATTCATTAAACCATTCCTGTAAACGTACTGAGTGTCATACGCTCACACCGCTAGCACAGGCCAAATAGTGCCTGTGAAAAGGCTCAGCAACAATGTGATTAATCTTGTTGCTGGCCTAAAATCACCTAAATTTTATAGGTTAATTATTATTTTAAATATGGAAAATATTTGTCTTTATTTTCAAGCATAAGAATAAAGCTATATTCTTGGGCAATATCATCGAGTGCATTAAAACGCCCTGATTTACCGCCATGGCCCGCATTCATATTCGTTTCTAATAATAATAATGAATTACCTTGTTTAATATCTCGCAATTTAGCCACCCATTTTGCAGGTTCCCAGTATTGAACTTGGGAATCATGTAACCCTGTCGTCACTAAAATATGTGGGTAATGTTGTGCTTTGATATTGTCATAAGGGCTATACGCTTTAATTCGCCAGTAATCCTCTTCATTTTCAGGGTTACCCCACTCGTCGTATTCCCCAGTAGTTAGAGGAATTGATGGGTCTAACATTGTGGTTACCACATCTACAAATGGAACAGCGGAAACAACACCCTCGTATAAGTCAGGCGCCATATTCACCACCGCTCCCATTAATAAGCCACCCGCACTGCCCCCCATGGCATACACATGCCCTGCTTTACCATAACCTTCTGATAATAACCCTTTGGTTGCATCAATAAAGTCAGTAAATGTATTCATTTTGTGGATTGTTTTGCCTTGTATGTACCAATTTTTACCTAAGTCACCACCACCACGAATATGTGCAATCGCGTAAACAAAACCGCGATCCAATAAAGACAAACGAGATGAACTAAAAGAAGGGTCTATGCCATATCCATAAGCGCCATAACCATAGACTAACAATGGATTTTGACCATGTTTGAAAAGATCTTTACGGTAAACTAAGGAAACAGGGACTTTTATCCCATCTTGTGCAGTGACCCAAATACGCTCACTTTGGTAATTTTGCTTATTAAAATCTTTAACTTCTTCTTGTTTTAAAAGCTGTTTTTCTTGAGTCAGCATATTAATTTCATATACTGAAGACGGTGTGGTCATTGATGAGTAGCCGTAGCGTAATGTGTCCGTATCAGGCTCAGGGTTATTCCCAATCCACGCCATGTAAGTTGGGTCATCAAAGCTCACTTGGTTTTCTTTATGCGTTAACCAACTGATTTGGCGAATATTTACTAAGCCGTTTTGGCGCTCTTCTACCACTAACCAGTTATTAAATAACGCAAAACCTTCAAGATCAACCCCATCACGTGGTGTAATAAAGCTTACCCACGGCGCTGAAATATTGTCTGCAATATATAAACCAAACAATGGGTGCTGGTGATTAGAACGAATATAGAATTTACCATTGAAATGATCAGGATAGTACTCAACCCCAACTTGACGTGGTTTTAAGATTTTAGCGTCATTTTGTGGCTGATTTGCATCAATTAACCGATATTCAGAAGTTTCAGTACTCGTGATACCTATTAAAATAAAATCTTTTGACGTCGATTTCGCTAAACTAACGTAAAAAGTATCATCCTTTTCTTCATACACCAGTTTGTCTTGAGTTTGCTGTGTACCGTATTGGTGCCTAACCACTTGATAAGGAAGCAATGTTTGCTTGTCTTTATTCACATAGAATAGCGTTTGGTTATCATTAGCCCAAACAATATTCCCTGATGTATTGGTTAATACATTCTCTTGCCACTCGCTCTCATCAATTTTTCGAAATGACACTGCAAATTCATTACGCCCTTGACGATCTTCGGCAATGGCAAGCGTGGTATTATCTGGCGAAATAGCTAACGCGCCCATACGATAATATTCTGTGCCTTCGGCACGTTCATTACCGTCAACTAATACAACCCATTCACCCTGACTATTTACCGGACGTCTTTCATAGATAGAATAATTTTTTCCCGCAACCACTCGTGAGCGGTAAGTATAACCATTATAATTATAGGGAACTGACTCATCGTCCTGCTTCATACGCGAAAATAGTTCATCGTAAATCTCTTTTTTTAACGACTCACCTTTCTCTAATTGTTGCTTTGTATAGTCATTTTCTTGCGTTAGATATTCGATAATTTCTGGAGACTCACGTTGGTCATCTCTTAACCAATAATAGTTATCAACACGGACATCTCCGTGAGTAGTCATTGTATGTGGTTGTTTTTTGGCTATTGGTGCTGACATTCTATCCTCCGCAGCACTGGTTGCTGCATATAAACCAAGTAATGTAATAAGACAAAACTCAGTAAGTTTATTACGCATAATTCATCCAATCTATTTTTCATTAAGAGTAAAATCAATAGGGATACTGACTGTCACCTGCCCGTTGATTAAAATCTCGGTAGGTGGTTCAGGTAAAGGTGCCGCTCTTGATAAAACCTGCAAGGCTTCTCTATCCAACGATCGCGTTCCAGATGAACTCACCAGCTCGCTATCAAGTAAAAAACCTTGTGGGTCAACCGTAAATGTTACTGCTGATTGACCAACTCGCCCTCGCCTTACGGCATCTTCAGGGAAACGCTTGTATTTATTTAATTTACCCAATACTTGTGCTTCCCACAGCCTTTTCGCATTCTCTATCGATTGTGACTGGCTATTAAATTCTGCGGCAATTTTCTGAGTCTGTAATGGCGCTGCTGCATCACTGGTGACAGGGGCATCATTGGCTTTTGAATCAGTCGCTTGTTTTTGTTCAACCACCTGCTTTTCACGCTTTTGTTTTTTTACTTCAGCTATTCGTTTTGTACTCACCGTCTTAGCCACTTGCACTTCTGCCTGCTCATTGATGGCTAATGGTGGGATAATTTTCTCTTCTGATGGAGCCTCATGTGCCTGACTTGCCACCGCTAACTCTTGTAGTTGACCAATGTTAACTTCTGTCAATTGTTCGGCTTGCGACTCTATCGAAATTTCCATCACCACTGATGGTGGAGGCAATAGCTCTTCCCATTGTTGATTATAAGTTACCCATATATAGCCCCCAACCACAGCGACATGAAGAGCAATTGCCAATGCGAACCACCCACTCATCTTCGTCGTTCGCTTTAAATACTCATTTTCAAATGTTGTTATACTCATTTTTATCTTATGTACTTATGTATCTTCACATAAACGCAAATGATAATTAATAACAAATGAAAATGGAAATCATTTCTTAATGAAAATAAAGAATACTTCACAAAATTAACTTTTTTGAAATCATTAGGTTGCTATTATTTAGTCATCATTTAGGGGTATACCAAACAAAATCAGCATGTAAATGGTCTATTTCTTCCCCTCTCTCTGAAATAATTAACACTTTGACTGATTCGTCAGGTGCGAGGTCTTGCACATGTAAAGGTACCCCAATAGCTCTTGTTGCATGGTAGCCACCTGCAAATAAGAGCGCGGGTGTAGGTGCATTTAATAACGACTCTGCCATACGGCGGTCACGCAACTGCTGTATAAAGGTCATTTTTACCACTTGTTCCGCTGTAAGTTCCCCACCATGAGAGCTTTCAATCGTTTTACTGATGAGTTCTTGAACAATAGGCTGAGTCGAATACTGCCCCATTATTGATGATGGGTTAGAGTAGGCGGAAAGCACCTCTTCTTTATCTAGGTTTGCAGAAAGTAATGGATAAGGTGAGCTTAGCAAATGACGGATTAAAGCCCCATACTGTTCCCAAGGCCAACCACTGTTCCATTTTATGGCGGACTGTAACTTTTCGTCACGAATATAAGGATTACTCTGCATCTGTGCCTGTACTCGACTCACACCTTTTTGCTGTGACGGTGTCAGCATTTCGAGTAAAACCGCACCTTGAGGCCGTATTTTTGGCATTTCCTGTACAAGCCATTGCTCAATTTGGTGGTGATAGTGGTTATCATGCTTTTCTCCAACAATCACACGTGGAGATTGAGCAAGCTGCTCAACTAATTGCTGAGGTGTTAAAGACTTACCTGTTGCTAAGTCAATAATTTGGTCGCTTGCTGTTAGCTGGCTATCCAATTGTACGTTTGTTGGCTCAATTTTTTGTGTACAACCAATAAGAAAAAATAACCCAACCATTAAAGTGGCTATTCGAGAGGTCAATCTAATTGAAATCATTATGCTTTCCATCTTATGTAGTCAAGCTCACAAGATACAGATA
The DNA here is from genome assembly GCF_028480905.1 of Providencia sp. PROV156. Taxonomy (NCBI): domain Bacteria; kingdom Pseudomonadati; phylum Pseudomonadota; class Gammaproteobacteria; order Enterobacterales; family Morganellaceae; genus Providencia; species Providencia sp. PROV156. The sequence goes on along the minus strand of NZ_JAMPPE010000035.1, from coordinate 6,545 downwards.
ATGAGAATCATTTTCAACAAAAAGGCTCCTATGAAACCATAGAAGCCTTTAACACAAATTAATTAATATTAACCCTTAGAGTGGATTTGTTTGTGCTTCAACCACTGCCAATGCCACCATATTCACGATACGACGTACCGAAGCAATTGGTGTTAATATATGCACAGGTTTCGCAACCCCCATTAACACTGGCCCGACAGTCACACCATCAGAGCTTGTGACACGCAGTAAATTATAACTAATACGTGCTGCTTCCATATTTGGCATAATTAATAAATTTGCTGAACCTTTTAATGGACTATCAGGCATCACATCTTTACGGATAGATTCAATTAATGCGGCATCCGCATGCATTTCACCATCAATTTCCAAATGTGGGTCACGTGCTTTGATCATCGTTAGCGTATCACGCATTTTTTGTGCAGATGCGCAATCTGAAGAACCAAAGCTAGAACGCGATAACAGAGCCACTTTTGGCTCAATACCAAAGCGTCTTACTGTATCCGCTGCCATTAACGTGATTTCAGTTAGCTCTTCCGGTGAAGGGTCTTCATTGACATAAGTGTCTGCGATAAACGTATTACCCGTTGGTAATAACAATGCATTCATTGCACCTGCTGCATGAACACCCTCGCGGAAACCAAATAAATCTTTAACAACTTCATAGTGTTCGCCATAACTGCCCACCGTACCACAAATCATCCCGTCGGCTTCGCCACGCAACACCATGATCCCACCAATTAAGGTTGGGTTATTAATCACCGCACGGCGCGCCATTTCTTGGGAAATACCACGACGTTTCATGATTTGGTAGTATTCTTGCCAATATTCTTTATAACGCGGGTCGTTTTCGTTATTAACTACTTCAAAATCTTTACCTAACTCAATATGTAGGCCGAGTTTTTGAATACGCATTTCAATCACACTTGGGCGCCCAACTAAAATTGGGAAAGCTAAACCTAAAGACACTAGTTCTTGAGTCGCATGCAATACACGCTCTTCTTCCCCTTCTGCTAATACAATGCGTTTTTTCGCCGTCTTAGCTTGAGAGAAAATAGGTTTCATGAATAAATTTGTTTTATAAACAAATTGATTTAATTTTTCGATATAGGCATCAAAGTCTTCAATTGGACGCGTTGCTACCCCTGAATCCATAGCTGCTTTTGCCACTGCTGGCGCAATTTTCACAATCAAACGCGGGTCAAATGGTTTCGGAATAATATATTCAGGGCCAAAGAATAAATCTTGGTTGCCATACGCAGAAGCCACTTCTTCGCTTTGCTCAGCCAATGCAAGGTCTGCAATGGCATATACACAAGCCAGTTTCATTTCTTCATTAATCGTTGTTGCGCCAACATCTAGCGCACCACGGAAAATGAATGGGAAACATAATACGTTATTAACCTGATTTGGGTAATCAGAACGACCAGTACAGATGATGGCATCAGGGCGAACTTCTTTTGCCAAAGGTGGTAAAATTTCGGGTTCAGGATTAGCCAATGCTAAGATTAGAGGATCTTTTGCCATGGTTTTCACCATTTCTGGCGTTAAAAGACGTGGACCTGAACAGCCTAAGAAAATATCTGCATTAGGAATCGCATCAGCCAAAGTACGTTGGCCGTTATCTTCAATTGCATACGCGGCTTTGGTGACATCCATGCGTTCGTCACGGCCTTTGTAAATCACCCCTTTTGAATCACAAACGGTGATATGTTCGCGTTTCAACCCCAACGCGACTAATAAATTCATACAAGCGATTGATGCCGCCCCTGCGCCAGAAACCACCAGACGCACATCACCAATATCTTTTTTAACAATACGTAAGCCATTGATAACAGCGGCAGTACAGATGATTGCGGTACCGTGTTGGTCATCATGGAATACAGGGATTTTCATCCGCTCACGAAGTTTTTGTTCAATATAAAAGCATTCTGGTGCTTTGATATCTTCTAAATTAATACCGCCAAAAGTCGGCTCAAGAGACGCAATGATATCAACTAACTTGTCTGGGTCTGTTTCATCAACTTCAATATCAAAGACATCAACACCAGAAAACTTTTTAAATAGTACACCTTTTCCTTCCATGACAGGTTTACCAGCTAAAGCACCGATATTACCTAACCCAAGGACAGCCGTACCATTAGACACGACCCCGACAAGGTTACCTTTAGCGGTGTAACGATAAGCTTTAAGTGGGTCATCTGCAATTTCAAGACATGGCACTGCAACACCTGGTGAGTATGCTAATGCGAGATCTCTCTGGGTTGTTAGTGGTTTAGTTGGGGTAACCGTAATTTTCCCAGGATGTGGAAACTCATGAAAATCAAGAGCACTTTGTTTTAATTTGTCATCCATCGTCAAGTCCTTTCAAAATAAGTAAGGTAAGAGCGATAACAGTATAAACACATCTCCCTAGCAAATCATGATCATACTGGCAATTTCCAGAAAAATCTTTCAGTTACAATAGAGTTAGGTCACCGTTAGAGTAAAACGTAATCACATTGATTATATTTTACTATATCGAAACACCTCTCTAATTTTTAAGATATTAACTAAAAATAATTTATTATTAGTTTTATGAGGTTAATATATATAAAAAATTAATCACATTATGAACCCTATCTTAAATACCTTCTCCGTTTAATATTGATTTAAATATTAGATATGAATTTTCTAATTTTAATGTATTATCAACAAGTATCTTATTGTTATTAGCGAGGGATATAATATATTAAGCAAAGAAGTAACATTAAGAATTCCCCATACTGATTTTACAATTATTAATACTCCAATTAAATATAATAAATATATCAAAATTAAACTGTCTATTTTATGGAAAGTATCAAACTAGACCTTGAATTTTAAGACATGAAAAAGGAACCCTCTATGTCTAAATATACCGTAATGATTGTTGATGAGCACCCTCTTATACGCTTGGGATTGCGACAGCTCATAAATACCGATACGCACTTTATTGTCACAGCAGAGTCCTCTTGTTGTTACGAGGCCTTAAGCATTGCAAGGCAGCTACAGCCTAATCTAATTATTATAGATACCAATATTCAAGGTATTAAAACATTTGAAACGATACGATTACTTCGTAAGCACTGCAATAATAGCTACTTATTAGTGTTATCTGCTTCAACAATTAAAACAGATATATATGGCGCTATTGATGCAGGAGCACAAGGGTATTTATTAAAAAGCAGTGAGCTTGACATGTTATTTTATAGTATGAAGAAAGCCTCTAGAGGGCAATTAGTTTTCAGTGAAAAAATATATCAGCATCTTATTTCTCGTCATAATTATAATGACCCACTCTCATCACTGACACGGCGAGAATCTGAAATTTTACATGAAATGGCTGTAGGTTTAAAAAACCGTGAAATATCTAACTTACTTTTTATTTCTGAAGAAACGGTTAAAGTTCACATTAGAAATATTCTTAAAAAATTACGTGTTCGCTCTCGTCTTGAAGCTAGCTTAATTTATATGCGTTCAAGATAATTTTTTCTAATTATATTAATTAACAAAGCTAAATTACGAATAATTTAATTATAAGTTTATTATATATTTCTCACATTTGGGCTAGATCCTAAGCGATTTTTGCCTCATTATGTATGGATTATCGCTAGTTTTTTGAGGAAAATCATATGCCCAATACATCTAACTCTCCTTATATCATGTACGGAATTAAAAACTGTGACACCATTAAAAAAGCACGCCGTTACTTAGAAGACAATGGAGTTAACTATCAGTTTCATGATTATCGTGTTGATGGTATTAGCGATGAATTACTTTCTACCTTTATGGAACATATTGATTGGGAAGTGTTAGTAAATAAACGAGGAACAACTTGGCGTAAACTGACTGATGATGAAAAAAATGCAGTGGTTGACTCAAATAGCGCGAAAAAAGTGCTAATTGCAGAGCCCGCCATGGTCAAAAGACCCGTACTTGTTTCTCCAGATAACCGTTACTTAGTTGGGTTTAGCGCAAATGACTACCAAAACTTCATTCGATAATCAGGCGGTTATGATGGATTGCCCAGTTATTCAACTTGCCAAAGAACTGATCTCACGCCCTTCTATCAGCCCTGATGACCAAGGTTGCCAAGCGATACTGACTGAGCGTTTAAACCAACTCGGTTTTACCGTTGAACCAATGCATTTTGGTAACACATTAAATTTTTGGGCACATCGAGGTACTCAAGGTCCAACCCTCGCATTTGCAGGCCATACCGATGTCGTACCAGCAGGCAATAGTGAAAATTGGCAAACACCCCCTTTTAACCCGACAATTATCAATCAACATTTGTATGGCCGCGGTGCTGCTGATATGAAAGGCTCAGTCGCAGCAATGGTTGTCGCCGCAGAGCGCTTTGTCAAAAAGCACCCTCAGCATCAAGGGCGTTTGGCCTTTTTAATCACATCAGATGAAGAAGCCGATGCGCTAGATGGCACGGTCAAAGTGGTCGAAACATTGATGGCACGTAATGAACGCGTTGATTACTGTTTAGTCGGTGAGCCTTCAAGCCAATCTCATTTAGGCGACATCATAAAAAATGGCCGTAGAGGCTCTATTACGGCAAATCTTACCATTATGGGAACCCAGGGGCATGTTGCCTATCCTCATTTAGCGGATAACCCGGTACATCGAGCAACTGCTTTTTTGCAAGAACTCACATCAACTATTTGGGATAACGGCAACGAATTCTTCCCTGCCACCACTATGCAGATTGCCAATATTCATGGTGGTACAGGGGCAAGTAATGTGATCCCTGGTGAGTTATTTGTTCAATTTAATTTTCGTTTTAGCACCGAATTAACCGACACACAAATACGTGACAGGGTCACTAGCATGCTAGAACGCCATGGCTTAACATATAAAATAGAGTGGTCATTATCTGGGCAACCATTTTTAACTGAAAAACAAGAACTTGTCACTGCAACTTTGCAAGCAATTCATGAATTAACTGGTCTTAATGCAGAGTTATCCACAAGCGGTGGAACCTCCGATGGCCGTTTTATCGCCCAAATGGGGACTCAAGTTATTGAGCTCGGTCCACTGAATGCCACCATACATAAAGTTGACGAATGCGTTAGCGTCAAAGACTTGCAACAGCTGGCCTTAATTTATGAACGGGTCATGGAGTTATTGTTATTATGATCACTATTGCCATGTTAACAGGCCGCTCAACTGACCATTTAGTGACACTTGGCGGTTCTCATCGCCTACAGTTCAATGCCACCAAAGCATTTTTAGCCATGCAACAAGCGGCTGTAAAGTCAGGGTTCAAGTTACAATCGGCAAGTGCATTTCGTGATTTTTCACGTCAACAGTTAATTTGGAATGAAAAATTTACCGGTCTCCGCCCTGTTCTTGATGCACAAAGCCAACCTTTAGATATTACAACGCTTTCTGAAGGCGAGCTTTGTGAAGCTATTTTACATTGGTCAGCATTACCCGGTGCAAGCCGCCACCATTGGGGAACCGAAATAGATGTTTATGACCCATTACGTATTCCTTCAGGGCAAACGTTACAGTTAGAGCCTTGGGAATATGAAACTGACGGCTATTTTGCTGAACTGAACCACTGGCTGACGGATAACATGGCGACATTTGATTTTTATCGCCCTTTCACTGCAAAAAATGCAGGGGTTGCCTATGAACCTTGGCATATTAGCTACTGGCCTTTATCCCATGAAGCTGAACAGCTTTTAACGCCAGAAGTCATTAAACAAGTTCTCCTACAAGAGGATATTTGCGGAAAAAACTGGCTAAACAGTAACTTAGATTATGTATTCGAACGCTATATTAAAGCTCCTGAATAATTTCTAAGCTAACAGAGCAACTTCTATCACGCCTCATAGATTACGCTACATAATTTATGGGGCTTTTTTCTTTTTCGTGGCAATTTGTTCATCAACAACTGGAAGCCGATACATAAAAATAAGCAGCCAACACAACAGTGCCAATAAACCAATTTTTAACCATAAATAGCTAACAACCCAGATTGATAGTGAAAAAGTGAGTATTATCAATATGATTGCTTTTGGTTTTGCCCCTTTCGGTAGCCCTTTATGCTTTTGCCAGTGACGGATATATCCCCCAAACCAAGAGCGATATAATAACCAATGGTGAAAGCGTGGAGATGAACGAGAAAAACACCATGCCGCTAATAACAAGAAAGGCGTAGTCGGCAAAACAGGAAGAATAACGCCAGCAAAAGCCAGCGCAACAGCTAACCATCCAATAACAATGAGGAACAATTTTTTCAAAATTACTCCCCCTCCCTAAAAAATAAATCAAATGGTAAAAGCCGCATAAAATCTGTGGTAACTCATAATAATATCAATGGTATACTCTAATGGTAAACACGCTTAATGAAAAGTCGCTTTTGCCGATTGGAATGATTATTGTTCCCATAGCTTTCTTTCTCAGGAATCTTTGAGGTTTCAATGATAGATATTTATTTTTCTTTATATCATTTAGTTTCGATGAAAAGATGCAAAAAAACACAATAGAGGCATACACTAGTATGT
>NZ_JAMPPE010000034.1:0-38804 GCF_028480905.1 Providencia sp. PROV156 | reverse complement strand
TTTGGGTGTTGACTGCGCTCAGATAACCGGATCATATACTTTTGTATACGTATCAGTCTAGAAAGTGTGTATTTTAATAAAATGGGTAATTAAGTCTGGAAAAGTGCGGCAGAATTGGGGAATATCAATATAACGCAGAAAACCGATAAGTCTCGTTTTCGTGACGGGGTACAATCTATTTCTAATTAAAATTATTTGGAGAGTGTTATCCATGAGAAGTATTAATCCAAGCCAGACGGCTGCATGGCGGGCGCTAGAGCAACATTTTGCGCAAATGAAAAATGTCCATATGCGCGATTTGTTTGCACAGGATAAAGACCGCTTCACTCATTTTTCGGCAACGTTCGATGGTCAAATCTTAGTGGATTTCTCCAAAAATAGAATTACGCAAGAAACATTGGAACATTTATTGGCCTTAGCAAAAGAAACAGAGCTAGAAAGCGCCATTAACAGTATGTTCCAAGGTGAAAAAATTAACCGTACTGAAGACCGTGCGGTACTACATACTGCTTTGCGTAACCGCGATAACACCCCTATTTATGTTGATGGCAAAGATGTCATGCCAGAAGTGAATGCAGTATTGGAAAAAATGCAGCAATTTAGTCAGCGTATTATCAGCGGTGATTGGAAGGGTTACACCGGTAAAGCGATTACGGATGTGGTGAACATCGGTATTGGTGGTTCAGACCTTGGTCCATTTATGGTGACAGAAGCACTGCGTCCATACAAAAACCACCTAAACATGCATTTTGTATCGAATGTGGATGGTACGCAAATTGCGGAAACACTGAAAAAGCTGAACCCAGAAACAACACTGTTTTTAATTGCGTCCAAAACCTTTACAACGCAAGAAACCATGACGAATGCGCATTCTGCTCGTGATTGGTTCTTGGCTGCGGCAAAAGATGAAAGTCAAGTGGCTAAGCATTTTGTGGCACTTTCAACGAATGGCGAAGAAGTCGCGAAGTTTGGTATTGATACCAACAATATGTTTGAATTTTGGGATTGGGTTGGTGGCCGTTATTCATTATGGTCAGCGATTGGTTTATCCATTATTTTATCGGTCGGCTTTGATAATTTCGTTCAATTATTGAACGGTGCCCATGCGATGGATAAACATTTCACCCAAACTCCGCTAGAAAAGAACATCCCCGTGTTGTTAGGTTTGATTGGTATTTGGTACAACAATTTTTTTGAAGCGGAAACTGAAGCGATTCTGCCATACGACCAATACATGCATCGTTTTGCCGCTTACTTCCAACAAGGTAATATGGAATCGAACGGTAAATATATTGGTCGTGATGGAAAACCTGTTACTTATCAAACAGGCCCGATTATTTGGGGTGAGCCGGGAACCAATGGCCAACATGCGTTTTATCAGTTGATCCACCAAGGAACTAAGATGATCCCATGTGATTTTATCGCACCTGCGGTAACCCATAACCCGTTAGGGGATCATCACGAAAAATTATTATCTAATTTCTTTGCGCAAACCGAAGCACTGGCGTTTGGTAAAACTCGTGAAGTGGTTGATGCCGAGTTTGCTGCGCAAGGTAAAAATGTCGCGGATATGGAATATGTTGCGCCTTATAAGGTGTTTGAAGGCAACCGCCCAACTAACTCTATCTTATTGAAATCAATCACGCCATATTCGTTAGGTGCATTGATTGCGATGTATGAGCACAAAATATTCACTCAAGGGGCGATTTTAAATATCTTTACTTTCGACCAATGGGGCGTGGAGTTAGGTAAACAACTCGCAAGCCGTATCCTGCCTGAATTAGAAAATAATGATACCGTGAGTAGCCATGATAGCTCGACCAACGGTTTGATTAACAGCTACAAAGCTTGGCGATAAATTAATAACGTATTATTTAAATAGTTAAATGTAAGGTAGGAAGTTCCTACCTTACATTGTTTAACTGACATACTGTCCATCAGGCTATTTTTTAATCAAACAAATTCATTTTGTTACGATATTAATGAATTTTATTATTATCGATAACTTGCTAGTAATTAAAAAATTTTTCACTATATTTTTACATTTTGTGTTGAAAATGTGACTTTTTATATAAATTGTTAGCTAACTTTAACCTTGTCGTAAAACAACGTGATATCCTATTGCGTAAGAAATACAGTAAATCATAACCATGTTATTCATGGTGGAATTTTAAGTAATGGATGAAACGCTTTTTACTTCTCAGCCGATTCACTGGCTGGCGGAGAACGATAAAAACGATAAAATAGTGCCTGCCAATATATTAGATTGGCTACTAGAGCTTGGCTCCATGACAAAACGTTTTGAGCAGCATAGCCAGCAAGTTACCGTGATACCTTATTTAGAGCGCTATGTATCGCAAGATAAGCTGAGCGCGGATGAAGTGCAGTCTCTACCTGAAAGCCCACGTTATTGGGTCAGAGAAGTTGTCATGTATGGAGATGGTATCCCTTGGTTACTGGGCCGAACAATAATCCCTGAAGAAACACTGACTGATGATGACCAACAACTGGTGGATATTGGGAGAATGCCATTAGGGCGTTATTTATTTAGCCGCGAGAGTTTAACTCGAGATTATATCCATATTGGTTCTTGCGCAAACCGGTGGGTACGTAGTTCTCGGTTAAGACTATCGAATAAACCGTTGCTGTTAACAGAAATATTTTTACCTGAATCACCTGCATATCGCTAACTATCCTAAGTACTTTGAGTTTTCAGGTCTCTGCAATGACACTATGCCAACAAATATAAATCAGTAAGTTGCCGAGTTTGGTGGTATTAAAATATACCTAATTTGAAGTATGATGGAATTCGAAAAGGAGCACGATAAAGTGGAGGGAAGTATGACGCTAAGTAAATGGCATGCATACAGCCGTTTAATGCGTATTGATAGACCCATTGGCTCATTGTTGCTATTGTGGCCGACGTATTGGGCATTATGGATTGCGGCTCAAGGTACGCCAAGTTTACATCTTTTGATTGTGTTTACTGCTGGCGTATTCTTTATGCGTGCTGCTGGTTGTGTCATTAATGATTTTGCTGACCGCCATTTTGATGGCCACGTAGAGCGGACTAAACACCGCCCACTCCCGAGTGGGGACGTAACAGAAAAAGAAGCAAAAATATTGTTTGCAAGCCTTGTTGGCCTCTCTTTTCTGCTAGTTTTGACACTCAATTCCATGACCATTTGGTTGTCGGTTGCAGGTTTGGCTTTGGCATGGGTTTATCCCTTTGTTAAGAGAGTCAGTAATTTACCCCAAGTGGTATTAGGTGCGGCTTTTGGTTGGTCAATTCCAATGTCTTTCTCTGCTGTTGGTGAAACTTTGCCAGCTGTTTGTTGGTTACTGTTTTTAGTTAATATTATTTGGTCGGTGATCTACGATACTCAGTATGCAATGGTAGACCGCGATGATGATTTAAAAATTGGTGTGAAATCAACCGCTATTCTATTCGGGCAATATGACAAACTGATTATTGGTTTGCTGCAATTACTGATGGTTGGCTTATTATTGGTGATTGGCTCACTGGCGGGTTTAGGAACCCTTTATTATATTTCATTAGTGTTAGTTGCGGGTTTATTTATCTATCAGCAGCAATTGATGGTTAACCGTGAACGTGCGCCTTGCTTTAAAGCTTTTATGAACAATAACTTTGTTGGCTTAATATTGTTTATTGGTATTTTTATCAGTTATTTTTAAATTACAGTTATTGAGCCAAAGTGAAAAAGGTCATGTTATTTCTAACATGACCTTTTTTGTTTTATTGGCTTGAGAAAAGGCGATTAGCTTTTCACTTGTTCCGGAGATTGCGTGCTTTCAGTTGGTTTTTTTTCAGAAAACTCATCATCTTGACTAACACTTTCAATAGTTAAGCGAATCTCAGGTGACATCAATCGAGCCAGAACGGCATACAGTTTTTGCGCATTGGTGACAAAGATATCATTTTCATTATTATCAATGTAGCCTTCTTCTCTTAGGGTATCGACCAATGTGGAGAATACCGCTTTATCAAAGAATTCAGGAGCGTTGATACCATGCAAAACAGAAAGGCGTTGTGCAAGGATACGGCTTTGTTTTTCCAGCGTATTACGGCTGATTTCAGGGCTCGCATTGAGTAATGATAATGTGATTGCATAACGTTGCAGAGTTTCACGTACGCCAGCAGCTAAGAGCTGTAATGGACGAATACGGCGAGGATTTAACACCACCATGTCGTCTTCTTTTAAGCAAATCAGCTTTTGGTTATTTAGCTCATCAATTAGCGTATCTACCGCCTCGTGTAGCTCATCACTGTTATAACGCATAAACAGTTCTGCTTTTAAGAACGGATAAATTTGGCCTACTTGATAGTGAATGTCTTGGCGACTAATGCGTTCATAGTGCAATACAATACTAGCAATTAGTGATGGTAATACCAATAAATGATGGATATTGTTACGGTAATAGGTCATTAAGACGGCATTTTCGCGAGGAAGGATAATAATATCCCCCATGCTGTCTTTTTCGACTTCGAATTTATCCATTTGCAAAGCATGTTCTAACAATTGCTCTGCTGTTTTATTTGGGGTCGTCGCATCTGCGGTGTATGGCACATTGCGCAATAATTGCAGGTAACAGTCGACTTGTTCAATCAGTTGCTCACGAGTGAGTGAGCGTTGACGAGAAGCCAGTAACGCAGTCGCACACAGGTTAATCGCATTGGCTGCGGCTGCATTATTAATATTGACCATAATGTTATCGGCTAACGAACTGACCGTTGGGTTTAGCCACGTTGGTCTTTGTGGTTCGATAGGGTCGATAGAGTCGCGCCAATCAGGCACGCGCTGGTTAAGGTAATGAGGTAATGAAATGGGTTGACCGAAGTTAACATACCCTTGGCCTAGGTTACGCAATTTACGTAAGCCGCGAACCATAGAGAAAAAGCCTTCTTTCTCTTTTTCTGCGCCGCGAAGTTCTTTGGCATAAGTTCCCACTTCCATCACATGCTCATACCCAATGTAGATAGGAACGATGGTGATAGGGCGTGAGTCACCGCGCAACATCGCTTGTAACGTCATTGAGAGGGTACCCGTCTTAGGCTGTAATAAACGACCGGTACGTGAGCGCCCACCTTCCACAAAGTATTCGATGGAGTAACCTCGGGCAAACAACTCACTTAAATATTCGCGGAAAACGGTCGAATATAGCTTATTGCCTTTGAACGTTCGGCGAATAAAAAAGGCCCCTAAACGGCGGAAAATCGGCCCTGCTGGCCAGAAATTGAGGTTGATCCCCGCGGCAATATGAGGAGGAACTAGCCCTTGATGGTATAGCACATATGAGAGCAGTAAGTAGTCCATATGGCTACGGTGAGAGGGGACATAAACGATTTCATGGCCGTCTTGTGCAAGCTGGCGGACCCGTTCAGCGTGCTGAACATTGATGCCTTGATAAAGACGGTTCCAAGTCCAACTAAGAACCCTATCCGTTAAACGTACGGCTTCATAAGAGAAATTGGCTGCAATTTCTTCCATCATCCCAACGGCATTTTGCTGGGCTTTTTTGAGTGGAATTTTTTTACTACGCGCTTCGTCTTCAACGGCTTTTTCAATCGCTTTAGACGTTAATAGCTTATTAAACAGCTCATAACGTGCAGGGAGTTTTGGCCCAACTGCTGCTAGACGTTGGCGCGAATAGTGAATACGCGCGACACGGGCGAGTTTGTTGGCAATAATGGAGTCTGTGCCGTGGTCTTGTGCCATTTTCCCAATTGAGACAATGGGTGATAAACGCACGAAGCTGTCACGCCCTAACCATAAAACTGCAAAGAATTTTTGAATCCCATTTAACAGTTTCAATGGTGGTGCTGGAGTATGGCCTTCACGACCCGGTGAGCGGCCAAACATCACGGATGCAGGTAGCATTTGAATATCTAGATTTGGATTGTTTTTATGCAAATCTAAATAAGCATGGAAAGTTTTTACTGAATCCTTACGTGGATTCGGTGAATAATAGCGAAAAACACGTGGGCCATCATCGATAAAAACGTACGCCGGAAGCTTCGTTCCATTGATATCATTGTCGACCAGAGGGTCTGGCAGACCAATAGCTAAGCATTGATGCCGTAGCGTGAGGAGGTCAGACTTCGAATGATAAGGTAATACGTATAGGGTTGGCCTGTTGACATCAAGCTGCAACTCAGTGACGGGATCCGAAGGAATTAGTTTACTTTTTACCAATAATTTAAGTGGTAAATTCAACGTGTTGTAATATATTTTACGCCATAGTGACATAAATGATTATAGCCTCTTGTTAACAATGCTGCGCAATCATACCAGAAATACATGGTTAGATCTGTTACTGACAATTCACTTTGACCGTAAAAATCGATTATTGTTTGCATTTTTTAAGGAATAAATATGGCGAGTCAAGTTAAGGGGTTCACGCGAGTGATCAAAGCGGCGGGATATTCCCTTAAAGGTTTGAAGGCAGCTTGGGTTAATGAAGCCGCATTTAGGCAGGAATCTGTTGCTGCGATTATCGCAATTTTTATCGCATTTTATTTAGATATCAGCTATATAGATAGAATTTTGTTAGTGAGTTCAGTTGTCCTCGTGGCAATAGTCGAATTATTGAATAGTGCGATAGAAGCCGTAGTTGACCGTATTGGTAGTGAGTATCATGAACTGTCAGGAAGAGCTAAAGATATTGGTTCCGCTGCGGTATTTGTGAGTATCGGCTTAGCGCTATTTATTTGGGCACTGGTATTATGGCAGCGTTATTTCTCTGGCTAAGGCGTTCGGGTGCTTAATAGGGTAAAAAGAAAGTAAATCGATAACAAATGCTTAAATTGAGCGATTTAACTGTTCCAAATCTTCATTTACCTGTATATACTCACAGTTTGACTGTATAAACAAACAGGGGAACGGAATGAAAGCACTGACGGCTCGACAACAGCAGGTTTACGATCTGGTGCGCGATCACATTTCGCAGACGGGTATGCCTCCTACACGTGCTGAGATAGCAGCAAGCCTTGGTTTTCGTTCGCCTAATGCGGCAGAAGAACATTTAAAGGCCTTAGCGCGCAAAGGGGTTATTGAAATCGTTTCAGGCGCATCCCGAGGTATTCGTCTGCTTCTTGAAGAAGAAACAGAAGACCAGGGGTTACCTCTGATTGGACGTGTTGCCGCTGGCGAACCATTATTAGCGCAGGAACATATTGAAAGTCACTATCAAGTTGACCCTGAGCTATTTAAACCACACGCAGATTTTTTGTTGCGTGTGAATGGGATGTCCATGAAAGATATTGGCATTATGGATGGTGATTTATTAGCTGTGCATAAAACGCAGAATGTCCATAACGGGCAAGTGGTTGTTGCTCGTATCGAAGATGAAGTTACTGTTAAACGTTTTAAGCAACAGGGTAACCGTGTTGAATTAATAGCAGAAAACCCAGAATTCGAACCTATTATTGTTGACTTACGTCAGCAAAATTTCACTATTGAAGGTTTGGCTGTTGGGGTTATCCGTAATAGTGATTGGTATTAATTTCTGTTAGTAGCTAGCTGTAATAGCAGGTTATAGTCGGGATGATTATTGCAGGCAGATTTCATGGTGTTATTCTGAGGTCTGCCTGTTTTGTTTCCTTTCTTATATTTTTTCTCTTCTCTATTTTCTCTTTGCATTTCATCAAACTATTTAGCAATACCGTCTTTTATTTTTTCTTCTGGGATATAGGTTCTTCATGGTTATGATGACAATGTTCGTGATCTTGGCAGCTATTCACTTCGTCACAATTTTTACATAAGCCGTGGTTTTCCACCACTGTATGTCTTAAGCGGAATTGGTGTTCATCTGCTAAATTAATGATTGCAGCTTCTATTGTTGTGCAATCACTTTCCGTTACGCTTCCACACTGGTCACAAATTAACATAACAGAGATATGGCTCGGGTTATCAAAATGGTGACAGACGACATAACTGTTCGTTGATTCAATTTTATGGATAAAACCTTGCTCCATTAAAAACTCAAGGCCACGATAAACTGTAGGTGGTTTAGCTTGAGGTTCAATTTCACGTAGCAAGTCAAGTAAATCATAAGCACTGATTGCGCCATGCTGCTGTGCTATCAGGCGTAATACTGTTTCTCTTTGTGGTGTCAACCTGACGCCTCTTGATTGGCAAATATTCTCGGCCATTGCAAGGATTTTTTCTTCATTCATTCTTTTCATCTAATCGGCCTCAATATTCGAAAATGCAAACAATTACTGCTAATAAGCTTATCATATTTTTGAGATCAGGAATGCGCGGGGATACATTGTTTTATATTTATATTCTTTCTATTTAAAGGGAAATATAAGCAAACGATTATCTGGAAAAACAGATAATTAGAATACTCAAAACCAGCCTATCCTCTTTGTTTTTCTTAAACAAAAAACTCGATGTTGTTTAACAAAAAACACACAAAACGTAAGGTTTTAGATTGCCATTTAGTGTAAATTTCAATTAAGACTTATCTTACGCTTATCTGTTGTAATGGTGTAATGAATCGTATACTAAGTTGTTTTTTCATTTCAATATTTTCAATGCATGTATTTATAGTTTTTAATATCACTTTTATTAGATTTTTAGAATTAAATAAAATGTGTGATTTTTACATAACTAAATACTACCTGAAATATTTATAAGTAAGTTGACTTTATAAATATAAATTAATCTAAATGACGATCATTAGTTATAGTATTTCTTCATTTTTTGGTATTTATATCTATTTATATAATTATCTTAGACTAAAAAGCTAAATTTAGGTCTATTTTTGTGTTATTTTGACAATTAATATTGCTGTATTAATATTGGTATCAGAAAGAAACAAGGTATTTAAAAGTTCAGCATAATGTTTTTGTTTGTTTCGTTTTGTTTCAAACGGGAATAGCTAATGTGAATTTGAGATGAATTAAAAGTGTGGAATGCTTTTAAAGACAATTAGGTTTTATTCATACAGAATTCAAGTTGCAATAATAGCTGATTAAACTTTCATATATTTTATTTTTGTCCATTTTACTATTTCTATATTGATGTTGGTCTCTCATTTTCGGCGATACAGAAATAGTCTTTTTTTAAAACCAGTTCAATAATTTGGTTTTAAAAAAGGGTATTGAACGGATTTTAATATCCCCCAATGTTGACTTAATTAAATAGGTTGACAGTTAGTTATCCAGGCTCATGAAAATGGCATAGGTATTTGTAAACAATTATTGTGAACTTGGTTTTTAATAAAAATTGTGTCTTTAACTACTTACATGACGACATAAATACAGAGGTATTTACATATGTTATTCAACAAAAAATTAGCGGTTTTAGCAGTATTAGCAGGTTCTATGGTAGCAGGTTCTGCATTAGCTGCAGATGGTAAGAAAGGTGCGGAAGTAACATTCAAAGCCCAATTACGTGCTCAATCTTGTGATGTGTCTTCAACTACTACAGGTTCTGTTGTTGACTGGGGAACTTTCACTAAAGATGTAACTGATGCTTTAGCACCAAATGCAGTTTTAGGTGATGAAAAATCTTTTGATTTAGTTCTGTCTAACTGTTCTGCTGACGCAGCTGATACTTCAATGAACGTATTCGCTCAAGGTCAAGCAGCAGCTGGTTTCCCAGCACTGTTTGCTAACCAAGAATCTAAAGCTTTAGCAGTTAAATTAGCTTCTGGTGCAGTTAATATTACTCCTAACGCAGATGCAGTAGTGGTTATCGACCCTAAAGTTGCTAAAGATGGTGGTGCTGTCATTCCTATGAAAGCTAATCTGATTCTTACCAAAACTGGTGTACCTACTGATAAATTATCCGTACCAGTAACATTTACTGTATCTTATAACTAATAATATTAGTTAATACGAGTAAAGAGGCTTTTTAATTAAAAAGCCTCTTAATATTGTTTTTAATGATTGGATTAAGTAATGAAAGCAAAAGAATCGTTTTTAAGAAAAAAAGTGGTTAATGATTGTTATAGAGCTTTAATTCTACTGTTTTCATTAATTACTACTACTAACGTTTATGCAGCAGGCGGTGTTGGTTTAAATGCGACCCGAATAATATATGTCCAGGGTGAAAGTAGTGTATCGGTTGGTGCTCGAAATAATACAAATATTAATTATTTAGCAAAATTTTCGGTAAGCATGAATAATGATGGTTCAGCATCAAAAACGCCTTTTTCAGTTACACCTCCATTAATTAAAATCAACTCAGGGGCAACGCAAGATATTAGGATTTTTGCTCAACCGAATTCATTACCAACAGATAGAGAGAGTGTTTTTTATTTCTCTGCTACTATGATACCTGCTACTGATGGTCCTTTAGAAGGATCTGCAATGAATATTGGTTATAATAATATTATTAAGGTTTTTTACCGACCTTCAAAATTATCTATCTCACCATATGACGCATATAAAAACTTAGAGGTAAGCTCTAGTAGTACAGGTATTATTATTAATAATAATTCACCATACTATATTTCTTTAAATAAGCTCAGTGTTAATGGTGTTAAAATTGATTTAAATATGAAAAAGCGTAATACAATGATTTCTCCTTTTGACTCTTTCAGTTATATAACTCCGGCAAATGGCCGTAATGGTATAGTTAAATGGACAGTTATTAATGACTTAGGTGGCGAGGAGTCTTTTAGTGGAAAAATCAATTAGTAACAAAATAAAGGCATCTATTTTAAGTGCTATTTATATTGTAATAGGCATGTGTTTCTTTATTGGAAGAGCTTCAGCTTTAGATATTGAAGTTATCGGCAATGTATCTAAAGGAACGTGTGAAGTATCATATGAATCGATGACGGTTAAATTTGATAAACCATTATTAACACCTCAAATTAAACCGAATGTTGACGATGAAACCTATGTGAAACCCTTTTCTTTAAAATATAGTTGCACTGATTTTAATCTATCTGATGGTCCAGCACCATTTAAAATAAAAATAACGCCTGGGATAGGAACTTTAGTTGATAATAGTAATAAAATATATCCAACTAATAATATTACTGGAGCTGCGTTTGTTTTAAAAAACTGTGATGAGAATAAGCTCAATTGTAAAGTCGTAAACCTCAATGCTGGCGGTGAAATTAGTTTTGATGTTACAGCTAATAGCCAATTAGAGAATCATTTTGAAGTAAATGTTGTCCAGCTTGGAACTACTCAGCCAATACCTGGAGAACTAGTTGCCTCTGTTGATATAGTATTACTTCAACCATAAGAATTAATAGGTGGTATTAACTGTGAAGCCTCTAAATAAAATATGTTGTAGAGTTACATTGGCCTTTTACGTGATGTTTTTTTCTTATTCTTCAACAGCTTTAGTACCAGGTACACACGATTTTACGTTTGATTTAACTGTGCCTAAAAATACCTGTGATATTGCTGTCACTAGTGATAGTGGTAAAAAGAATATTGTTGATTTTGGAAATGTGCCTTTATCTAAGTTTGGGGTGGATGCATCTAGTGGAAAGATTAAGAAAGCTTTTGATGTTGTAATCAGTAACTGTAAAACTAATAGCTTTGATAATAATTATATTAAATTAACTGGCAACTACACAATAAATGATGGTTTTTTAGATAATCCAGGAAAAACGTTTGCTGTAAGAATCTCTGCAAATGATAATGCAAATCAATCATCTGCAGATTTTATTACAGAAACTAATAATGTTTTATGGTCGAATATTAAAACTCAAAATGTAACTAAAACATTTTATGCTTATGTCATGTGTAAGAACCAAGTTGCTGATTGCTCGATAGATCAAAATATTGGGGCATTTAAAGCAACACTAACATTGTCATATTATGCAGATTAAATAGGTAAATGTGATGATACGGTTGATATTAACAATAATACTAGCTTGGCACTTTACCCTTCATGCTGGAGGATTATCTTTAGGCCAAAGTAGAGTTATTTTCACAGATTCAGATAAGAATAAGGTTGTTAGTATCCGTAATGAGGGTGAAAGCCCTTTATTAATTCAAATGTTATTATTAGATATAAAGGATGAGAAGAATGCTGATAGTTTTATAATTAGCCCTCCTTTATTCAAAATTAAAAGTAAAACAGAACATGCGGTTAGGATATATCCTGATAATGTTTCTAAGCTACCTAAAGATAGAGAGTCAGGATTCTATTTGAAAGCAAGGGGTATTCCACCGACTAGCAAAAACTTAGAGAAAGGGGATACGCCTGAAATGGTTTTTGTAACAGCTATAATTATTAAATTATATTATCGGCCTAATGGTATACCTGAGCCAAATAAGAATAATTTTGAACAGGTAAAGTTAAAAAATAAGGATGGAAGGTGGCAATTTCATAATCCAACCCCTTATTATATGACAATTGTTGATTTTAATATGAATGGTAAGAACTATAATGATTCCATTTTAGTTTCACCATTTAGTTATTATAAATTAGAAAATACTAATGAAAGTATAAATGTAGCAAGTTGGCGTTTTCTTGATGATAATGGTGCTGGAACTGAAGTGTTTAGAATTAATTGAAATTTCTTTTATATTTATTAAATAACATATAATGATTTTTCAGCGCTTGCATATTTTGAATGTAAAGATAATATAAGGCTAGAGGAATGGAAAACAAAATATTAAAACTTGGTTTGCTATCTTCATTGATAAGCTTATCTCTGTATTCATATGGTGACGATTATTTTGATCCGAGCATGCTTGAAAGTCAGCTAGGAATTGATGCTAGCCAGTTAGATTTATCTCAATTTAATTCATCCAATACTATTCCGGCAGGTGTTTATCGCTTACAGATCGAAATAAATAGAAACATACTATCCGAACAAGATGTTAATTTTGTTGCAAACTCAAAAGGTCTTGTTGTACCTGAATTTGATAAGACAACCTTGGAAAATTGGGGGGTTAATGTAAAAGCACTGCCTGGGCTTAATAATTTATCTCCTGATGTTAAAATATTATCACTTAATGACTACATTAAAGACGCAACAGTAAGAGTTGATGTTAGTAAGTTAAAATTAATAGTCACTGTCCCTCAAATATACATGGACAATAAAGTTCAAGGATATATTGATCCATCAATGTTAGATACTGGTGTTTCTGCATTATTTTTGAATTACTTCATTAGTGGTAATAAAAATAAAACAGATTCATCGTCTGGAACAAATAAAAGTGATAGTTTATTTGGAACATTGAATAGTGGCTTAAATTTAGGTCCTTGGAGACTGAGATCCAATATGAGTTACTCTTATTCTAAGAGTAATGGCGATACTGAATCATCTACTGACTTTACTAATACATATATAATGAGAGCCCTTCACTCCATTAAATCTACAATGATGGTTGGTGAAATATCTACAGGTAGTGATGTTTTTGATTCTATTCCATTCAAAGGAATTAAAATATCAAGTGATGAGGCAATGCTTCCTAATAGCCAACGAGGCTTTGCTCCTGAAGTTGCAGGTATTGCTCAGTCTAATGCGCAGGTTACTATTAGACAAAATGGCTATGTTGTTTATCAAACATATGTGTCACCTGGAGCCTTTAGAATTAAAGATATATATTCTTCAGGTAACGCGGGTAACTTAGATGTTACGGTCAAGGAAGAAGATGGAACTGAGAAAACCTTCACAGTTGCGTATTCCTCATTACCTGTGATGCTTAGACCTGGTGGCTATAAGTATGAGACCAGTGTTGGTCGCTATGATGGTGGGTATACCGTTGATTCTAAACGATCTGATTTCTTTTTAGGATCTTTAATTTATGGCCTGCCTACAAATAGTACATTATATGGTGGCCTATTATTTGCGGATAATTATTTTTCAGCAGTAGCTGGCTTAGGTGTATCACTAGGCACTTTTGGTGCTTTATCTATGGATATTACCCATGCTACGGCTAATATGGATGGCGATTTAGGAGACCGCGCTGGACAATCATACCGTGTTCGTTATTCGAAAAGTATGATGTCGACAGGGACTTCTATCGATTTAACAGCTTTACGCTATTCTACTCGATCTTATTTTAGTTTTGCTGATTTCAATAACTATGACTATAAGTTGAAGGATGGGGTTGCGCCTTGGATTAACCAACGTCAGAGAGCGAGTTTTACCACTTCTATAACGCAAAGATTGGGAGAATATGGTAGTGTTTTCTTATCAGGAAGCATCTCTGATTACTGGGAAATCAACCGTGAAGTTCGTCAGATGGTGATGGGATATAACGGAACTTATAACAAAATAAACTATGGTATTACATACAGCATAGATAGGATAAAAGATAATACATCTTGGCCTGAAAATAGAATGGTATCAGTAAATGTCAGCATACCGTTCAGCATATTTACTAACAATGTGTTAGCGAAGGATATATATAGTACTTATTCATTTAGCCAGAATAATGACGGCTATATTGATCAGCAAGCAGGAATTTCAGGTAACTTGTTAGATAATAAAATTTATTATGGTATTACGCAAGGGTATGGGAATAAAGGCGTCGGGAATAGTGGTTCTTTAAGTGCTGGTTATTCAGGTTCCTCGGGTAATATTTCCTCTGCATATAGCTATTCTAAGAATAGTCAATCAATGAACGCAAGTGTCAATGGCGGCCTATTATTACATTCGGGTGGTGTTCTATTCGGGCGTACTATGGGGGATAGTATGGCGATCATTGAAGCTGAAGGTGCAGCTGGTACTAAGGTAAGTAACCAAGATGTAGAGGTTAATAATCGAGGTTATGCATTGTATCCTTATATATCTCCTTATAACGCAAATGTTATAAATATGGATGTCAACACACTACCTAATGATGTTCTTCTTAGAGAAACCAGTAAAACGGTTTATCCCGCAGCAGGGGCAATTGTTAAAGTTAAATTTGATACTAAAGTTGGATATCAAGCTGTTATCAACTTAAAAATGTCGAATGGTACTGTGCTGCCGTTTGGGGCTGTAGCATCGTTAATTGAAGAAAATGCAACCGAAGAAAATACAGGTATTGTTGGCGATAATAATCAGTTATTTATGAGTGGGTTACCTGATTCTGGTAAATTGCAAATTCGTTGGGGTGCAAATAGCAACCAACAATGTTTAGCGTCATTCTCTAACTTAGGCAGCATTAATATAAGTAAAGGACAGGCAATCCGTACTATCTCTATTAATTGCCAATAATTTGTTATACCGGACTCTTACCTTATTAAAATTTTAAGAGGGGCTATGAAATTTTTTATTAAAAATAAGTCAATTAATTCACCGTTAATATTGTTGATATCACTGATTTCATTCTTTCCAATGAAATCGATGATAGCAGCTCAGAACGGCGGTACAATGACATTAACATTAGAAGGTATTATTGACTTAGAGCACCCGAAGGCAGCAACGGATCCCTACTTAGTCGAAGGTAGGCTGTCTGGTCGAACTTCTACAACCTATAACTATATTTATGGGTCCAAAACTCAAGCGTGGACATCACCGGATTTTGCGATTTTTTCTATTTCACCTCGCAGTACATCTTGTGTTGATGAGCCTATTGTGGAAGGGGGGCCGAATGCAACTGCAGCCCTGCAGAAAGTTCCTGGAGTCAATAAAGTTGGAATAAAACTTACTCATGCTAGCGGCGCTTATGCCTATATTGTTCCTAGTTTAGGTTTTTCTGTAAAACTTTCAGGAAATAACAATATAGGTTCATCAGGATTCGTTAAAGAAAGCTATAGTGGTGTAGTATTCGAAGATGTACCTAATTTGGTGGATAGAAGTACTAAAGGCAACCGTCAGTGGAAGCTTTGTTACACACCACCGGATGGGACAAGAGCTCCTGGTGGTTATAATTCAAAAAGGAATGT
Source organism: Providencia sp. PROV156 (assembly GCF_028480905.1). Classification (NCBI taxonomy): domain Bacteria; kingdom Pseudomonadati; phylum Pseudomonadota; class Gammaproteobacteria; order Enterobacterales; family Morganellaceae; genus Providencia; species Providencia sp. PROV156. The sequence continues at coordinate 22,977 of NZ_JAMPPE010000034.1, read as the reverse complement.
TAGTGTATATATAGCAGGTCCAATGCAAATGTATGCACCTGTGCCTATACAACCTGGCCGTTACTCATATAGTGGAATTCCATTATATGTTGGCTCTTATGGTCAAGATAATGATCAAGATGGTGTTAGTACATTACAAATTTCAACTAGCTTGAACGTTGTAAGGGTTTGTAGTATTTCTGATGTTAGCCAAGACAATTTTACTATTATTGCTGGTAGAGAAACTGAGTTTTTCAGACAATCCAGTTTTAAATATAAATGTACAGCAGATAATAAACCAATTTACATTTCTGCGATCGCTCGTGAAGGAACTGTGGATTCAGCTAACCAACATAAGTTATGGTTCGACCGAACTGGTGGAAACATAACCTCTAATACGCCATATCTGTTAGCATTACCATATGCAGCTGGTAGTAGCGGAAGCTTAACTTGTAAGGACGAAGGAAAAGCGGGCTTATTGAATTTTGCTAACCAAGAAGAAACCTTATTAGGGTTAAACTCTGTTTCTAATGTAGTTCAAGATCTAAATATTAAGTGGGCTATTTGCTTAAATCCGAATACAGAGATAGGAAAGTATAGAGCACGTGTTGAAGTATCTATATATACTAAAGTTTAGCAATATCAGTGGAATTATTTTATTAAGAAAATTGGGTGATAAAATGTTTTTCCGTTCACTAGGGTTAGTTCCATTATTTTTATCTTTATTTTTTAGTTTTATAAGCGTCTCTTGGGGGGAGAATAGAACATTAGTTTTTCCCTACCAAAGAACAACATTTATTGAAGGTGAGAAAAGTGTGTCATTTAGAATTTTGAATGATACAGATAAAACACCTTATTTAATGCAATCATCTGTTGAATTATTAGATGAAGGTAGTGGTCTTGATATAAAAGAAAATAATATAAATATTCCTTTTATGGTCACTCCTCCACTTCATAAGCTGGAAGCTGGCAACTCTTATACTTGGCGAGTTATGTTTATTGGTGATAATGATAAATTAGCGAAAGATAGGGAAACGGTTTATATTGTAAAATATAGAGCTATCCCTCCATTAGACAAAAACATGCGAGAAAATAATAGTAGTATTGATGTCAATACTATTCAAGTCCTTCACTTTAAAGTTTATTATAGGCCTAAGCAATTTGCTAATTTAACCATAGAAAATGAGCAAAAAAAGATATCCTTTAGGCGAGAAGGAAATAATATTATAGTTAAAAATAATTCACCAATTTATATGTCCTTTGAAAGTTTGGCTGTTAATGGAGTATCCGTTGATTACAAAGAATTATTTAAGCCAATTAAGCCACTATCAGAGCAAATATTCATTTCAGATAGCAAAATCCGTGATGTAAATACGATTACATGGAGTGTGTTGGATGAATTAGTATTAGAATTGCCTAAAAATACATCAACACTGTAATTTACAGGTAATGTTATAGTATTTAGGGCTAGGAGTAACTTGATTTGTTTAATAATGTAATCCTATGTATTACTGAGAGATTCAAATGCAAGATATAATGTATAAACTGAAGGATTACGAGAAAGAAAAACTATCTACCTTTTTATTTTTTATTCTTTATTTTTTGTTTTTTTTCTCATCTCTAGCCTTTTCAAAATCCGATACTAACTTTCGTCTTGTCATCCATGGCGGAGCAGGGGATATTACAGAACGTTTACTCACTCTTGAATTACAAAAAGGGCATGAAGAGAAATTAAAGGAAGCATTACAGGCAGGATATTCCATTTTAGCTCAAGGTGGCGATAGTATAGATGCCGTTCAAGCGGCTGTGATCGTAATGGAAGACTCTCCGCTATATAACGCAGGTAAAGGGGCTTCTTTAACTACAGATAATAAAGTGGAATTAGATGCTTCTATCATGGATGGTCGCGATCGCAAAGCTGGCGCCGTAGCGGGTGTATCGAATGTAAAAAACCCTATCATGGCCGCCTATAAAGTGATGACTAAAACCCCTTATGTGATGATGGGAGGAACCGGAGCTGAACAATTTGCGAAATCAGAAGGGTTAGATATTGTTGATGAATCCTATTTTATTACTGAAAAACGCAGCGAACAATTAAAGAAAGTGAAAGAGATCAGCCGGAAACTCGATCAAGAAAAGGGAATTAACGCCTCGCTATTTATAGACCCGCTAATGTTTGATTATAAGTATGGCACTGTGGGTGCTGTTGCCGTTGATAGCCGCGGAAATGTTGCCGCAGCAACCTCTACAGGTGGCAGTACTAATAAACATTATGGCCGAATTGGTGATTCACCCATTATTGGAGCTGGAACATATGCGGATAATAATACAGTTGCAATTTCTACAACTGGTTTAGGTGAGGTCTTTATCCGAGGTGTTGCTGCTTATGATGTTGTTGCTCAAATAAAATACGGCAATACGCCATTGGCTGAAGCCACAATGAATACTTTGAATTCAGTGAAAGATATGGGAGGCACTGGAGGTATTATCGCTGTAGATAATAAGGGCAATTTTGTTATGCAATTTAATACTAAAGGTATGTTTCGTGGGATGATTGATCAAAATGGTGTTTCACAAGTTGCAATGTTTGGTCTTCAATAGATTATCTTTCTGATTTTACTTATTTTTTAAGAATTGAATTTGAAATTACTTGTTTCCCATGTTGACGGTTTTGCCTACTTAAGCGTAATTGTTGGTAGGCTTTTTTTTATTGGAGTTGGCATGTAAAAGCAGAAGAAGATTCATCTTTGATAATATAAAGATTATCACTCATTTTAGTTATATTAATATAGTACTTGATTTTATCTTTTTCTAATTGAATGAAATTAGAAAATAGCTTCTCAGGTATATTATCTGAATTGGTTACTGATGAAGATTTAAAGGTAACAACATAATTACCATTGTGGTCAATCGCTAAGTAATTAAAATAAATTGCTCTATTAAGCCGGTAGATTTTTTTATCATCTTTTAAGTAGCCATACATATTCATGCGACCATAATTTTTTGTTGAAATTTGTAAATTAATCTTTGATTTCAAGCTCAACCCATTCTGTGTATTATTATCTTTAATCCATAATATTTCAGAATGGCAGATTTGAACATTGTGATTATTTTTATTGATAACAAAGGATGCGGTTGATGCGGTTGCGATTAAAAATAACGATACGGCAATATATTTTTTCATTCAAATTCTCTGATCATTAATCGATATGCAATCATGTTTAATGTTAATGCTGCTACAAATGCTGAGAGATATATTTTTATCAATGGAATAAGCTTGATTTAAGTCTGACAAAAGAATGATTCTTTTGGGTTCATCACATCGAATATTATATTTATCCAGCTTGCTATGTATTAGATTGATATTATCGCTAGAAACTTTAGCTAGCATATTAACCGGTGCTTGTATGATACATTTTTCACGTGAACTGACTGACAGGTAGTCACTTGTTGGATTTTCCTTAGCCATATAATACCAAAAAAATAAATTAATTAAATAGCATATCGCTATTGTTGAAATAGCTAATAGCAATATTTTTAAAGTTTTTTTGTTTAATGTTTTTTTGTTTTTATTTTTAATCGCGAGTGTCGTATTGATATTGCTATTATCGTCTTCTCCAGTTAATAATTCCGAGTTATTGGTATTTTCATCAAGTGATAAGTTTTCTGATACTGTGTTATCAGGGAGTTTTTGAGATAACTCTGAATTTTCTATATAGCTATGCTTACTTATATGAAGGGGATTAACTTCATTATTTTGTTCGTCAGATTTTACGTGTATAACGATATGACTATCAAGACGAAACCCTTTTTTGGGTACTGTAACAATACACTTAGGATCAATACCGACCTGCTCTAATTTTTTTCTTATTTCACTAATGTAAGTATTTAAATTATTATTAGAACCGACAAGGCCATATTCTTCCCATACATTCGTTAAAAGTTCATCTCGTGTTGCGAGTCCTTTTTTTAAATTTAATGAGATAATCTCATCGAATAATCTAGCAGCAGGTTTAGATAATTCAATAAATTGATTTTTATCATCTTTTGAGTATATTAAGCTTGTGTTTTTTTCGAAAATATATTTTTCGTCAATAGTGTAGTCATGTGACTCGTTCATAGATGCCGTCTGCTCTCTAATTAAAATAACGAATAGAAAATCTAAAAGTAATAACAGCCAATTTTAATAAATAGGCTGAATAAATATTATTATTTAACTTCTTGTTGTTATAGTTTAAATAGGGATTCAATTTACTGCAAGTTTTATGCGATGAGCTTTTTTGTAATTAATTAGCAAATTTATTGAATTGATACTTTGGTTGGGTTTAAAAACTGTATTAAAATAATTTTTAGGTGATTTAATTCATATTGCCTACATATTTGTTGTTAAAAAAATATATTGATCTAAATAAATCCATTCTTACCTATGGATGTTCTTTTGTGGGAATAATCCTAGGTATTTGCACTTAAATTAATGCCTTTGTTATTTTATGAGAGACAGAAGTTAATTTTGTAAAGTTTACACTTTATTAGGCGAAGAAATTAATCTTCGCCTAATATATTAAGGATTAATATTTATATTCAATACCTAACCAATAGTTACGGCCTTCTTCAATATAACCATTAGTGTATTCATAGGATTTATCAAATAAGTTGTTCACTGAGGTGTTAACAGAAATACCTTGGCCAAAATCATAATCTAAGCGCAGGTCAGTTTTAGCATAGCCTCGTACTTTGCTTTCTGCATCAACATAATTAAATGCCCAACTTCTTGCTTCTTCGGTAATGGTAATGCTAAATGGATCGTATGGCGTGAATTTCACCCAAGCAAAGGCTTTGTGGGTAGGTAATTCGGCAACGTGTTTTACACTGTAGTGCTTAGGATCAGCGTGAATATATCCGTAGCTTAAACCAGCTTCCATCCAATCAGTGATTTGTCCGTTAGTCCCTAAATCAATCCCAAAGTAGTCAACTTTGCCACTATTGCGGTTTTCAAGCACGTATCCCCCATTTTTATTAGTACCAACACGATGGGCCATAATCGCATCAGAGACATGGTTGTAATAAATACTTGATGTATATGACCAAACTGGGGAGATATGACCTTTATAGGTCAAATCGTAAGTTAGGGCTCGTTCTGTATCAATATGAGGATTAATGATAAAGGTATCATCACTTTTCATTTTTTCTTTGGTATAGCGTTCTTTTTGTGTTGGGAAACGGCTTCTTTCTGATACCGAGAACTGTACGGTATCTTCATTTTCTAAATGGTAACGAGCCATCATTTCCCAGTTGAATGCATGTTGGCTATTACCATCATATTTTTCAAAATCTCCTGATTTGTAATCATAACGTTTGCCGTCGGCACTTTTGCGCCAATCGTAGCCAATACCAGCGATAATATCGAGATTATCTATCGCAACCCATTGATATTCTGTAGCAATAGAATAGGTATTATCTTTATAGCGGTCGAATGGGACATCTCTCTTTGCACGTGCGCGGTGAACGTCTTCTTTCCAGTGTGCGGCAAATGACAGCATATCTAATTCACGCACGGTGAAGTCAACACGCATGTCAGCCCCATTACTGTAGTCATCATAGCGGCTGTAGTTATAGATACCGTCTTTATAGTCTTTAACAGACCTATATTGATGGAGTGTATTCTTAAATGTGTCGTGGTACAGACGGCTCTGTAACGCGATATCATTGGTTATTTGGGTTGTTCCATTGAAATAAATACTTTCTTTATCATAAGCTGGCCATTGCCAAATTTGAGGTTTGGTGTTTGTTACACTCGGCGGGCTGTTTTTATCACCATCTTGCTTTAGATAGGTAACCACATACTCGTCAGCTTCACGGGGTGTCCAGCCCACTTTCACCATCATACGTTTATCGTCTGTTGCAGAGTTAGGACGGCGTCCATTATTTCCCGCCAATGGGTTATCATTTTCTGAACTCGGGATCCCCATAAAACGCTGCTTATATTGGCTACCACTGACTTGAATAAAACCTAAGTCATTGCGGCCACCTAAGCGTGCACTAATATTGTGGGCATTATCTGCGCCACGAGCGAAACCTTGGTTTAAGCTGATATTGGCCTCAAAAGGTTTTTTAGGGGTAGCGGTGGTTAGGTTAATCGCTCCCCCCATCAAGTTTGGACCTTGTAATAGTGAAGTATATCCGGTTGATAGCTCAACGCTTGCGAGTTCGCTCGTCATAAAGCGCCCTAGGTCAAGGGTGCCATCATAAGGGACATAAGTTGGGATGCCATCAAAAAAGATAGGGACTTGGCGGCTATCAAATCCACGTACATTCACTTGGGTTTCGTTGCGATTACCTGATTTTTGAATGGATACACCTGGCATTGTACTCAGTGCTTGTGCAACGTTGGTTTTATTCAATTGTGTCATTTGCTCTTGCGTGATGACATTTGCATCCGCTGCTAATGGTGTACTCCAAACAGACATCACGTCAGTGTTTTTTTCTGCTTTAGGGTCAGACGCGGCGTGTCCCTGTGCTGCGAATAAAGCCATCCCAACCAAATAGGTAATTTGTTTTATTTTCATTATGTCTTTCCAGTTTTATGAATAACGATATGTTATTTTTTATATAACGATATACGTCATTAACCACAAGCGAATGCAGCCTACGAGGTAGGCTGTTTTTACAAATGATTTTTTTGACGCTAACTACTTAGGTTACTGCTTAAAAATATGTACTTTAATATCTCGCGGCGCTGCGTAGTAAGGGGCTGATGTAACCAATAATGGCACCCCTGTTTGTGCGAATGCTTCGATTGTTTTTAAATTAATTCCACCTGCAATGGACAGTCGACAAGGCCGACTTTGTTGCTTGGTGAGTTCTTGTAGCCGCTGAATTTGTTCAATGGGCAATTTATCTAGCTGAATAATATCGGCTTGCGCATTGATAGCGAGAATGGCTTGTTCATAGTCATCCGCCTCAACAATAATCATTTTTTCAGGGGCGGCTTGGCGTAGTGTTTTAATATGACTCACCCAATCATTTGGATTTTCAAGGCATTGGCGATGATTGGTGAACAGTAAAATACTTTCTGCACTACCTGCTCGGTGAATAATAGCGCCCCCAGCCAAAATCGCAGTTAAGGCAAGGGGTTTAGTATGAGGAATGGTTTTTCGCGTGCACGCAAGTTGCCCATCCGGTTGATATTGATGCAAAATATTTACCATTTGCTGGGTGTAGTGGCTGACACCTCCACACCATTCCAGTACGTTTTGTACCGCTTTCCAGCCCTGATGCAAGGCTTCAATCGGCCCAGTGGCGCGAATTAAAACGCTTTGTGGGGCAACTTGTTGGCCATCTTGAAAGTGACAATCACAAGTGATCCCAAGTTTCTCTAACATACGTCTGGCGATGGTGACCCCACTGATGCAGCCCCCAAATTTGGATGCAAAGGTCATCACCCCCATTTGAGCCTGCAAGCCGAGCGCACGGGTGGTAAGGTCGCCGTACTGGATATCATCTAGCAGTAGTTGGTCGATTAATGTATCAGGCACGTAAATCATAATGTCAGTTCCGATTCATCGACCACATCCCAAGAGACCATTGCCCAATCTCTGGATGGATAAGGGATTGTTTTGCCTAGTGCCGCTTGTTCATCATAATACTGACGTAAGATAGCGGTTTCTCCTGGTGTAATATTTTTAAGGGACCAATTGACACTGTCAGCGAAAGTGTCAAAGCTATCAAATCCACCTTTATTTGGACTTTTAATAAAATCAACGCGCGCATTGATGCCCATTTGATGCAATATATTCACTGCATAAATATAGGTGGGTAAACGAACCACTTCGCGGCCTATTTTGCGAATTATTTTTTCATCAATAAATGTTGGGTTGATGGTATGGGTCGTGTATACCCGCAATTTTGTTTGGCGATTAAGCTTCAGTAAGGCTGCTTTTAAATCATCAACGAGTGTTGAGCGTGACGCCACTGAAATATCGACTTTGGGTAATGAACTCCAGTCATCTTCCCATGCCAGTTGTTCAAAGCGTGCATGTGGAATAGCGAGTTCTTTTGCCCGCAGTTTAGCCATTTCGAGCATACCGCGGCTATAATCAATACCTATCGTTTCCTTGAATTCATTAGCAAGGCAAAGGCTAACTGAACCTGGGCCACAGCCCACATCAAGCAAGGTTTCAGCGCCTGCTAAATCCATTAATTCACGAAAGCGCACTAAGTATGGGTCATGGGGATTAGCGCAAGTTTGCGCCATTTGTTGTGCTTTTTTATCCCAATGCTCTGGCTCTTTGCGGCTTCGTTGAGCTTGTTGCATATGTTGCTGATACATTTTTGCAAAATTGATTTGATTAATTAACATGATCCCTGACCTTAACTAGAAAATGTTGATGGAAGCTGAAAGTGAGATTGAATGCTGTGTTTATCCACATTATAGAGGGCTGCTAAGTTAGTAAGTGTTAACATACATTTAGATGACCCTTGCCTCGCTTTGTGGTGCTTATCGAGCAAAATAACATTATCAGCGATAGCAGCGGCATGTTGTGGGTGATGGGTTGACATCAATATCGTCATACCATGGGATTTAAGCTTTTCAATTTGCTCAAGCAAGCGAATTTGGTTACCAAAATCAAGGCTAGCGGCAGGCTCATCCATGATTAGAAGTAATGGTTTTTGTATTAAAGCCCTTGCTATCAATACTAACTGTTTTTCTCCGCCACTAAGCGTGCTGTATAGCCGTGTTGCCAAATGTGAAATGCCAAGGTGCTTTAGTTGTTGATATGCTAAATTTTTTTCGGTCTCTTTAGGGACTGAAAATAATGAAATATGGGGAGTTAAGCCCATCATGACCATATCGACTACAGTGAAAGTAAAGGGGGTATCATGGGCTTGGGGAACATAGGCGACAGTTTTGGCTATTTCGCGTGGTTTAAAAGTTTGAATTCCTTGCCTATTGAGTAGGATCTCGCCTTTAATTGCAGGTAATAACCCCAGTAAAGTTTTCATTAAGGTGGTTTTACCGCAGCCATTTGCACCTAATAAGCAGCTAATCTCCCCCTTAGGTAATGAAAGATTAATGCCATCAATGATAGCTGTGCCATGATAACCAATTGCGACCTCTTGCAAAGATACAATGCTCATCTCACCCGCCTTGTCTGCAATAAAATAGCTAAAAAGAAGGGCGCACCGATTGCAGAGGTTAAAATGCCTATGGGTAATTCAATCGCGGCGATAGTACGTGCTAAGGTATCAGTAATGAGTAATAAAATAGCTCCAATTGCCAGTGATGCAGGGAGCTGATAGCGAAAGTTAGCACCCACTATCATTCGGGTAATATGTGGCACAATCAAGCCTATCCAACCAATAATTCCAGCAATAGAAACAGCGCTTGCCGTGAGCAGTGTGGCACAAATAATAAAGATAGCTCGAGTTAAACTGACATTGATCCCAAGGCTTTTAGCTTCTTCATCAGATAAGCTGAGTAAATTCATGCGCCAGCGCAATAATAATAGCGGAATAATACCGATAACCATCAGAGGTAATACTGACATTAAATCTGCTTGGGTAATTGATGATAACCCGCCTAAGAGCCAAAAAGTGATGGAAGGCAACTGGGTGTAAGGGTCTGCAAGAATTTTCATCAATGAAATTGCTGAACCACATAACGCACTGATAGCGACACCGACAAGAACCAAAGATAAAATGGGGTCATGTTGGCGCGCTAGTCGGGCAATAAAGCACACTAAAGTAACGGTAATTAGGCCACCAATAAATGCACTTAGCTGAATGTAAAATAATGATTGCCCAAAAAAAATACCGATAACAGCCCCCACGCCAGCACCCGCTGAAACCCCTAAAATATCTGGTGAAACCAATGGGTTACGGAACATTCCCTGATAAGCAGCACCTGCAATAGCCAGTCCTCCACCAATAACAATAGCGGCTAATGTGCGCGGGAATCGTATTTGCCAGAAAACGGTTTCATGCCGCGGATTACTCAACTCGCTGTGAGAAGGTAACTGACTAATGAGCAGGTGATAAAGCTCATTTAGCGTAAGTGAGTACTTACCACTTATCAAGGCGATAATAAAGCTTATTAATAAAATAACGATTAATAAAAGGGATTTTCCGCCTTGTTTCAATACACCATTCATGATTTTTCCATGAGCCAATCAACCTGCTCTAAAGTCAGTGGAGAATGGTAAAAATGGGTAAAAAATTCAGCAATATCATGCTTGATATTTTCGGCAATACTCTTATCGAAATGGCTCTGTAGCCGTCTCATGCCGAGTAAGCGGTTAACTCCCGGAGGCCCATCTAACCAGCCAAATGGCATACCGCTGAAAACCAGTAACTGGTTGTTAGTAATGGCATCTAGCCCTTTCCATAATGCAGAGTTTGTGATCAATTCAATGGCTTCGTCATATTGCGTTATAATGATGTCAGGGTTCCATTGATATAATTGCTCCATAGAAACCGTTGTCAGTCCATGGAAGTTAGGGATATCAACTACATTACGCAAACCAAGCATTTCAATGGCTTCAGTATGAATTGAGCCTTTAGCGCCGGTTTCTAAACCTTTTGCTCCTCTCGCGAGGTAAAAACTTAGTGATTTCTGTTGGTTTTGATGAGCAAATAAGGCAGCATCATCAATATAGCGTTGAGCAAGTTGGCCTAACTTTTGAGCTTGTGGGATAACGCCTAAAACCTCACCGAGTTGCATAAGCTGTTGTGGCGCATCTTTTAACCCTCCAGCCATTAATAAATAAGGTACATGGGTTTGTTGGGCAACCTTTTCTGCTTGTGAAAGATAGGTATCATTAATATTACCAGTATCAATAATTAAATCTGGGTTATAGGATAGAAGCTGTTCTAAGGAAAGCGTACTGCCTCGACCTGCTAAACGACCATATACGGGTAATTCGAGCCATTGCGCTGCAAAAAGGCCACTGTGTCCTTTTTTCAGTGAAATTGAGGAAAATCCCACCATTTTTTCGGGGGCTAATGCGAACATCAATAGATCAGAAGGGGGGCCAGAGCTGATGACGCGTTGAATATCCTTTGGCGTCGGAAGATGACCAAATAAAGCTTTTTCAACGGCTGGACGAGTTTGTGCGAAGCTCGGCAAACTGTAAAAAGCAGCAAGTACTGCACTTGATTTAAGGAACTGCCTACGATTGATCGCCATAGTCTAATTTCATCTATTCGTTATAATAATAATTATATAGCGCGAAAATTAGCGGAGTCATGATAGAGAGTCAACTATAAAAATCGCATTGTTCGGAAAATTCGACATTTATGTGATGTAAATCAGTAACAAAGATTGCTATCCATTAACAGATAGCAGAACATGGTTATCGTTAACGAATTGGATATCGCTTTGAACTTATGAAGAAAAAAAGACCTTCTCTACAGGATGTTGCCGACCAAGTTGGCGTCACAAAAATGACGGTGAGTCGTTTTCTACGAAACCCAGATCAGGTTTCAGAAGCTTTGCGCGAGAAAATTGCCCAAGCTGTGGAGGCTTCCGGGTATATTCCAAATAAGGCGCCCGATATTTTATCGAATTCAACTAGCCATGCTATTGGGGTGTTGCTTCCTTCATTAACTAACCAAGTTTTTGCCGAAGTGATTCGTGGAATTGAAGCCGTGACAGACCGCCATGGCTACCAAACCATGCTCGCTCACTATGGTTATCTGCCCGAAAAAGAAGAAGAGCGGCTGACTTCACTACTTTCTTATAATATTGATGGCGTGATTTTAGCCGAACGAACACACACTGAACGAACACTGCGCATGTTGAAAACCGCGGGGATCCCCGTTGTTGAGATTATGGATAGCGTTTCTCCTTGCCTAGATATTGCAGTTGGTATTGATAACTTTGAAGCGTCTCGCCAAATGACTCGGGCGATGATTGAGCGTGGCTGCCGTAAGGTTGTGTACTTAGGCGCAAGACATGATGAACGTACTTTTATCCGCTTGAAAGGTTATGAACAGGCAATGATCGATGCTAATCTTGAACCACGTAATGTGATGACGCAGGCTAGCTCATCGTATTCGCTAGGCGCCCAACTACTGCACGATTGCCGTGCTAAATACCCAGATACCGACGGCTTATTCTGTACCAATGATGACTTAGCGATAGGGGCTATTTTTGAATGCCAACGTTTAGGGATTCAAATTCCACAAGACCTTGCTATTTCAGGTTTTCATGGCCACGACGTAGGGCAAGTGATGACGCCAAAACTGGCGAGTATTTTGACGCCAAGAGACCAAATGGGGCGTAAGGCGGCAGAAGTCTTGTTGGCAAGAATGTCGGGTAAGAAGCTTGTTGAGTCGCATTTTGATGTGGGGTTTTGTGTCCTCACTGGCGAGAGTATCTAATTATTCCTCGTCATACTTCGCGCTGTCGCGTTGTTGCCTGTACTCGCCAACCCTAGTCACATACTTATGTATGCTCCTAGGGCTTGACTCGCTTGGCGCCTAGCGACAACACGAACTATTTAGAGGAATGCTTTAAGGGGAGTAATAAAGTTTAAATATACTTTTTGTTTTTTGTTTCTATATTGATTGCGAGTTTTGCTTTGTTCTTTACCTGCCTCTTCTGAAGTCAGTTTGAGAGTATCATCACAGATCTGTTTTCTTCTTCACCAATTTGATTGCCAAATAAATCCGCACTGATGATAATGTTACCCGTAACTTGTTACCGGTAACAAAAGCCGGTTTTTAACTAAAGCCAGGACAATAGTGAATATCTGAGGAGTTTCCTATGAATGATACCCAAAAACAAAACTATACATTTGTACTAATGGGGGTATCGGGTAGTGGTAAGTCTGCTGTTGCTACCGGTGTTGCACAGCAACTACAAGCTGCTTTCCTTGATGGTGACTTTCTTCACCCTAAATCAAATATTTTAAAAATGGCATCTGGTCATGCATTAAATGATGACGACCGTAAACCTTGGTTAGTCGCACTAAATAATGCCATTTTTGCAATGCAAAGAACCAATAAGATATCGCTGGTAGTTAGCTCTGCACTGAAAAAAAGCTATCGTGATATCTTAAGAGAGGGGAACCACAACCTCTATTTTATTTACCTAAAAGGTGATGCGGTTGTTATTGAAGAAAGATTGAAAGCACGTAAAGGGCATTTCTTTAAGCCTGAAATGCTGAAATCGCAATTTGATGCCTTACAAGAACCTGGCGCGGATGAACCTGATGTGCAGGTTGTTGATATTCGCCCATCCTTAGAAAACGTGATTGAAAATACGTGTTCTACTATTCGTAAGATTGTCGCTGGAGATAACTAATGAATACCCCAGAAACATTAAGCACGTTAACGCTCGTGCTGACGGCAGTCGGCTCTGTCGTTTTACTGCTTTTTTTAGTGATGTATGCTCGTTTACATGCTTTTGTTGCACTCATGATTGTTTCTATTGGTGCCGGTTTATTTTCAGGTATGCCAGTACAACAGATCACGGAAACCATGCAAAAAGGCATGGCGGGAACCTTAGGTTTTCTTGCTATCGTAGTCGCTCTTGGGGCAATGTTCGGTAAAATTTTACATGAAACAGGGGCATTAGATCAGATTGCGAATAAGCTACTTAACCTATTCGGTGAAAAGAATGCTCACTATGCAGTGGGTGTCGCAGGGCTGATTTGTGCGCTACCACTCTTCTTTGATGTGGCTATTGTCTTGTTAATTGGTGTGGTGTTTGCGGTAGCGAACCGCACAGGTCATAACGTTGTTCGCCTTGCTATTCCATTATTTGCTGGGGTAGCCGCTGCGGCAGCGTTTTTATTACCGGGGCCAACACCAATGCTAGTTGCATCACAAATGGGGGCAGACTATGGCTGGATGATTTTAATTGGTTTGTGTGCTGCTATCCCAGGTATGATTTTAGCAGGGCCATTATTTGGTAAGTTTATCAGTAACTTTGTTCATATTGATATTCCAGCAGATTATCAAGCGCCAAATACAGAACATGGCAAAATGCCAAGCTTTGGATTTAGCTTGTGTTTAGTGCTTTTCCCGTTGGTATTAGTGGGTTTAAAAACAATCGGAACGCATTTAGTTGAAAAAGGAACCCCCCTTGAGCATTGGTTAGAGTTTATCGGTCACCCTTTCACCGCATTACTGTTAGCGTGTTTACTGGCGATTTATGGCCTAGGTTTCCGTTATGGTATGGATAAAGAAAAAGTCATGGCGATTTGTTCCGCAGCGATTCAACCTGCTGGGATCATTTTACTTGTGACGGGTGCTGGTGGCGTATTCAAACAAATTTTAGTGGATTCAGGTGTAGGCCCTGCACTAGGTGACTCTTTAATTGGTGCTGGTTTACCAATTGCTGTTGCTTGCTTTGTATTAGCGGGTGCAGTGCGTGTCATTCAAGGTTCTGCAACGGTTGCATGTTTAACAGCGGTAGGTTTAGTGCTACCTGTTATCAGTGAGTTAGGTTACTCAGGAGCACAGCTGGCAGCATTAGCTATCTGTATTTCTGGCGGTTCATTGATCTTAAGCCACGTGAATGACTCTGGTTTCTGGTTATATGGAAAATTCACTGGTGCGACAGAAGCGCAAACGCTAAAAACATGGACGGTAATGGAAACTATCCTTGGTACGACAGGGGCAATTGTCGGTATGGTGTTCTTCATGTTCTTGTAATGTATTTTATGAAAATACATCAGAGCTAAATATATTGAATTAAAACGCCCGCTATTAAGTGGGCGTTTTGCTTATTTAGCTTAGGCTAATTTTAGGGATGATAATTTTATTATGGTGTTGTGGCGAATTAATGTGTTTAGCATGACCCGGTGATAATGCAATATGCTTCGTAAAAAATGAGGTTAGTCCTAAGTCGTGAGTAGAAAAGAAAATAATTGATTTATCTAATTCAAACTCTTGCTTCATTAATTGTAAGAATGAGAGTGCATCAGAGGTCGCCATAAATGATGTCGATTCGTCTAAGAATATCATTTCAGGTTGTTTTATCAGAGTCAGAGCGAGCTGTAACTTTTGTTTTTCCCCTGTAGATGCGGCGATATCGGTGATGAGTGTATCGTCTAAGGTTTCCTTACTAATCAGTAAGGATGGGCAACATAATTTGGTAAGGTGAACAATTGTATTGTTATCGAATACACCGTAGAAATTAAAATTATCACGAATGCTGCCATGAATAAATGTTGAAATACCATTATGGTAGGCAATTTTTTCTGTTAAAAAGCATTGGGAAATTTCATCGATATCAATACCATTGATTGTAATATCCCCTGATGAGTATTCTGAAATCCCACATAATGCTTTCATTAGTGATGTCTTTCCTACACCTGAAATACCAGTAATACCAATAACATCGCCGGGTTTGGCTTCAACATCAAGCTGATTAATAATGGTTTTACCATTAATGCTAACGTTAAGATTTTTTGCACTAAAATGTTTTATTGAATCTGTTGTTATACCATCTGCTTTGAAATGGATAAGTGGGTTGTTTTTTAACTGATCAATACTGGATTTGATATGAAATAGATGTGTTTTCACCATAAATAAGCGATTAATGGCACTTGTAATTGCACCAGAAAGTCGACCATTAATGATCATCACGGCGATAACAGAAGCCAAGCTTAGACTGCCTTCACCAATAGCCAAATAGCTAGCTACGTACATCACTATCATAGATAGAAACGTATTTACTTTGATAATTTCCATCCAATGGTGATTGGCCTCATTTAGTTTTAATTTTATTTTTTCATCTTCATTGGTTTTTATACTGATGTACTGTTTAAAATGGTTATCTCTGGCAAAACAAAGCTCATGTTTTTTTTGTTCCAATGAATAGTACATGGCTGATTTTTCATAGTTTAAGGTATTCGCTCGGAGCATATTTTTATAGGAAAGAAAGCGGATGTGTAGGCATAAAAAGATAAGCCCAGCGTAATAGCTCAATAGCAATAATGAATAAAAACCTAACATACCAAAAATGCAAAATGAAAATAAAATGGCTAACCCGACATCATAAATAATTTGAGGCTTAATTTCCCAAACTTGTAAGATTGATGCTTCTGCTGTTCTCACTTTAATTGAGGCACTTTTACAACTAGATTGTTTTAATAAATTAATAAAATAGCGATTAAAAGTACTGATGTTAAGCTTTATTTTTTTTGTGTTCTGTTCATGAATAATGTGTTTAATAAAAAACTCTAAGCCAATAACGACAATGAAAATAAAACTAATATATAAAAGTGAGCTTATAGATTCACTATAAACTAAGCGGGAGTTAAAAAGATTTGAATATAAAGGTAATAATAGTGCGAATACAATTAAAGGTAATGACAATAAGCTAGATTTTGGTGTTAACTTAATCAGTGATTTATATATGCTCTCTTCATTGAGAGTGTTTTCACTTGCAGAAAATGAAAATAAATGTTTATTTTCAATTAGCTGTTGTGTTATTGCTATGTCGGTTGTTAGATTGGTTAGCTGGCCTCTATGGTTTTTGATGATAATATATTTCCCATCTGCTATCTCCATAATAAAGAGAGCAGGTAGCTTTTTTTCATTAAAATCTGAAATAGAAGTGTATTGATAAGTGAAAAAATCATTATTAATAAATTCATTTATATTATTTAAGATATATTTATTATCATAAGAGAGTGCTGGAGAGGAAAATGGTTCTCCTAATATCTTAAAGTATTGATTAATAACATCATGGAAACTACTTTCTTTCATTTTCTTCACTCTTTAGGAAGCAAGCGTTAACCCCTTGATTATCCTCAATAGGTTTTAAGGCTTTAATGTGTACATTAGGCGTGTTTTTTTTAATTAATACCGTGTTATAGATGGTATAGGTCATTGCTGCGTCAAAAGATATGTTATTTCCATAACTGCAATAAACATCAATAGATTTAACCTTTTTATGATCAATTAGTTTTAAGGTGTCATGGCTAAACATTAACGATGTCATGATGTTATTGCCATTGCCATTTTTATTGTCATTATTACTATCGGTATTTATAGATGAAGACGCTTCAGTATTGTGGTTATCAATTCCTATCAATGCCGCCTTGCCTTTATTTTTTTCAGCAGCCATTGTGCTTGATAACACATTAGCTAAGAGCACAGCCATAAGTAATGTCATGGTTGCAACAGCAGCAGATAATGCAGAAATAAAACCTAACATAAGTCACCAAACGTTAAATGTAATGTTATCGCTAATTAATGCGGTTAAATAATGAAGTACTGAAATCTCTTTACTAGAGATATAGAGCATCACTGGCAAACCGTCATGTTCTGGAAGGAGCTCCGTATTTTGTTCTGGTGTAATTTGTACTGAATAATAGCGTTCTTGACTGTTCCGCTCCCTGTCACTAAAGGAATCAGCGCTGATTTTTGTAACTTTCCCGTTAATGATTTTTTTAAACCCAGGGGAGTTCACCACAATTTTGGCTGGTAGCTGTGGCGCTATAAAAGGGCGATACTTCGCTAATATTTTACCTTCAATAACCCGCGTACTTTGCTGTTTTTTAATCACCATCACTAAATTTGAGGCTTCAACATACGAACCTTTCTCTAAATCTTTTTCGATACTTAATACAATCCCGTCAGCTGGTGATAACACACTATTCGCTCTTATTTTATTGCGCAGTAATTCCATCTGACCACTGTTTTCTAATTTCTCTTTTTTTAGTCGATTAAGTAGAGTTTCATTTTCTTGTATTTCCCCGATAAGTCGTGCGGTATACTTCTTTTCTTGCAGTGAGATTTCTCGCAATAACCCTTGAGCATTTAATTCACCTGATGCTATTAGCGCGGTGGTGCGGCTGATTTCAGCATTATTATTGAGTTTTTCAATTTCAGGAGCTCTTGCATTTTTTAATAATAAGTCCTTCTTTTTCAGTATGTTAATTTGATTTTCTAGTTCGCTAGACTCTTTAATTTGTGAGATATATTTATCTCGTAAATTACTTATCTCCATGCGTAAGAGAATATGACCATAGAGTTCTCTATAGGCACTTAAAGTTTTACTTTGTAAGCCCTTTGCAAAGAAAAAATATTCAGATTCCGTATTTATGCTTCCATCAAGGATTTTATTTAACAGTTTTTTGTTTTCTTCTAATTCATTGATGCGTTCATTAGCAAAAGTAACGAGGCCGGATAAGGTTTTTTCTTGATGAAAGACATCTAAATTAGTATAGGAAAATAAAACTTGGTCTTTTTCTACCTTATCACCAGTTTTAATAGCGAACTGATTAATAAATCCAGAAGCCGGGCTCACTATTTCTAGTCGATTGGAGACTCCTGAGATAATCCCCTCTCCTGGAGAGGATATTTCTATTTTAGCTAATATAATATAACCGATAAATAATGACGTGATACCTAGAAATATTTTTAATTTTTTAGGTGCCTGGTTCAGTTTATTTAGATAACGTTTCAATTTCAGCTAACTTCCCTGTTAATTGGATATATTCCATTTTGTTTTTCATATCAGCAATCATTAATTCAGCAATGCGCCTTTCCATTGTTAATATATCAAATAGTGTGTTCACCATTTCATAGAAAGAAGATTGTGATATTTCATATTCCCTTTGTTGGCTTTTAATTATTGAGCGCATGGTCTTACGTTGTTCATGTAGCCCTGTAAGTTCAGTCGAATTTGAATTAGCGATTAATTTTAAATTTTTAATTTTAGCTGTGGATTCTTTATATTTATAATCAGCTTTTCCTTTTGTTGCTTCATACAGTTTCAGTTGAGATTTTTCATTCAGCACTTTATCAAGGTCAAAGATATTTAATTTAACCTCCATTCCCATATAAGACTCGTTACGACTTCTGACTTGATCAATAAATCGCTCTTCGGCGATAAGATTAACATTTAAGAAGGGATTTTGTTGATAAGCATTTTCTTTCATTGCATCAGCTTGCATGCGTAGCAAGTTATATTCGCTATTCTGTTGTGCATTTTCACTATCAATAATAGTTTCTTGTAATTTTTTTAATAGATTTTTTGGAACCGTTACACCTTTAGAAGGAAAGGTAATGCCTGATAAAAGCTCAATATTAGACTTATATTGCTCAATCTCTTTTTCTATATTTTGTAGCTCTGTTTCAATCCTCTGCATCAATAAAGAAGCTTGTTCAACATCACTGTATTTTGCTATGCCACTTTTATAGCGATGAGTAATAAGTTTGAAAATACTTTTAGCATTGCTATTTAAATCAGCTGTTGTTTTTGTTAGCTCATTGAGATAATAAATACCAATTAAGTTGTTAGTTGTCGAGGTGTAAAGTTCTTCTTTTTCCTTGTTTAGTGAAAGTGCTGATATTTTTAATTTTAAATTTTTTTCATTAAACCGGTGACTTAACGTAGTGTCATAGATCAATGAACTGGCAGTAATATTACTGTTAGTGCTGCCATCATGGCTTTTTATTTTTCCTGAAGCGGATATTTTTGGTAGATAATAATAATCTGTTTGTTTTGCTCTGAGGTTTTCAGCTTCTAATTCTAACGCTTTTATTTGAACTGGATTGGAGTTTTTTAATACTCGGCCAATAAATGTTTGGAAGTTTTCTACATCTTGATTGGCTAAGCTACAAGTTGGTAGTGATAATGTTAATAATAAACCTAAGGTGATAGGACGCATGTGCTTACTCCATTGATAATAAAGTTAATAGTTTTTTTCTGCTCTCAATGGTATTTTCTTTTAGCCATTGTGTAGTTTGATCTATTTTTAATATTTCTTCTGAAATTTTTTCATTCTGATTGTTTTTGTTTATTTTTTCTTCTAATAAGTAGACGGCTAATTTTCTTTTCCAGTCATCGTCAGCTTCTTTTATTGATTGTAAAACCTTTAAGTGCTCTTGTGCTGTGGAGGATAAAGCCAGAAGATGTGAGGAAATATCAGTTGCTAGCTCATTGCTTTCGGTCACGGAAATCATTTTTTGCGCTATATTGATATTCACTTTCTGTAATGTGTTCAGGGTTTCTTGAATATGATTAAGTTCTTCTGAGTAGTTTGCAGATTGTTGTTGAGTTTTTTTATTTTCTTTTTGGTAAAAGAAATGAAAGAAATTCAAACTCACTAATAGTAAAACTGAAATAGAAACCCCAAGAATAGAGGTTAAGAATGCAAAGGACATTGAATTAAGTGCCATTGAGATAGATGAGATCATGGCGTTCATTTTTTCTGAGACATCACCTTCTCCTCCAAGTGATGCTGATATTGCGGTGATCATCCCTGTTAATCCAATAAATGTTCCTATTAATCCTAATGACACAGTAACGGATGCAGATAATTTCGTTTGGTTTGAGAGTAATGTATAGTTGCTTTTTTTATTTTTATTAAATAATCGATGAAATAAAAATATAACTAAAGGATAAATATAAATCCCAATCATGGTGTAGCTGATTTCAGGGGCAAGTAATAGACATTGCTGAACCATTTCACGTACCGATTGTAATAAAAAACAAGCGAGAAACGTTGCGGCATAAAAAAATAATCCAAGATAATACATGTTATTTGTAATCCCAATAAATGCATGAGTTCCAACCTGGGCAATATTCACTTGTTCCTTGTTTTAGAACAATTTCTTTATTAATTCCCAGACTCTTAATTAGTGATGCCATATAAAGAAGGTTGTAGGTGTTTTTTTCTTTACTGTGGCTGATTTTATCATTGATGTAACCACTGATAATAATTTTATTACTTTTGTTTTTAACTATTTCTTGTTTGATTAAAGAGGTTTCATTGCTTGATAAATGAATTCCACCTTTAAAATAAAGACGTTTATTTGGGATATCTATTTGTATTTTTTCAAATTTTAATTGTCCATAATTAATATGGGTTTCTGCAGTTTTCATTCCACTGAAAATAAACACCATAGAAACTAAAATAATTATACATAGTGTTCCACTTAACCCATCAACCATTGGGGCTAGTTCTTCATCAGAGTTATCATCATTTTCTTCCATATCTAATTCTTTTATTTTAGAAACAATTTTATTAATTCAGGATTATATTATAATCGCTATTGAAATGAACTCACTGGAATTGGAGCTCAAAAAAAAAGATTGTCAGACCACATTATCTTAAATGACGTTTTATTTTTAATTAAATGGATATAATCGGTTTCATTAACGGCAGCTTATGGGTATATAGCTGATAACCCCATTTATTAATATAATGATATAGAACATGACAGATAAAACTATCACAGATAAATTAAAAAGCATAGAAATCCAAAAGTTTAAAGTTCAAGGGCTTGATTTAATTGTAACTAAGCCAGATGGTTCTATTGAGAACATTAAAAATGGACTGTCTGAAGTTATTTTAGGAAATATGACATTATTGACTGAGCAGGGCGAGATTCTTTCACAAGATGAAATTCTATCATCAATAACATTAAATGTCGGTGCTGATGCTATTTATATCAAAGAGCAATTGACGAGTGACATCATTGAATATACTGATAGCCAAGCCTCAAAAAAGAATAATGAGCAAATTGAAGGTGAGGAACAGCAATATGATAACCGACAAGACGATGAACAAAGTTTCAGTGAAAAACTGGCGGAGTTAAATCAAAAAAACCAACAATTAGAAAAGGCGCTTCAGACCTTGTCTTCTGAGAAAGATGAAAAAGAGGTATTACTAAGTTCGTCATTAACAAAGCTCACAGAAGCGAAAAACCAGCTAAATCAAAAAAATAAAGCAGAGAAAGCACAAGTCGAAGACAGCAACTTAACCTTTCCTTCACCATCTGCACCCGTTGTTATGCCAATAAGTTCTTCATCACCCTCTCAGCCTGCAAATAAACCATTAGCACCTTCCCAGATAGCTAAACCTATAACACAGGTTTTTATTCAAGGAAAATTAAGCGAAGAATCCGACTCAGGGAAAAGGGGGGATAATATTACGAATATTAATACACCAATATTTACTGGGGTTATCTCTCCTGATAGTCAGGGTTATCTAACGATTAATGATAACAAATATTCGATCACAGCGGATAAAGATGGAAAGTGGTCATTAAAAATCACTGAACCGTTAGAAGATAAAGTATATGAATATTCATTAGTTGCTTTTTCCGGTGAAGGTAAGCCTGTGACGGTGAATGGCCAATTTGAAGTCGACACTCAGCTTGATAATCTCTCTGTTAGCCTTGATGGGCATTCGGATACCGAAACGTCGGCGGAGAGACTAACTAACAAGCAAGTTCCTACTTTTATAGGGAAAGCTGAAGCTGGTAGTACGGTAACGCTAACGATTGCAGGACAAACATTATCGGCAATTGCTGATGATAAAGGTACGTGGCGAATAACAGTCGAGAAACCATTGGCCGATGGAGTATCAAACTTCCAAGTCACTGCCGTGGATCCTGCTGGTAACCAAAAAATCATCACTGAGAGCGTTACTATCAAAACATCAAAACCAGATGCTAGTGTACTGCTTGATAACTCAACGGTTTTTTTGACCAGCAAAGTAAAGCCAACGCTTACGGGAAAAACAGATTCGAATTCCAATGTCATCGTTAAGGTAGCTGGAAAAGAGTACTTCACTAAGGCGAATGAACAGGGTGATTGGTCACTCACTATTAGTGATAACTTAGCTGATGGCTCACATATATTAAATGTTAAGGTAACAGATAGCGTAGGAAATCAGGGTGTTTTTATCCAAAGCCTGATAGTCGACACGACACTACCGGCTGCGACTGCGACGCTCACCGAAAGCAGCGATTCCGGCGCCAAAGGGGACAATCTTACGCAACACCAAGCAGTCACTTTGGAAGGGATAACCAAACCGCAATCGGCGGTGGTGATCCAGTTTGCGGGGCAGGAGTACAGCACCCTTGCCGATAAAGACGGACAGTGGCAAGTGGCATTACCCGTAGTAAATCAAGACGGTGAGTATGGTTATCAAGTGAGTGTGACCGATACTGTCGGAAATATCGGGATGTCCAGCGGGCAGTTTATTGTTGATACTCAGGTGGATAGCCTAGCGGTCCACCTTG
>NZ_JAMPPE010000033.1:0-42023 GCF_028480905.1 Providencia sp. PROV156 | reverse complement strand
GATGAAAATTAGGAATTAGCGATAAACTGGGAGCGTATCTCCTGCAATTCGTCTCTGACTCGCGCAGCCGCTTCAAATTCAAGATCTTGAGCATGCTTATACATTTGCGCTTCAAGTTGCGAAATCCGTTGCTCCAATTCTTTTGTTGACATTGATTGAATATCAACCGAATTATTATTTTTGGTATTGTCTTTCGTGCGGCTTTTTCCTTTGCCACCCACTTTGTGGCCAATTTGCAGAATATCACCGATTTTCTTATTCAACCCTTGTGGAACGATGCCATGTTCTTCGTTGAACGCCATTTGTTTAGCACGGCGACGCTCTGTTTCTGCAATCGCTTTTTGCATGGAGTTGGTGATCCTGTCTCCATAGAGGATTGCCTTACCATTTAAGTTACGAGCCGCACGCCCTATGGTTTGAATAAGCGAACGTTCCGAACGCAAGAAACCTTCTTTATCCGCGTCTAAAATAGCCACCAGAGATACCTCTGGCATATCCAAGCCTTCTCTTAATAAGTTGATCCCAACCAGCACATCAAACTCACCAAGCCGCAAGTCGCGAATAATTTCCACGCGCTCGACTGTATCGATATCTGAGTGAAGATAACGAACTCGCTCCCCGTGTTCTTCGAGATATTCCGTTAAATCCTCGGCCATACGTTTAGTTAATGTGGTGACTAACACACGTTCATTTTTCTGCACACGTATACGAATTTCAGACAGTAAATCATCTACTTGGGTAGAAACTGGGCGAACTTCAATTATCGGGTCAAGTAGGCCTGTAGGCCTAACAACTTGCTCAATCACCTCATTGCCTGATTTATCAAGCTCATAGTTACCCGGTGTTGCTGAAACATAAATAGTTTGCGGCGCTAAAGCTTCGAATTCTTCAAAACGCATTGGCCGGTTATCTAATGCAGAAGGAAGACGAAAACCATATTCAACTAAGGTCTCTTTTCTTGAGCGGTCCCCTTTGTACATCGCGCCTATTTGTGGGATGGTAACGTGAGACTCATCTACCACTAGCAAGCCATCTGCAGGCAAGTAATCGAATAATGTCGGAGGTGGTTCACCGGGCGCACGACCCGATAAGTAGCGCGAATAGTTTTCGATACCTGAACAATAACCGAGCTCATTCATCATTTCTAAGTCGAATTGTGTTCGTTGGGTAATACGCTGTTCTTCAAGTAGTTTATTGTTTTCCAGTAATACTTTTCGCCTATCCGCTAATTCAACCTTAATTTGTTCCATTGCTTCAAGGATACGTTCTCTCGGTGTGACATAGTGCGTTTTTGGATAAACGGTAAAGCGAGGAACACGATGTTGTATTTGACCTGTCAATGGGTCAAATAATGATAACCGTTCAACTTCGTCATCAAATAGCTCAACGCGTAAGGCATATTCGTCTGATTCCGCTGGGAAAATATCGATAACTTCGCCGCGAACACGGAAAGTCCCTCGCGTGAAGGCTTGGTCATTACGCGTATATTGTAAGTCCGCTAAACGCCTTAAAATTGAGCGCTGGTCGATGATCATGCCATCCGTTAGGTGCAACATCATTTTTAAATAGCTGTCAGGGTCACCCAAACCATAAATAGCTGACACAGAAGCCACCACAATTACATCGCGGCGTTCGAGTAAGGCCTTAGTCGCAGATAGACGCATTTGCTCAATATGTTCGTTTACAGAGGCGTCTTTTTCAATGAAAGTATCTGAGCTTGGGACGTAAGCTTCAGGCTGATAATAGTCATAGTAAGAAACGAAATATTCCACAGCGTTATCTGGGAAGAAGGCTTTCATTTCACTATAAAGCTGTGCCGCTAAGGTTTTATTATGCGCCATTAGCATGGTGGGCCGGTTCTCTTGCGCAATGACGTTGGCAATAGTGAACGTTTTACCGGACCCCGTTACGCCTAATAGAGTTTGATGAGCAAGTCCATCTTGTAGCCCTTCCCTTAATTTATGGATAGCTTCGGGTTGGTCCCCTCCCGGCTGAAAATCAGAATACAGCTTAAAATCCTTACTCATATTAACGCCCCTTAACAAGTTTCTTCCAATATAATACTGGATAAAAAACCAGCTTCAAGTATTGAAGCTAAATTTTCTGTTAATCTCCGCTCTGATATGTTTATAAAAATGTTATCCCCAAAAAAGTACTTGACCTTTTTGAAACTTTATATTTTATGCTATTGCATTTTTAGCCATACCTCAAATATAAATTGAAGGCTTGATTTTATTTAACCATTTGTATTTATTATAGATTAATTTAAAGTCCAGAATCACATCAAATAAACCCAAAGCCGCTTGTCACCTAGCGTAGAACTTGTTTTATAACGTTAATACACAAGGTTATCCACAGAAATGGTGGATAACTCTTGAAGCCCTTAGAGCTCATGGATTCACAGGATCTCTAAGATTTGCTCAATGGAGGCAAAATGACAAAAAGATGGCAGTTTAATGAAAAAATTTTTAAGTAGTAACTGCTATGAAAAACAGATTTTATATTTTTTATTAAGATCTGAGTGGTATTTTTACTGAAATACTTGACAGTATTTTAGTTGAGAACGTTAAAAAAGATCGGCTCCCTATTTAACAATTGATCAGCCCCAAGCATTGAGTGTGGCTTGGGGAAAAGTATTGATATTTTTATATAATCAAATAGTTAATAAAGAAAGATCCAAATAGCTTCCTAATTTACCGTTGAGTGTTTTTTGGTGTGGGATCCCCCCTAAACAAGGTGCTTTGATCATTCGGTTAAGTGTTGACAAATATTGCTCTTGGAAAATACCTGCGGGTTCAACTTCATTGGCAACCCAGCCGGCTACGGGTAAACCTGCAGCTTCGATAGATTCCATGGTTAACAATGCATGGTTTATACAGCCTAACTTAACACCAACAACTAAAATAACGGGGAGTTGCTGTTCAATCACCCAATCTGCATAAGTTTTTTCTACAGATAACGGGGTATACCATCCACCAGCCCCCTCGACTAATAACCAATCCGCTTGGGACTTCAAATAAGCCAACCCTTTATTTATCACTGAAAATTCAATGGGTTGATTTAATTTCTCACTGATAATGTGCGGTGAAGTTGGCGCTTCAAATACAATAGGATTAATCGCCTCATAGGGTAATTTTACTCGGCTATTGGCTTGTAATAATAACGCATCGCTATTACGTAGGCCATCCGCCGTGAGCTCACTCCCAGATGCGACAGGCTTATAGCCCACCGTATTCAAACCTTGATAACCTGCAGCTTGCAATAAAGCACAACTTACAACGGTTTTCCCTACTTCTGTATCCGTTCCTGTTACAAAATACATTTTAGTCACGGTAAATCGCTCCAAACACCGTATGATAAGTTAGAGGTAAGCCTTGCTCTGTCATTGGATAGAGCAAAGCAAGTTGCTGCAAATGCTGGCGGGTCATTAACCCTGCTTTACGCCCAGCAGTCAAATGTGTCGCCCCAATGCCTTTCAATGAATGAAGCAACGCTATTAATTCAGGAAAATAGACGGTATCCTTCTGAAAAATAAGTTTATGTCTCCATGACTGACAACTATTTTGTATCTGCTGAACACTGAGAAAGGAATTCACATGTGAATAGCCGTCAAGTGAATGCCAAGCTGAAGACAATTCTGCGAGAGAATGCTCTGCAAGTGTGGTGAACACCACAACTCCCCCCGGTTTTGTCACTCGATATAATTCACTTAATGCTTTGCTGAGATCTTGGCACCATTGGACCGATAAATTGGAAAAAACCACATCAAAGGTTTGTGAATCTAACGGAATGGATTCTATGTCAGCACATAAATAATGATCAGCCACAGCTTTCGTTTGCGCCATTTCGAGCATACCAGCAGAAAGATCTAAAGCCGTGATGTGATGTCCTTGATTTTTCAGTTTATGGCTAAAATACCCCGTACCGCACCCTGCATCTAAAATATGTAATGGTGCTGTGAGTTCTGAACTGTTTAAGACTGAAGTCAGTTGACCAAGCAGTTGTGTTCCTGTTGATCGTTGATAACTTGCCACTGAGTCATAACTTTTAGCCGCACGGCCAAATGCCGCTGCAATTTTATGCTTTTCACGACTGAGCGATAACGTCATGTAAAGCCTCCAATAATTGATCGATATCTTGACGTTGATGCGCAGCGCTTAATGTGACTCGTAACCTAGCACTCCCAGGCGGAACCGTTGGCGGCCTGATCGCTTGCACCCAAATATTTTTTTTGCGTAAGAAATTGGCTAACTGTTGGCTAGCTTGGTTTTCCCCGATAATTAATGGTTGAATAGCCGTCATTGAATTAGCCAGCTGCATGCCATTAAAATCAGCATTATTTCTAAAATATGCAATATGTTGGTTAAGGTCTTCTCGTGCTTGATCTGCGAGCTGAATTTGCTCAACTGCCGCTAGAAGCGCGACAGCCTGAGCCGGAGGCATTGAAGTGCTATAAATTAAATGGCGTGCGGATTGGACAAAAAATTCAGCCGTTGGCTCATCACACAATACCGCTGCGCCACTTAAACCAAACGCTTTACCAAATGTCACGACTAAAATTTCAGGTTTAACCCCATTCGCGAAGCAACTACCACGGCCTTGTTCTCCGATAACGCCAATACCGTGTGCATCATCAACCATCAGCCAAGCATGCTGATTTCTAGCGATTTCCTGCAATTGTTGAAGTGGAGCACTATCGCCATCCATACTAAAAACGCCTTCTGTGACGACAAGCGTTTTTCCCGAAACCGGTTTTTGAATTAAGTTATCAAGTGATAGAGGGTTATTATGCTTAAAGCGCCTTAATTGAGCCCCTGAATGAATCGAGGCCTCCATTATTGATGCATGGCTAAGTTTATCCGCTAAAATACGATCATTTGCCGTCATTAATGCCGTGATCACCGCATGGTTCGCGGCAAAACCTGAAATAAACAATAAGGCTTTTGGGTAGCCGAGCCAATCAGCAAGAGCTTGCTCTAATTTATCATGTGCTTTGGTGAACCCTGTAATATGGCCCGATCCTCCACTACCCACACCATATTCATCAGCCCCACGTTGCCACGCGGCAACCACTTGAGGATGATGGGCTAATCCCAAATAATCATTGGATGAGAAATTAAGAAATTCTTTTCCAGCCAGAAAAAGCGAACGACCATTGGCACTATCAATACACTGCCGTTGACGCCAGATAGAAGCCTGCTTACGCTGCTCTATCTGGTTTTGTATAAATGATTGCCAAGTCATTATACTGCTGCGTTATAAAATTGAGGGTTATCGGCGGTTAACAACGTTTCGGCTAACTTAGCGGCTTGATGGTTATCCCCTTCGCCAGTTTCAATTCGCTCAGGGTTAATATCCAGTTTTCTAAATAGTGCTAAATCTTTGTTTTCATCAGGATTTGGCGTCGTTAATAATTTACACCCATAGAATACTGAGTTCGCACCGGCCATAAAACATAATGCCTGAGTTTGCTCATTCATGTATTCACGGCCTGCCGACAGCCTAACGTATGACGTTGGCATCATGATACGTGCAACGGCAATAGTACGAATAAAATCAAACGCATCGACATCTTCGTTATCTGCCATCGGGGTTCCTTCAACCTTCATCAACATGTTGATCGGCACACTTTCTGGCGGTTTAGGTAAATTTGCCAGTTGCACCAATAAGGCCGCTCGGTCACTGACTTTTTCGCCTAAGCCTAAAATCCCACCAGAGCAGACTTTGATCCCTGCGTCTCGGACATTTTCGAGTGTATTTAAGCGGTCTTGATAACTGCGAGTCGTAATAATATTGCCATAGTATTCAGGAGAGGTATCAAGGTTATGATTATAATAATCTAACCCGGCTTCTGCTAAGCGTTGAGCTTGAGAATTATCAATCATCCCTAAAGTCATACAGGTTTCCATCCCTAATAACTTCACTTCTTTTACCATCATTTCAAGATAAGGCATATCGCGTTCTTTCGGATTCCGCCATGCCGCCCCCATACAAAAACGAGTTGAACCTGCTTGCTTAGCTTTTTTTGCAGACTCCAGAACTTGCTGAACTTCCATTAGTTTTTCAGTTTCTAGCCCTGTTTTATAGCGCGCGCTTTGCGCACAATACTTACAATCTTCTGGGCAAGCCCCAGTTTTAATCGATAGCAAAGTACTGACTTGCACTTGCTGGGGGTCGAAATGTTGGCGATGAATTTGCTGTGCCTGAAATAATAATTCAAAAAAAGGCATTGAAAACAGTTCATTAGCTTGTTTTATTGTCCACTGTTTTAATTGGCTCACGGAAACTCTCCAGTTGAAAAAGTTGTTGCCAGTTTAAATATTGCGATTATCATGTCAACTAAAATGATCTAAAAAAGTTGACGATGATAGCAAATGGATAACGTAGATATTCAGTTTGATGCCAAACATATTTGGCACCCTTATACCTCGATGAGCCAGCCAATTCCGGCTTATCCGATTATTGAAGCCCATGGAGCCGAGCTAGTCATGGCCGATGGAGAAAAATTAATTGATGGTATGTCTTCATGGTGGGCAGCCATTCATGGTTACAATCACCCTGTATTAAACCAAGCGGTAATAACGCAATTAGCGAAAATGTCCCATGTGATGTTTGGCGGGATTACGCACCCACCCGCAGTGAATCTATGTAAACAGTTGGTTGCCATCACACCAGAGCCACTCGAATGTGTCTTTCTTGCCGATTCCGGGTCAGTGGCGGTTGAAGTTGCTCTGAAAATGGCATTGCAATATTGGCAAGCCAAAGGGGAAAAGCGTCAACGGATCCTCACATTACGTCATGGATATCATGGTGATACCTTCGGTGCGATGGCCGTTTGTGACCCTGATAATTCAATGCATGGCCTGTATAAGGGGTATTTACCTCCACATATTTTTGTGGAAGCCCCTCAATGCGGTTTTTACGACGAATGGGACAGCGCCGATTTGCATCCTCTTGAAGTTCAACTTGCCGAAAATAGCGATAAAATTGCGGCGATAATCCTTGAACCGATCGTTCAAGGGGCTGGTGGAATGCGTATCTATCACCCTGAATATTTAAAGGGAGTCCGCCATTTGTGTGATCAATATGGTCTACTGTTGATCGCTGATGAAATTGCGACTGGTTTTGGTCGTACGGGTAAATTGTTTGCTTGCCATCATGCTGATATATCACCCGATATTATGTGTTTAGGTAAAGCACTAACTGGGGGCTATATGACACTTTCTGCCACACTCACAACTCGCCATGTGGCAGAAACCATTAGCAATGGTGAAGCAGGTTGCTTTATGCATGGACCAACCTTTATGGGTAACCCTCTTGCCTGTGCGGTGGCGGATGCCAGCCTGACTTTGTTACTCAATAGTCCTTGGCAGAAAATAATTGCCACTATCGAACAACAACTTAAGGCTGAACTGATGCCTTTAATATCCCACCCTAGTGTTGCAGATGTACGTGTTCTTGGTGCAATTGGCGTGGTTGAAATGAAGCAGCCAGTCAATACAGCCGCTTTACAAAAAGTATTCGTGGAAAATGGTGTTTGGGTTCGCCCATTCGGCAAACTTATTTATGTTATGCCACCGTATATCATCACCCCCGAGCAACTCAGTAAAGTAACAAATGCAATGGCAAAAGTGTTGGGATAGCACAATAAATGCAATGATAATCGAAGTGATTGTTACTGAATTTTTAATCTAGAGTATTTCATAAATCATTTGAGCTGTAACAAGGCGGCAAGTGAAACTAAGCCCTAGGAGCATACACAAGTATGTGACTAGGGTTAGTAAACGTAGCCAACACAGTTACGGCTCAAAGAATGACTGAAATGACCCACATAGGACCTTTCCCGACCATATACCTTCCTACTTGCGTCAATTTCCCTGTAATCGGGTCAATTTCAGAAACTGAAATATGGTCTGATTTTTGCCCACTCGAAATTAAAAAGCGCCCTGTTGCATCGATATTAAAGCCCCTTGGGTGCGTCTCTGTTGGGTAACGTGCTTCTAATGTTAGCTCGCAACCGTCATCAGAAACCAGATAGTGGCTGAGGTAACTTTCAGAACGTTCACTAACATACAAATGGCGGCCATCTGGCGTAATGTGGATATCTGCAGCCCAGCGCTGACTTTCGTTACCTAATGGGTAATTTGCCAAAGTTTGCATGTTACGATAGCGAGTAAATTTACGATACACGCCTACCGTTGAGTCTAACTCATTCACACAATAAATGACTTTTTCAGTAGGATGGAAAGCCAGATGACGGGGGCCGGATTTCGCAGCTGTGGTAATTTGATCTGCGGTTGCTTCGGTTAAATAACCATTTTCATGTAAATCGAATAAACGGATATGGTCTTCGCCTAAACAAGGAACCCAAAGCTGTTGGTTATCAACATCAACATGGGAAGAATGTGGATTACGCAAGCCTTCAATCACTTGAACAACGCGATCTGGGACGCCTTCTTCATTAATGGTTAACACTGACAAGTTATGTTGATGATATGAAGGAACAAATAGATATTTGCCATTATTATCAAGGGATAAATGAACCGGTGTACCTGGAATTGATGTCTCCGCTTTTAAACGTAGTAACCCTTTCTCTTCAATTTCATAGGTTACGACACGGAAATTCGGGCGCACACCAATATAAAGGTGTTTTTTATCATGGCTTAATACCATAGGTTGCACTTGACCCGGTGTTTTTACCGTTTGCAGAAGAGTAAGCTCCCCAACCTCATTCATCGACCACACGTGAATTTGCTGACTCTCGGGGCTCGCAATATAAACAACCTGATTCATCCTGACTCCTTAATTCATGATAAAAATACAAAACCGCATCTATAATCCACTATATTGGCTTCACTATACTTTATATTATGCAAATTACACTGGGTAAATAGCACTGATGCGGCTGTTACATATCGTACCAAGAACAAATAATAATGATACTAAAACGGTTCAGTTAACGTTATGATGATAAAACATATCAAGTTGACTATTTTTATAGCAATAATTTCTCGTTATTCGTTAAATTCATCATCTCCCTATCTCTACCCCTTTAGTAAGATAGGTAACAACTAAATCACGTGGAGCCGTTTATGTCATACCGCGTTATTGCGCTCGATCTTGATGGAACACTGCTTGATCACCAAAAGAAAATTCTGCCTGAATCTTTAGCAGCCTTACAAGAAGCACGCCGCCAAGGCGTCAAAGTGATCATTGTCACAGGCCGCCATCATGTTGCGATTCATCCGTTTTATCAAACTTTAGATCTCGATACTCCAGCCATTTGTTGTAATGGAACCTACCTATACGACTATTTAGGCAAAAAAGTTCTAAAATCAGATCCTATGACCCTCGATTCTGTCACACAAATGATAGACAAACTGCGTGGAACAGATATTCAGCATTTAATGTATGTTGATAATGCAATGCTCTATAACGCACAAACAGAAGGCATTAAACGTACATTGAATTGGGCCGAATCCTTACCTGTTGCACAGCGCCCAACCATTGAATTTGTTGAAGATTACGCTGATGTGATGCATAACTATGATTCTATTTGGAAATTTGCTGTTAGCTCGCCAAATACGGAGCAACTTCATCGAGTCGTTAGCGAAATTGAAAATGATTTTGGTTTGGACTGTGAATGGTCTTGGATGGATCAGGTTGATGTCGGCCGCAAAGGCAATAGCAAAGGCCAACGCTTAAAAGAGTGGGTCGAATCCCAAGGGATGACGATGAATGATGTTGTGGCTTTCGGTGACAATTTTAATGACTTAAGTATGCTGACAACCGCAGGTTTAGGTGTAGCGATGGGCAATGCGGTTGATGAAATTAAGCAGCAGGCCAAGTTAGTCACTCGCATCAACACGGAGCCGGGTATTGCTGAAGTTATCCGTAAATACGTTCTCTAACGGGGTTATGAAATAACAAGAAAACTTAGTTCAATTCTGGTTACTGACACTCTCCATACTTTTCGGTTAAAGATTGTCAGTAACCGGAAAAAACTCTACATAATTGATGAATCAATACAACTTATTGGGTAAGTAATTCGATTAACGCTTGCTCTAATACAGGTAAGGCCGCGCCATAAATTCGTGAGTTTCGGCTCATCTGACTCATTGAGAGTTCCGGTAATGATTGGCCAAAAAAACGATTTTGCTGTTGGAAGCTCTCACAAAACGCAGCCCAAATTTGCGGGTTTTTCACAAAAGGCCCCGACACAATTAAACGTGAAGGGAAAAATACACGACAAATATTTGATGCTGCATTTGCCATATGAGAAACAGCTTGCTGCATCGTTGCATTATTCACTAGATCATGAGTAGCCAAAATTTCTGCCACATTTTCTTCATCATCATGGGCTTTAAATTTACCAGCAAGCACATCTGAACCAATTGCCCATAATGCAGTAACCGTTTCTAAGCACCCAACTTGCCCACACTGACACGGCTTATTTTGCCCTGGGATATGCCAATGCCCTATTTCACCAAAAGCATGTCCACCTATATTGATGTAATTATCTGCGGTACTAAAGGCAACCCCGACACCGTACCCCCAATGCAGTAATAACGTACTTTTGCGACGCTCAAGTACATGTAGCATTAACTCGTCGTCCAAAGTTCTTGATAAAACAACACGATACTCAGGGGGAAATAAACTTTTGATATCTAAATTATTCATTCTAGGCCAACGAGATGCATGTATCCAATGATAAGTTTTGCGATCAAATAACCCCCCTAAAGAGAAGACACACCCCGAAACTTCCGCTGTTCTCGGTATTTTTTGCAGAATATTTTTGTGAAGTTGGCTAATTTTGCTGGCTAATGCTTGGCTATCACACTCAGGTGATGCTTCAAGCTGCTCATGCGCAATGACATTAGAAACTAAATTGATAGCAAAAACATGTAATGACAAACTAATGACTTGGAAAACTAATGTTACTAAACGATTAGGATTCACTACCAGTATCATTGATGGCCGACCTCGCCCTGAATGTTGGCTGATTGTTTCGGTCAATAAACGGTTATCTAAAAGCTCAGTAACATGTTCTGATACGGTAGTTGAGCGGATATTCAGAAATTTTACTGCTTCACGACGTGTCGTGATTTGGCCATTTAAAATGGCAAAAAAAATACGTTCCTTATCATTTGTAATAGACTGAGTGATCGGTAAATGTGATAAAAAGCCAGTCGTTGTTTTTAATATCATAATAATTCGATATAAAGCCGTTTAATCTAGGTCCCTGCACCATTCATCAAATAGGAATAGGCAACCTACCTACAGCTTACCCCTTCTCAAGTCAGAAAAATGGTAAATAACTATCGATAAAGTATGCCTCAAGGGTCTATCGTCAATCAATCCTTATTAATAAAAGAAAAAAGCCAGAACGCGGTAAGGCAGCCTGGCTTTTGCTGGTTAAAACAATACGCTAAAGTAATTAAAATGTATATTCACGCACAACTTCACGATTGATAGTGCTCTTTACAATATTTAGTTGGTCATCCCAGGTAATTGCTGATACTGGAGGGGTTATTCCACACCTCATCAATGCGGGCTGTAAATAATGGCGTGGATTAGTGGTCGCCATCATAATAGCTTCATCAAAGCTTGCTATCTTATTGTTCACTATATTACGTACCGCTTGGTCTAATGTCAGGCTAGACCCCGCTAAATTAGCTTCCCCGGGAACCCGCACGGTGCCATCATCAGTACGTTCAATTGACATCGCTGCAAATTGGTAATTCCCTGCTTTATTACAACCTGCAGCGCTGACAGCGTCTGTCACTAAAATTGACCTAGCGACCGTCTTAGTTCGTAATAAATTTTTTAATGCGGGAAATGGAATATGTATTCCATCAGCAATAAAACTGGCACCAATAGCATCGCAACTTAATTGAGCTTGAAGCGTATTTTCCAATTTATGTAAATATTGAGGAATACCATTTCCTAAGTGTGTACTCATGCAAACACCCTCTTTGGCCGCTTCCTCCATTTGGCTAAAATTGATATTAGAGTGCCCTACCGCCACACACTTCCCCATGGCAACTAACTGTTTTACAAATTGAAATTGCCGGTCAAACTCTGGAGCATAAGTCACTAGCAGTATCGGCTTGCTAACCTTTCTTTCTAAACTAGCAACCAAATTAATATCTGGTTTAATAATATCGCAGGGAGGATGACATCCCGCATACCCCACTTCTGGATTAATAAATGGCCCCTCCAAATGGTAACCAGGAACCATAAGTTTACCAAGATGGCTTTTCGATACGGCCTTATCTAATGCCCGAAAACGCTCTATAAGAGAAGACTCCGATGCTGTAATTAACGTTGGTAAACAAAATGTTACTCCTGTTTTTAACATTTTATCTAGTGCATAATCTAATGCTTCTGCAGTAATATTTTCATCATTAAAATCAATACCTGCAAAACCATTTACCTGAATATCAAATAGTCCACTGGTTACCTTCATCGTTTGATCCCTCAATACTTTTCCTTAATAGCGCCCTGTTAACAAGGAAGCAGAATCTTTATCCAAGAATATTCGGCAATCTTGATGTTGTTGAATAATTGACGCAGGAACTTGGTTGGTTATTTCACCTTCTATTGTATTTTTTACTGCAATAGATTTACGTAAGTCAGGTACGCTAAGTATTAAAGTTTTTGAACTTAAAATATGCGAAATACTCATAGAAATAGCTTGCTTAGGTACTTCATTCAAATGGGCAAACCACTTTTCGCCCAATTGCTGTTTTCTACATGCTTCATCAAGGTTAACCACAAGATAAGGCGAGCTCACGTTAAAGTCTGCAGGTGGGTCATTAAACGCTAAGTGTGCATTTTCTCCTATTCCTGCAAAACAGACATCAATGTCATACTGGCGAATAATATGATTTAGCCTCTGAATTTCTTTTTCTATATTCTCAGCAGAACCATTTACCCCAATAAATTGCTTCAGTGATGGCAATTTATTGACAAGTCGTTCTTGTAAGTAACGGCGAAAACTAGCCGGATGTCCTTCATTCAGGCCAATATACTCGTCTAAATGAAAAATAGTAATACGAGACCAATCAATATCTTCATTAATTAAATTTTCCAGCATTTCAAATTGGCTAGCTCCTGTTGCGACGATAATGGCGACATCTGCTTTTTTACTAAGCGCCTGTTTAATCGCAAGTGCTCCCGCTTGGCTGGCCTTTTTACCTAACATTTGTTTATCTTCAGAAACAATAATATCCATATGAACCTCATACTAAATAAGTAAAAATTTAATCTGTATCTTATTGGTGTTGTTTTAATTTTCTGGCCATTTGCACGGCGATTAATGTCAGCACACAACAGAAAATCAAGTAGTAAACAACATAAGTCGGTTTTCCATCACCAACAGAAACTAAAGCAGCTGCAATAACTGGGGTTGAGCCTGCAAAAATAACACTGTTTAGTTCACGAGAAAGTGCAATACCTGAATAACGATATTGTGTTGGGAATAGATTAGCTAAGAATGCGCCTTGAGCTCCTGATGTCGCGCCATGGCCAATACCATAAGCAATACACATACCCAGTGTTGCCAGTACTAAACTACCACTGCCAAGGAACCAAAATAATGGGAATGCAAAAGCCCCTAAGAAAATAGCGCCGAATGAGAAGATTGTAGTTGTGCCATATTTATCAGTTAATTTCCCCATGACAGGCGTCATGACTGTATTAACAAGTACAGCGACCATTAATGCCATCAATCCATCAGATTTTTCCATTCCTAACGTATTAGTGAGGTAGCTAATACTGAAGACACTGAGTACATAACCATTTGCTTGATGCCCCGCCAAACTAAAAAAACCACAGAGTAAATTTTTTCGACTATGAATAAATAATTCTTTAATCGGAATTTTTTGCTCTTTTTTATCTTTCTCTGCTTTTTCGACTGATTTAACATATTCAGGGGTTTCATCCAATTGCTTGCGAATATAAATAGCGACAATAAATAAAACGATAGATAGCAAGAAAGGAACACGCCAACCCCAGCTCATAAAGGCATCATCAGGGAGTTGTGATACAGCAAAAAAAGCGGCAGTCGACAATAGAATGGCGATCCCTGTAGATGCATTAATTAACGAGGTATAAAACCCCCGCTGCTTCATAGGGACATATTCCGCAACAAAAGTTTGGGCACCTGCTAGCTCAGCGCCTGAACCAAAACCTTGCATTAATCTGATTACAACTAATGCAATCGTGGCCCAAATGCCAATGTGGTAATAAGTCGGAAGTAATCCAAGAGCGAGTGTTGCGATCCCCATTAAAACAATGGCAAAAATAAGAGCTGGTTTGCGCCCGTATCTATCTCCTATATGAGCTATTATTACCCCCCCTAAAGGACGTGAAATAAAGCCTACAGCAAAGGTAAGAAACGCTGCTAATGTTGCAATTGTGGGTGATAGATTCGGAAAGTAAAGTTTATTGATCACTAGCCCTGCTGCTGCACCATACAATGAATAGTCGTACCACTCTATGACCGTTCCTGACACGCTAGCCATCATCACTTTTCTAATCGTTTTTTTATCTGCAGCTGGCTTATCAGCTGCAGTATCGGTAGCTAATTGTTCTGAAATAGTGTCACTCATACTGCCCCCTACATTTATTTTAGGAATACATTATTTGAGGTATGTTTTGTTCAAACAAAACGGACAAAAAGCGCGCACTATTGAAATTAGCACTATTAAACTGAATTTAGAACATGATCGTTCTTAAATTATTTAGAAATGAGATCGAAATCATATTTCAATGAGAAAACATATACTTTTATTTAAAATAATTTATTTTAATTTTATTTTAATTTTTTATTAAAAACACAAACAAACAATTAGCATTATAAGCAAAATCAAATATATACAACAAAGAAGACATTGTAACCATTAAAATAACCCCTGCTCAATTAAAAATATATTTATAATATAAAAGATATTTGATTATAAATAATCTCTCTATAACCGCCAATCAATTTAAAAACAGATTTGTTTTTTAATTGTTAATTTGCCATATTGAGATGTCTTTACTCTACATTGATTGCTTCTATTATAAGGACCGAGTTATGCCACATACCCCTCACTTAAATAATCAAACTTTCCAGCCCGTTCAAGAAGTTAAACCATTGCTCATTCCCCGTATCGTTCACCTTGGTTGTGGTGCATTTCATCGAGCTCATCAAGCTCTTTACACTCACTTATTATTTGAACAATTTCTCTCTAATTGGGGATATTGTGAAATTAATTTGATGTCCGATAGCGGAGCTGTGTTAATTAATCAATTAAATAAATATAACGGCCATTACACTTTACTTGAAAAAGACGAAGAAAAATCGACCGTTAGAACGATTAAGGTGATAAAAGAAGCAATGCATCCACGCATTGATGGCATAGATGCTGTGGTAGAAAAGATGGCTTCCCCTGATACAGCAATTATTTCATTAACGGTCACAGAAAAAGGCTATTGCCTTTCTCCTGCAACAGACCTGTTGAATTTGTCACACCCCAACATACAACATGACATCGCACACCCAACAAAACCACGATCGGTTTTAGGTTATATCGTCGCGTCACTTCGTTTACGTTTTCAACGACAACAACCCCCTATTACCATTCTTTCTTGTGATAATATTCGTAAAAACGGTGAGGCCGCACGGCGTGCTATTGTTGGTTTAGCCGCTCAACAAGATAAACAACTAGCGCAATGGATTGATCAACACATTTCATTCCCAAGTACAATGGTTGATCGAATTGTCCCAGCCATGACTCAAGAATCATATGCAGAAATTAAACAATTAATTGGCAGAGATGACCCATGTGCCATCATTTGTGAATCATTTCGCCAGTGGGTTATTGAAGATAATTTTGTGAATGGTAGACCAGACTGGCAGCATGTCGGTGCTCAATTTGTGCCTGATGTCACACCCTATGAAATGATGAAATTACGTATGCTAAACGGAAGCCACTCTTTTCTTGCTTATCTAGGTTACTTAGGTGGCTATGAATTTATTTCCGATGCTATGCAAAACTCTGATTACAGTAGAGCGGCGTACAGCTTAATAATAAACGAACAAGCACCTACACTTTTCATCCCTGACAATACAACCCTATTACAATATACACAAACTTTAATAAAGCGTTTTTCTAACAAGACAATCAAACATAAAACTGCACAAATTGCGGCTGATGGGAGCCAAAAATTACCTCAACGCTTACTAGACTCAATAATGTGGCATCAAAAGCACGGCTCAGACTATACATTTCTCGCTCTCGGAGTTGCTGCCTGGATGAAATATGTCAGTGGACAAGATGAGCAAGGTAATGCAATAGATATTAAGGATCCTTTACAACATAAATTTGCTGAAATCTATCACCTATGTGGGGTTGGTTTGGAAGCTGTTGATAGGCTTTTAGCGATTAACGCTATCTTTCCACTTGAGTTTTCTCAAAATCAAGATATCGTCAAAAATGTAAAAACAGCCTATCAGCAGCTAATCTCTGTTGGCGCTCGTGAAACAGTTAAGCACTATCTACAACAAACAGTAAAGTAGAGATTAACTTTATTTATACATAAAAATTAATCTATGAAAGGAGATATCGTATTTTATACGTAAGCTGCGATATCTCTTATTGATTACTTTTTGGATAGAAGAGAAAAATATGTCCTTGCTATAAATGGCGGGAAAGTGACACCGACTTCACTTGCGCATAAACTTTACGCCCTTTGCGAATAGAAAGCTCATCCCTTGCCCAGCGAGTGATCCGCGCCCATAAATAATGTTCTTCGCCTAAATCTAGCTTCACATCTACTTGCTCGCCATCTTCAATCCATTCAACCACTTCTGCGGCTAAAATATTACGAATACTGCTCACTTGTGGTTTTTCGAGTACCAAAGAAACATCTGCAGCGTCAATACGTATACGCACATCAACACCTTGTTGGGCTTCAACTCGAGGGATCCACAGTTTTTGGCTACCAACAATCACCGCTGTCATCTCATAATCAGGGTGTTGGCTATGCACCGTTGCACTTACCACACTGCTTAACGTTTCTTGCTGTAACCAAGGGCGCAAAGCACTGCTTGCCCAAACATCTTCCAAAGCGCCAAAAGCTTTAACTTTTCCTTGCGCCATGACAATCACTTTGTCAGCCAGACGCAAAATTTCATCCAAACTATGGCTAACATATAAAATGGGAATTTTAACGTCTTGAGAAAGTTTCTCTAAATACGGCAGCAATTCACGCTTTCGAGGTAAATCCAAAGAGGCTAACGGCTCATCCATTAGGAGAATTTCAGGGGCTGTTAATAGCGCCCGTCCGATAGCGACACGTTGTTTTTCACCACCAGAAAGGGTTATCGGGTAGCGATTGAGTAATTTTTCAATCCCTAATAATTCAACAATATCATCGAAGCGATCTTTCATTACGGGTGACATGCCATAACGCAAATTGCTTTTCACCCGATAATGGGGAAATAGCCGTGCATCTTGAAATACATAACCGATATGGCGTTGTTCAGGTGGTAAGCAAATACCTTTTTCCATATCCACCAATGTGCGGCCATTTAATACAACACGCCCTGTATTAGGTTTAGTTAACCCACCTATCACATTGATAAGCGAGGTTTTACCAGCGCCTGAAAGCCCAAAAACGGCAGTAATACTTTCCGTTGGCAATTGCGTTGTGACTTCAAGCTGTAAGTCCCCTAGTTTTTGAGAAAAGTCGAGTTCTAACATGCTAAGCCACCCCCAAACGCTTTTTACCCCAACGGGTGAGCCACTCTGAAATCAGTAATGAAATCAAGGCTAAAATAATCGCAATCACACATAATCGCGCAGCGTCTACTTCCGCCCCTGGCGTTTCAATTAAGGTGTACATCGCTAATGGGATGGTTTGTGTTTCACCTGGTATATTCGAAACAAAAGTAATTGTGGCGCCAAATTCACCAAGTGAACGTGCAAATGCTAATACTGTTCCGACAATAATACCGGGAAGAGAAAGCGGAATGGTGATCGTGAAAAAGACACGTAACGGTGTTGCGCCTAATGTCCTCGCGGCTAATTCCAATTTTTGGTCAACCGCTTCAAGCGCTAAACGGATCGCACGTACCATCAGTGGAAACGCAACCACGGCAGACGCAAGCGCAGCCCCCCGCCAACTAAAGGTAAAACTAAATCCAAACCAGTTATATAGCCATTCACCGATAAAACCGCGTTTACCCATACTGATCAATAATAAATACCCCACTACCACTGGCGGCAATACCAGTGGTAGATGAATAATACTATCGAGCAGTGTTTTTCCAGGAAAATTACAGCGAACCAATACCCATGCCATTAAAATACCTAACGGTAAACTGAAAATTACAGCCACACTGGATACTTTTAGACTTAGGTAAATCGCTTCCCATTCATAAGGACTTAACATCTGCAAAAAAATGCTCTCTTAACGTTTATTTAGTACGAGGTTCAAAACCATAACGTTTGAATACTTCTGAAGCCGCTGGGGTTTTCAAGTATTCATAATAATCACGGGTTGCTTTGTTATCTTGATCTTTAACAATTGCCATTGGGTATTCAACAGGTTTATGGGTATCAGCAGGGAAGACACCTACCACTTTGACTTTTTGGCTAGCGACAGCATCAGAGCCATATACAATACCTAAAGGCGCTTCTTGGCGCTCAACCAATGCCATACCACTACGCACGTTATTTGTACGTGCTAACAGCGGGTCAACTGTTTCCCATGCACCTAAGTTGCTTAATGCTTCTTTGGCATAAATACCAACAGGGACATGGTCAGGGTCACCAACGGCTAAACGACCACCATCTAACAGTTTTTTCCAATCAGTTTGTTTATTAATTTCAACTTTATCAATTTTGGCATCTTTCGGTGCAATTAACACCAATTCATTACCTAATAATGTATAGCGTGTATCTTCTACCATCAATTTTTTATCGATAGCATAATCCATCCATTGCTGGTCAGCCGAAATGAATAAATTAGCGGGGGCACCTTGCTCAATTTGACGAGCCAGCGTTGAAGAAGACGCATAGGATGCAACAACCTCTACTTTAGTGTCTTTCTTATATTGCTCAGAAATTTCATTCAGTGCATTAGTTAGAGAAGCCGCTGCAAAAACCGTAATTTTATCAGCTGCAAAGCTATTGCTAGCCATCGTTAACGTCAATGTTGCGCCAGCGAGAAGTGATACCAAACCTTTTTTCATTTTTATCTACCCTAGTATTAATCGACACGTTATATATAACAGGACACAGCGATAACTTAAAGTCAAACTCGTAATAAAAGTGTGCTGGCGCAAGAAATGATGCAATTTTGTTGCATGTTTTCTCTAAAATCCCACGAACGATGAAAAATTCCTCAGCCGTAAAATCGTTTTTATATAGAGAACAATTTATATCCTTTGTAACTTTATCGGCACAAATCGTACACAATTGAATATTTTATCCAACTTTTGCAGATAGATAAAAACAGAGGAGATAATATGGCTATTCAACCGACAGCGCTTTCTCCAACCCAAGCTCACTATATGAGTGGATTAACCATTGAGCAATTTAATGGGTTATTTGAAAAAAATATTTCCCCTGAAGCTTTAGCTTCTTTAGCAGAATCAGCGGGTAATGGGAACTTAGAGAGTATCGATTTATTACACAATATCGCTCTACGGCAAGACAACGAAGGAAGAAAAGCAGAAAATATCCTATTTGATTTATTTAATGGAAAGCTGCCTGCAAAGAAAGGTATAGATAAAGAAATACAAGAAACTAGCAAAAAATTATATCAATTACACCTTAATACAAAAATCAAAAAACACCTAAAATATTCGAAACTAACGACCCCTTCTAAGCTCCTTTATATTGTCGGATCTGCAATAGAAAAAGTTATTGATAAAATTAGTTTAACTAAACTATTGATGAAAAATGAACCCGCGGAATCTACTCTTTGGGATAATAACAGGATGACAACAAGTGATGAGATTGATGCAAGCAATAAAAATAACCCAACTTTGCCATCAAACATGACCATCAATTGCTCAATAGGACTCATGCAAAATGGCTACAACTTATTAGCCGATGTAATTGAACAAAAAATTTTAAATAATAAAACATTAGATAAATGTGAGTTATTTCCTATCAATATCAATGATAACCATTGGGTCTTAGCTGTGTTCTATCAGCCGGAACATAAGCAAGATATGAAATGTGTCGTCTTTAATTCATACCAAAATGTCAGCCCTGAAATTACTAATGAAATAGCAAAAGCCGCAGAAAAGGCAGGTATCATAGAAAAAGATATAACCTATATTGAAGGGAATATCCAACAACAAGTCCCTAACGGATGTGGATTATTCGTTGTTGAAGCTATTAAGCAACTCACTGAAAATACTCAGCAAGATCCTTATGATACATTAAAAGAATTTCAAGAAAGTTTTATAAAAAAGACGATGGCTGAACAAAAAGAGTTTAATATTCAAAACCGCAGACAGCTATATTCAAATTACCATGATAGCAAATATCCATCATTATAATGCCCACTGCTATATGAAAAACCCCCTGACTGCATTTACAATCAGGGGGTCTATAATCAGTCAGACAAGAAATTTTGTTAAAAATTACTTGTTTTCAGTATTATGATGATGAGGTACGTGTGCTTTAGACAGTAAGTTAAAGAACGCGCCCAAACCGTAGATCAAACCCATGATCAAAAACATAACAACTGGAACCATCATCAGGGCAAAACCCAAACTTTTAATTAGTTCTAACATAGGAAAAAGCCTCTTCAGTGATACTGTACCCACCAGCCTACAAGATACGCTGACGAGGGAAAACTTGACTCTCAGTATATTGAGTATAAATCAAATCAAAATAATAACGCACAATTACGTTATAATGGAGACTATTTTAGACAAAATATTATACTAACGACATACTAAACGTGCTTTTTACGTCTGTCATCACCAGCCACGCCGGAAGGGAGAAATTTATGCAGGCCGAAATTTTACTCACACTGAAACTACAGGGCAGTTTAT
The DNA here is from genome assembly GCF_028480905.1 of Providencia sp. PROV156. NCBI lineage: Bacteria > Pseudomonadati > Pseudomonadota > Gammaproteobacteria > Enterobacterales > Morganellaceae > Providencia > Providencia sp. PROV156. The sequence goes on along the minus strand of NZ_JAMPPE010000033.1, from coordinate 20,956 downwards.
TTGCTGATCCTCGCCGTATCGCGCTACTAAAACAAATTAAAGCGACAGGGTCAATCAGCCAAGGCGCTAAACTCGCAGGGATCAGCTATAAAAGTGCTTGGGATGCCATCAATGAAATGAATCAACTCACTGATGATATCCTTGTTGATAGGGCGACAGGTGGTAAAGGCGGTGGCGGCACAACACTGACTCACTATGGTGAGCGATTACTTCAACTATATGATTTACTAGCACAAATTCAGCAAAAAGCCTTTGATGTACTCAAAGAAGATAATCTCCCTTTAGACAGCTTATTAGCAGCTATTTCGCGTTTTTCACTGCAAACCAGTGCCCGTAACCAATTTTTTGGGACGTTAATTGCACGCGACCACATGCAAGTTCAGCAACATGTACAAATTCGTTTAGCAGACAACAGAACGGTGATCAACGCCGCATTGACAGAGCAAAGCGCTAACCGTTTAGGGTTAACGGAAGGGAAAGAAGTGCTTGCATTGATTAAAGCACCTTGGGTCAAAATTACTAAACAACCTAACCCAACAGGCTTTGATAACCGCCTTGAAGGCAAAATTACCACTTTAGAGCGGGGTGATGAGAACAGTGAAGTGATTGTGACACTCACAGGCGGTGAAACTTTATGTTCAACTATGCCAAATAGCGAAATCGATGCCCAATCTTTGAAAGTGAATAATAGCGTTATGGCATTATTCAATGCGGACCAAGTGATTGTTGCCACACTTTGCTAATTTGCTAGTTTGCCCTGCTTACTTACAATAAAAGTAAGTAAGCATTCACCTTTTTTCCTTATCATATCGTTCTGTTGTTGACTTTAGCTTCAATCCTGATTATTTGTGATAGATGACAAGGTAAATAATCATGATAAGGAAGCTTGATGAGCACAATAACAATACAACATGGCAACTTTAAGCTCAGCGAAATTCAGACTTTAGACATTCAGCAACTTAACATCGAAAAAGGGGAAAATTGGGCTTTTATTGGTGCCAATGGTAGTGGTAAATCATCACTTGCTCGAGTACTTTCCAATGAGCTCCCTCCTCTTTCTGGTGTCGTAAAAAATACATTCACCTCCCCTGTTCGTCTATCATTTGAACAATTACAAAAAATCATTAATGAAGAGTGGCAGCGCAATAATACAGATATGCTCAGTGATGATGAAGATGACACGGGATATACAGCAGCTGAAATCATTCAATTTAACCATAAGGACAATGAATACTGCCTTGAGCTTGCCGCTCGCTTCGGTATCAGTGACTTGTTGTCTCGTCGGTTTAAGTACCTTTCTACGGGTGAAACTCGCAAAGTACTGTTATGCCAAACATTGATGGGTAATCCTGACTTACTGATCCTTGATGAGCCATTTGATGGCCTAGATGTTTATTCAAGAAGTCAGCTCAGCGAACTACTATCAAGTTTGTCTGAAAAAGGCTTAACTTTAGTGTTAGTGTTGAACCGCTTTGATGAACTCCCTGATTTTATTGAAAACATAGGTGTTGTCGCTGATTGCAAACTAGCAATGGTGGGAAATAGGGAGTCAGTACTTGCTAACACGCTAATAACGCAATTACAGCATAGTGAGAAAATTAAACAGCTTTCTATCCCTGAAACTGAGGCTCCAACCGCAGATGAAAAACTGGATGACACGACACCTCGTATTATTTTGAAAAATGGAACTGTTAGCTACAATGACAAACCGATCTTGCACGGTTTAAATTGGCAGGTAAACCCAAACGAACACTGGCAAATTATCGGTGAAAATGGCGCTGGAAAATCCACCTTATTGAGCTTGATTACAGGAGATCACCCTCAAGGGTATAGTAATGACTTAACCTTATTTGGTCACCGTCGTGGGTCAGGGGAAACTATATGGGATATTAAGCGCCATATTGGTTACGTCAGCAATAGCATTCACCAAGAATACCGTGTCGCAACCAGTGTACTCAATGTCATTATTTCCGGTTTTCATGATTCTATTGGCTTGTACCAAACCCCCTCTGATCGTCAAATACAATTAGCGTATGAATGGCTAGCTCTGTTAGGTTTTTCTACGCAAACAGTTCAACAACCTTTCCACAGTCTTTCGTGGGGGCAGCAGCGCTTAGTCTTGATAGCTCGAGCACTAGTTAAACACCCTGCTATGCTTATTCTAGATGAGCCATTGCAAGGGCTTGATGGCCTTAACAGGTTGTTAGTTCTGCGGTTTATTGATGTAATGCTAAGACAAGGTAACACACAACTCTTATTCGTCAGCCATCATCAAGAAGACGCCCCTGCTTGTATTACACATCGGCTCACTTTTGTCCCTGATAATGGGAAATACCGTTATGATATTGAAAAACTTTAATTTTTGACTTATTTGCCAATAGACACGATGAAACTGTTGGCAAATTAATCTAATGTTTAATAGATGGTAACTAAGTTATACACAAATAACTCTTTGATTTTATTTTTATTTATATTTTTTAGGTTATTTTAAATTAGAAAATTCACATAAAATCATTACACTGCGCCTATTCTAATAATTTAGACATCATAATGGATATTTTTTATGGCTTGGTTAATGTTAGCCTCTTCACTTGCAGTACTTGCAACACACCGTTTAATTGCTCTTTTTTTACTCGCTTGCACAATTATTACCGCAGCACTTACACACGTTATTGATTGGCAAGCGGTTCTACTATTGGTTTGTATTACAATAATTGCCATTATTCGTTTGCGTTTCCAACACTATCTATCCACCAAAATTATTAGTGAAATCATCTTACTAATCTGTACGATTGGGTTATTTATTCACTTATTCCCTGGGTTTAATAACCTGAGATATCTCGATAAAGTTACCGTAGGGGAACATAGCGCCCCTTTCACAATGTATTTTAATTTTGATAAGGCACTCGTCCCCTTTATTTTACTCGCCTGCTTACCAACGTTATTTGTCTGTCGGCCAGCCAAGCATGCAACTAAAATTCAATGGGCACTGCTGGTTATTTCTATGCCACTTTTATTGCTGGTCGCAACTGCTGCTGGCGGATTAGCCTTTGAATGGCATTTTCCTAGTTGGTTACCTGCTTTTGTGCTCTGTAACCTACTTTTTGTTTCATTAGCTGAAGAAGCGCTATTTCGTGGTTATTTACAGCAACGTCTAACCCTTTGGTTGAGGTCTCCTTACCTCGCACTAGTGATTACCTCACTGTTATTTGGCGCTGTGCATTTTGCAGGTGGACCACTGTTAATTCTCTTTGCTACATTAGCGGGTTTGATTTATGGCCTAACTTGGATGTGGAGTGGTAAATTATGGCTGGCTGTATCGATTCACTTCGGGTTAAATTTGGGACATCTGTTATTTTTTACTTATCCAATTAAGTTGGTTTCTAATTAATGTTAACTAATTAAAAATTCATAATCACTCAAAAATTGGATGATCTTCACCGTAAAAAATCACTAACACGAATAATGTTAGTGATTTTTCATTATTATAACCATGTTATCTATCGTTAATCTAATGACTAGTTTGATTAACATTCATTGGCTTAATTTCCCCAGACTCAATATTAAGATAAAAATCTCGACTTGGATTTCCTTGTAGATATTTATCAATTACAGTGAAAATACTGCCAAAGCGTAATTTAAAAATATTCTCAAATGAACTATCCGCGTTAATTTTATCAGTCTCATTTGGTAATGACGATAACAAGGTTCCTGTGAGGAATCGATATTGGTTTAATCTTTCTACAGGTATATCTTGCAACGCAAGCTCGTCTGCATTACGTAAACGATAAAAATCCACAGCAAGGTCAAAACCATTCCATTTTGCAAAATCATTTAACTGATACCCTGTATTTTTAGCAAGAATAGCAGCTTTATCACTGGCTTTTTTCCATGCATCGGAGTCTTTATTCAAGTAGATTTCGGTGACATTGACAGTTCCCGGGTCTTTAGCGCAAATTTCATGATTTTGACTCAATGGTGCCGTTAATACTTCATTATAAGCTTTCTTAGTATCTAACTGGCTTAAAATAAGCATCTCTTCGCCATTCAAACTAAATAACATTTGACGAATTTCACAGGGCCATTCCTCAGGAATAAAACGCAAACGTGTCAGTTCAGTAATATGCCAGTTAGTGAAGTCATAATAATTATTTGCGCTTAAGATATCTTTATTCCAAAGATGCGACGAATTAGTATTTTTGAGGTGTTCCCACTCTTGCTGATAGTGCTCAAATAACTCATCAAACCGAGGAACATCTTCTATTACAATGGTTTGTACATCAATTTCATTCGCATTTCTAAAATTCAATATTTTATAAGCAGGAACATATGCAGCCATTGAAGGAGCTTGAATATTAAAAAGTAAGCTGCCATCCGAATACTTACGTACACCTGTATCATTAAAATGCATATGACCGCCAACATGAACACCGATACCTGTTTTTGCCATTGCATGGCTAGTGTCTTCTTTTGGTGCCCTTTCTAACTGAAATTTACCTTTGCCAAAAATGGTTTCAAGGTCATCTGCTGCACCATTATCAAATTCAACCATCGGGAAATGGCTAAACGTGATTAATGTTTTATTTTGCTCTTTCGCGCGCTTTGCAACATCCGCCATCCACTCAACAGTCTGTTGTTTGTGTGTCAACATTTTGTTGTAACCCGCATTCCCCGACCCTGCAAAGTTTTTAGCTGCTTTAGGATGATTAATATCTGCTTTTTCAGAAGGAACATAGACATTGGCATCAACGGCCATTAACCACAAACCAGGAATAGGCTCAACAAGGTAACTGCTGTCTGCAACATTAAAACAAGGCCCATATCCCTCTTGTTTATATTTACCGCCTGTTCCTTGAGTACAAATTTCATACTGCCTTTGGTTAAAATCACTGGCTTTTAAGGCTGCTTCATAGTTGTAACCTTGAGAACCATAGTTTGAGTATGGTGTTTCCCAATAAATATCTTCTGGTAACGGATTAATACCAAATGATTTCATTGCATCCATCACTCGACCATAACCACTATATACCATCTCTTCAGAGCAAATTGTTGGCAGCTCAGCTCCCGTTTCTATAACAGCAATCTTTCCTTTATATCCCGTACACTCACTTGCCCCTAAACTAAAGATACGCTGCGTTTTACCATCAGCTCCAAGAAAATCTTCTTTTCCTGCTGGCATATCAAATGGACGGTTCGGATCATGATTCCCTGGTGTAGCAAAGAAACGCATACCATATTTTTGCTCATACTCTTGCAATACTTTTACTAACCCACGTAAGTGAATAGGTTGGCCGTCATCAGTAAAATCACCAGGTAATGCAATAAGTTTAATACCTTTCTTACCTGCATCATCTAGTGCAGCACGTAGAGCAAAATAGTTTTCATTAAATAAACGCGTAGATGTTAATTGCGCATACATAGAACGAATAACGGCATTTTGACCACTTTTACTATTTTTTAATCCTTCAAATGCATTATCAGCAAACTGGCCATATACATCATGAAAATGGATATCTGGCATAAACGCGACGCGATAATTATAAGGTTGAGCCGTAGGGGCATTTGCCATTGCGACAGTTCCAATGGACATTAATGCAAGGGCAAAACTATATTTTAATTTATTGTTCATATTTGTTCCCTTTAGATAATTAACTATTTCTATCAGAAGTTATATGCAATGCCAACGCGATAACGCCACTGCCATGCATCACGGTAAGTTTGTCCATTTTTGACATATGAACCATCATCATAGGACACATACCCTAATTCAACATAAGGAACCCATGTCTTATTACCAACCCAAGACACATTCAGATTATGTGCATAATCCTTTTCTTTACCTTTATATGCAGGATAATCAGTATCAAATTTATATTCAAAGTCATAACTTAATGAAAAATCTTGCAGCTTATAACCTAAATAAAAATTACTCTGCCAATAATGCTGATTATCTTTTTTAGGCTTATTAGAGTTATCATAATGCCTTACGCCATAACGTAAACGAGTTCCAATATTAAAATCATCCGTTAAATTATAGGCAGCTTTGACACTGAATTTATAAGCCGTATCTTTATCTCCTGAATCTAGAGCAAAAGAAGGTGTTAAAACAAAATCTTTTGTGGCTTTATATTTATAACCAACTTCAACCTCATTTCCTTTTGATGATAGGTTTTCACCAAAACCACCATCTCGACTTCTCCATTTTCCTTCAAGGCTAAAATAAGTTCCATTTTGCATGCTATGGCCAATTTTGACACGGTCTTCATGGCGATGTTCATCCCCTAACCATTCATGACGATAGTCAATATATGTCGCATTCGCTGCTGTGCAAAATAATAATGTAGAGATACCTAGAGCTAAGTTTTTCATAAACTGATTCCTATAATTAATATTTATTTTTTATTTAATCGTTAAAACAATGATTCATTATTTATCTTTTATTTATAGATATACCCCTTCTATTTTTAGAAAAAACCATCCCATCCTTTTAAATAACTTAAAAGAAAATTAATTTATTAAAATTTTAATTTTTTACATTCTTATCTCATAACTCTAATTCCAGTTTCAATAATTCAACAATACCCTCTGATTTTTTAGCATTTAACATTTTATTTCTAAAAGACTCATGCATTAATTTACGTGCGAGAACAGAAAAGATTCGCATATGCTGATTTTCATCTGAATCATTAATTGTTAGCATAATTACTAATTTAACATTAACATTATCTCCCCACGCTAACTCATTCGGTAAACGTAATACAGAAATACTACTGTGTTTAACAAAAGGTGATTTACAGTGCGGTATTGCAATTGAGAAACCTAATGCCGTACTAAAAATCTCTTCTCTTTGCCATATTGCTTGTTCAACTTGTGCTCCAGAGTCAGTTCGGTGATTAACTTCTAAATTATCAGTTAATCGTTTAATGACTTCCTCTTTACATTCCATTCTTTCATCAAGAAAAATTAAAGACGGATCCAATACTGAATAATCATTTTTTAGCGTATTAGCAGAGATAAACAAACGAGATAATTTATCTTTTTCAAGCTTGAACCAATTATCTGCATATGTATCAGGTTCAATAATTAATAAATCGTATTGCGTATCTAATAATAAAACATGAGCAGATTGAATTGATTCAATCATGGAAGATGAAAGACATATTAAAGGAAGAGAGAAAGATTGTGCTAAAATAGCGGTATGTGATGTTTCTGCCCCTGAAGCCATCACAATACCTTGCAAATACTCCCCTCTCAATGCCAATAATTCGCTTGGTGTCAGTAATCCTTGGCAAATAATAATCGAATCTTCTGTTAATTTAGGAAGTTGTATTTTAGATTCGATACCAAGATGCCTTGCTATACGCAATCCCAGATCCTTAATATCTAACTCACGTTGGCGTAAATATTCATTACTACTGCTTCGAAATGGTAAGCTGAGCTCTTCAATTGCCATTGATAACGCAGCAATCGCATTATTTGCCTCTCTTGGTTCAAGTAAGCACGCTTCAATATCCTCATCATCCAATAATTGGCTTTGTGCCTCTAAAATATCAACCGCTGTTTTATCAGCTTGCTGAATGTCTAGACTAAATTGTTGACGAGCACTTTGTAACGCACGTTTTAGTATTTCACATTGTTCTGATTGTGAATTTGATGGCTCTAATAATGAAATCTTTTGTAAATCAAAAGATTTCATATAGATAGCCCTACCTTTTGCAATCCCTTGGCTAACACCATAACCCTGAATAATTTGAGATGATGTCCGACTCAGATATATAGGGATCATTCCTTGCTCTGGTTTATCTTTTTTTGGCATTAATCCATCACAATGAATAAATTCTTGTTCAATAAATACCTTTAGTTTTTCATAAGCCAGATTTTCATCATCTCCACTGATTGTAAAATAACATTCATCACCAACAGCGACATCTGCCCCAACAAGAGCCAAAACACTTTTTGCATTGGCTTGGCGTAGTTTGCTTTTATTAAAAAGTAAAATATCTGATTGAAAACAAGCTGTTTTTTGCTCAATTGCACTCGCTGGTCTTGCATGAATACCATTAGGTAACTCACAACGAAATGGAAGTATTTGCATAATTTTTCCTTTATTAATTAGTCAATTAACCAAGACACAGGTGTACAAGGAGCTGCTTTATCTGTGTTTATGCATATAGACTCCGATAAAGTAACTTGATGTATCAACGTATTCGACTTAGGTTCTGTATAGGTTTTGGTTTCACTACTTGGGTTCCACCCACGTAAAATCAGTGACTCTTGATTCTGTGCTTTTTTCAACGTGCTGAAGTGCAGCTCACTATCCCACGTCAATAAACTATAATTATCAGGAAAAACAATATAATGAGGATTCGTTTTAAATTGAGACCAACCGGAATCTAGGTAACCAAATGCAGGTAAACGCCAATGCTCAATATCACGCCATAGTTGAGCGCTTTGGCCATTTTCTATCGGCAATACAGCAAAATGGAAATGATGAAGCCCCTGAATTTGTGATTCCGGTGACGGCAAAACCATACCTGATGCACGCCCTGGCCGCCAAGTTAGTTCTGCTTGGCCTAGCCAACCCACACTGCGCAAAAGTGTTATTCTTATCATGTCAGGTTGACTGTCTGGGATTTCATACTCTCTTAGCCCTTCAGTAACGATACAAATACCTTTTTTATCATCATGTTGCATTACCAGACTTTGCATTGGGTAAAGCGCTGTTGGTGCCTCTACCCAATTTTCACTTTGCCAAATATCCATATTGGCTGGATTATTTTCTCGCTGAATTAAACCAAAAGGTTGGTCTGCAAAGTGAAATGTCTGTTGAATTTCCGTAGGAATTTCAACCTGAATTCGATGGTCTTCAATGGTATTATCAATTGTGATTTCAACATCTAGCCATGCCTTATCATGAGGTAAAGAAACCTGCATTGTGGCAGATAAATGCGCATTAACCTGTTTGGTTTGGCGAGCAATTGCATTCTGTGGTACTGGAATTCGCCAATTTAGAATAAATGAATCCATTAACGATGCTCTTACACAGTTAAATTGCTGTAAGTGTCCATCACTACTAATTAACCAATCATCTTCAGGTGGCGAATAGTTATAATTATCTCCTTCGTCTCCACCATCAATTAATCTAAGAATATTTGGGTATTGTTGTTGATTACGTTTATCAGTTAATAACAATCGTCCTTGGTGCAGTTCAAGTTTCAGCCATTCATTCTCTAATGTATTTTCAGTTTGAATGTTTTGTTGAATTTCAAAACCTGAATTTTCCCCTTCAACCAAATAAAAAGTCTGATAACCGCATGAAGGTAACTCTTTCACTTCAAGCAAGACTTCGCATTTCCGGTACCATGTCGTTGTCGTGCTATTCGCCAATTCTTGTACAATCAAAGACATATCTTGTTTTTCTTCATGAATAAGTTGCCAGCGGCAAGGTTTTCCTGCATCGTCTTTAATACAAAAATCATTTTCAGGTGTATAAAGTGTAATACGAACTTGAGCATCTCTTTTATGTGGCAACGAATTGAAAATGATAATTTTTTTACCATCTTGTTTTGCTTCAATCCCGCGAGCAAGCATCTTCATATTAAGGTCAAACAGTTGATTTGCACTTTCTAAACCATCTTGTAAGCGTGCTTTCACCATGCTATTAACACGATCAGAATTACATCCGCCGATACTATCATGAGCGTGTGACTGCATAGCTTTACGCCAAATATTGTCAATCGCAGTTTGTGGATAAGGTAAACCAAGCCGCCAGTTAATGGATAGAAGAGGCTCAAGTTGTTGACTAACAAATTGTTCTAATTTTGCATTTAATAATTTAATGTCCATTCGAGTAGAAAAAATACCACGATGTACACGCATATATTTCGGGCTCAGCAATTCACCATTAAATTCAGGTAGTTCAGTGCTATTTGCTTGTAAAGCATCAAAAAATGCACTGAAACTACTTTTGACAAAATAATATTCCTTTTGAGCTTTATTTAATTGCTCAAGCATCGCAGGTACGGCATATTCAAAAGGGGATTGGTCATTACCATTAGGTAGTAATATTTGGTCTGAGTGAGCAAAACGGGCTTGTTTTTCCAAGATAGCAGGTAAAACGGCAGAGGCTTTTTCTGGATTATCAGGTAACCATTTCGCGCAGCCGTAGCCCCAAGGTAATACAGCAGTAGCCACACTATGACCTGACTGCGATTTCCAAATAAATTCACTACTTGCGACATCATGTTCACACCATCCACGCCATACGACCGCATGTTTGATACCAAACTCTTGCAAAAACATAGGTAGCTGTGCACTTTGTCCAAATGAATCAGGCACATAGCCTATTGGCATATAACCGCCCCATTGCTCACAATCTACTTTTCCCAACAGTAAGTTTCGCGTGATAGATTCCGCTCCAACGACTAAAAAATCAGTTTGTGTGTACCAAGGGCCAATAAGAATTCGGCCTTGTTTAATTAATTTCTGTAAGCAATCACGCCTTTCTGGTGCAACCTGTAAATAATCTTCCAGCACCACGGTTTGCCCATCTAAAACAAAGGGGCCAAGAGAAGGATCTTCTTCTAAATGTTTAATTAAATCATTCATGAAATAATAAAGAACAATTTTTGAATCATTCTCAGTGAAATACCATTCACGATCCCAGTGCGTATGTTGAATTAAATGTACCGTTTTCATTTTATGACCTTAAAATATTTTTAGCAGAACAGCCCCGTCACGTTATTCACGCTAATTAACACTGTACGACATTATTAAAATAACTCTCTAATTAACGACCGACTTTAAATTTAGGAATATCTGTTTCTGTTTTTTTAGTTTCTATCGTTTCATTACCACGAAATATTAATAAAGAGCCAATAGTAATAATTCCAGATCCCACAGCAACCGATAATATATATATCGGCCATTTATCTACGGCTAACCACCCATAAAATCCCGAAATAGGAGCATGATTTATCGCACCTAGACCGACCGCCATAGCTGCACCTGTTGCTGCACCAATAATGTTAATGATAATAATCTTTGGATTAGCAAGAGCAAATGGGATCGCGCCCTCAGAAACGCCAATTAACCCCATTAGCGTAGAAGCTTTTCCTGCTTCTCTTAATGATTCAGGAAAACGTTTTGACCAAATTAGCGTTGCTAAACCGATCCCAATTGGGGGAATAATAATAGCAACTTGAGCTGCTGTATTTGGCTCGTAAATTTCCGATGCTAATAATGCCATTGCAGTGGTTACTGCGGCTTTATTAACCGGGCCACCAAGGTCAAATCCAACCATTGCGCCAATAACGGCAGCAAGAATTACTTTATTAGATCCCGACATTGATAAAAGCCATTGCTCCATACCATGATTAAGTGCCGCTAAAGGTGCACCAATCACAAATGCCATAATAATACAGGTGAGTAATGTACCACCTACTGGCAAAATAAAAATCGGTCCTGCTGATGCAAGTGATTTTGGTAATTTCGTATATTTAGCTAACAAACGTACAATATAACCAGCAATAAACCCTGCTGCTAAGGCCCCTAAAAACCCGGTGCCTAAATTACTTGCCAACAAACCACCGACCATTCCAGGCGCTAAACCAGGCTTATTCGCGATAGCAAAGCTGATATACCCCGCGACGATAGGTAACATCAGAGAGAGTGCTAATCCTCCAAAACCATCAAATTTATGAAGCACTTGGACGACGAAATTTGTAGCTTCCAGATGGCTAGAATCCCAAATATTATCAATACCATATAAAGATGCACCAATACGAGATATCCCCATAATCACTGCACCTGCGATAACAAATGGCAGCATCCATGACACACCCGTCATAATGGCATTTTTTATTTCCGTACCAATGCCTAGTTTCGATGTTCCATTAGACTGCCCCATTTTTCATTTCCTCCTCAATTGCATCAATAATTGCATCGCCATACTTGATTGGGTCTGCAACACTGCATTCAAGCTTAATCATCCCATTAAATCGCTCCTTATTAATAACAGCGACATCAGCAGCCAAAATGACCGCATCTGCTCTTGCTAAATCGTCACTGGTAATCTCATTTTCAATTCCCATACTCCCTTGAGTTTCAACTTTAATTTCATGGCCTCTTTTTTTTCCTATGATATCCAACGATTCAGCAGCCATATATGTATGAGCAACACCAGTAGGACAAGCCGCAACACAAACAATAAACATAACAACTCCTTAAAATTTAATTCAGACAATAAAAAAAGCACAATGGCATAAATGCGCATTGTGCTTTTTAAAGGCAGCTAAAGGTAAAGAAATAATATTTCCAGGTGCACCACTAGAATGACGACAAATCATTATGTGGCGCAAACTGGACACAAGGAATAAAAAGATCAATTCGTGACGTTTACGAATATTTAATGATATTAAAGGATTAACATAAGCATTTCTTTCTAATTTAGTTAAATCGCTATCAAATACAGAAATATAAAGCTTCTGTGCACTCTGCCATAACTGCGACCAATTAACTGAGAAATCATTTTCAGATTGATTAGAATTCTCAGATTCATCTTTTTCAAGGGATGCAATTGGTACAAACCAGCAAATTTTGCTTAATAAAGCTTTCATTTTGCTATCAAGTGATAGCAAAAATAAAATGCAGCCTTTAAAAAATAAAGCAAAATGTAAAGACATAGTGTCCCCCTTTAGAAACTAGTACCATTCTAAACGTATAAAATAGAAAATTACTGTGATTCCACCCTCATTTATTAAATTAAATAAAAATTAAAATGCTAAAAATATTAATGGCTATTTTCATTTTTCAATAAAAACCTGATTATCAAAGATTTATCTAAAATAAATTTTTTAGATAAATAATAACCTCACTGAAAACCTAAAAGTATAATAATCTAAGAATTTCGCAATACTATTAATTATTAATCTGATCTTTTTATATTAATCCAATAGAAGCTATTTTTATATGTTTTTATATAGAATGTCATTTTTCTTATTGGCTAAATTTAAAGAGATACAATGAAACAAAAAAATCAAAAAACAATTAATTTAGGATAGAGAAATATAATAATTCGATTGATAGCCCTAAAGCACCTAAATGATATTACTCAATATAAGATTATAAAATAACGCATAAATAAACATTAAAAAATTCAACCTTATCAATCCATTAGTCACTTTCATGCTCATTTTTCTTAGCTATATCATTAAAAAATTTAGAGAGAATGCATCCTTGAACAAAAATCATACGAAAAGAGAATCTAATGCTGTAAAATTATAGATAGAAGCAACAATCTCCAATAATTCGTAAAAAATAGCCATTACCGGTTCTTCTTGTTAGAGGTAATTGAGTGCTTAGATTGATATCTATCATGGGAATGTACAAACAATCATTTTACCACTTGCTGTATCGATTCAATTCGAGTTAAATTTAGAGTATCCACAGGATCTATGAACCTAGAAAACAAGTCATCACTCTCGTGTAAAATTTGTTTTTCGCATTGATAGGGAGAAAATGCAAGTTGCTACTAGCGTTCGAGTTGACTATCCCTATAATGTAGGTCAGCAATAATTCATTTTTAATTTGAGTGTACTGATAGGAGTTTTAGCTATGGCTGTAACTAAACTGGTTTTAGTAAGACACGGTGAAAGTGAGTGGAACAAAGAAAACCGCTTCACAGGTTGGACTGATGTAGAACTGTCCGATAAAGGCCGCGAAGAAGCAAAAATTGCAGGCCAACTGCTAAAAGACGAAGGTTTTGTGTTTGATTTTGCTTACACTTCCGTTCTGAAACGCGCTATTCATACTTTATGGAATATCCTTGATCAAGTTGAACAATCATGGCTACCCGTTGAAAAAAGCTGGAAATTAAATGAACGCCACTACGGTGCTCTGCAAGGTTTAGACAAATCAGAAACCGCGGCAAAATACGGTGACGAGCAAGTTAAATTATGGCGCCGTGGTTTTGCTATCACACCTCCAGACCTAGAAAAAGATGATGAGCGTTACCCAGGGCACGATCCTCGCTACGCGAAACTTTCAGATAAAGAATTACCCGTTACTGAAAGCTTAGCAACCACTATTGAGCGTGTCGTTCCTTACTGGGAAGAAGTCATCAAGCCTCGCGTTACTAGTGGCGAGAAAGTCATTATTGCCGCTCATGGTAACTCTCTGCGTGCTTTAGTGAAACACTTAGACAACTTAAGTGAAGATGAAATTTTGGAATTAAACATCCCAACTGCGGTACCAATGGTTTATGAGTTCGATGAAAACATGAAACCAATCAAACGTTACTATTTAGGTAACCAAGATGAAATTGCTGCAAAACAAGCCGCAGTAGCAAACCAAGGTAAAGCGAAGTAATTATTAACTTTATCTCTAAATATTGAAGGGCTAAGCCATATGCTTAGCCCTTTTTTCTTATCCATTTACTTCTATTCCTCAAAAAAACTTAACTCACAGTGTAAGAAATCCCAATAACCGATTATTATAGGGAAAACACATTGAAAGGTTGATAAAACAATAAAATGAACAAATTTAATATGTATGTTTGGGTTGGCCTTGTACTTAGCGCCAGTATCTTGGGTTCCCTGCTGTATATGATCCAAGGTGGCGAATTAGTCGTTGATGGTTCAAATGGTGCTGCTAATGCCGAGCTGATGAAAACCTTAATGATCATTGCTTGTATCAGCTTCCCAGTACAAATTATTAGTATGATGGTGATGACTTATAAACCTCGGTTATCCATTGTCCTTGCCGTACTCAGTAGCCTAGCATTAATGCCAATCACCATTGTATTTACCATGGGAATGATTTTCTCTGCGATCCGCTGGCGTTACCACCAGCTAACCCAATTTGATACCTCTTTAAATGTTCAATTTGACCAACGCATTGAGTTCAACAAGCGCAATAACCGTATTTTAGTCGTTGCACTTGGCTTAATCAGTATCACCTTTATTATATTGAGCCAAAGCTTAGGGATGTTCCTGTTTGTCTTCACCATTTTCCTTGGTTACTTTGGCAAAAAAGCGGGTGATGGTGTCTATTTAGCGATTAAAGACTCATATTTCTATATTCGCCCAAACATTTTCGCTTACTGTTATCGTATTCCATTAAAAGAGGTGGAATATACAAAAGGCGAGAAAGGCAAAGTACATTTTGATGTGCAGACCGATACTGAACGATTGCAATTAACGGCAACTCCGGCGAATGCAACACCGGAAGAACAGTCAAAATTGCATACCTTCATTAACCAAATTCAAAAAAAACAGTAAGTGGGCGACACAATGACTGCCGCTTGACAAGCCGGCAGTCGTTACGATTAATTTGCGTTAGGTATCATAGGCATTACAGGTGGAGTCAAGTTAATAATATTCACTTCATTAGGAGAACCTATACTAATAAAGTGATTATCTATGAACGAAACAGTCCATTCTCCCAAAATATCTACTGGAGAAAAACCACTATTCCCACTTAAATGAATTGTACTATTAGGATTTTTAATTACATATTCTTTAATAGTTTCATTAATAATAGAAACTATTCTTTTATCTTCTTTAACTTTATCTTTTAAACTTGATATAAATTCATTGTAATATTCAGCGCTAGGAAATGATTCTTTGTCCGATACATAGTCTGCCTCATATTCTAAAATTGATTTCTCAATGCGGGGGATTCCTTCCCGAATATATTTAACATCCTCCATATAATTATAGACATTATTGGAAATATATCCATTATCGTTATCTATTTCTGCATTCATTAAATTAAATATATATTCAACTTCATACTTGAAATCATTATTTAATTTAGGTCCAGAAATATTCGCTTTCAAATCATACCAAATTGCTGAATTCATTGAAGGATAATTTTTGCGAGACAAAATAGGCACTTCATCTAATTGACTTACCTTTTCAGCGAGAGGGCGGATTTGTTCTAAGATAGCCGTTCTTTTATCTGGGTTTTCAATGTACTCATTCATTAACTCAGATACCTTAATATTATCCTTATATTCACTTGCTCTTATGTTAAGATAATCATTTAACGAATCAATATATTTAAATGAATCGGTTTTATCTTTATCATTCCCCCAGCCTCCTCTAATGCTAATATCAATATCATTATTCAGTCTTACACGATCTTCCTCTAACTCTTTTCTAGCATTCATAATACTTTCTTGCATTATTTCTGCATTCTCTTTCAATTTATTAGAAAGTACTCTAAGATTGATTTCATAATTAATTCTTGATTTATCAGTTAATGCCATTTTATATACTCCTTTATATGAAAACTTAACTAACTTTAAAGAATGCCATTAATAAAAATGACAAAAAAATAATAATGCAGCTTAGAATAAAAAACTAATTTATTTTTTGTATAATAAAAAATATAAAATTCCATCGTGCTGTATATATATAAAAAAAGCCAGATATTAAAATATCTGGCTTGATGTACTTATTATTCTTAAATTATTTATTTCGACGAGCGATCACCGCATCTGATAACTGACGCAATACTTTTTCAGTATCACTCCAACCAATACACGCATCCGTCACACTTTTACCGTAAACTAATGGCTCATCAGATTCGAGATTCTGGTTACCTTCAACAAGATTACTTTCAATCATAATCCCTGTAATCGAACGGTCACCTTGGCGGATTTGCTCGCTAACGTCCGTCGCCACTTCCATTTGTTTTTCGAATTTTTTGCAGCTATTTGCATGGCTAAAATCAATCATGATACTAGGCACAAGCCCCGCATTCTCTAGCCCTTCACGAACTTCTTGCACGTGTTTAGCACTGTAATTTGGTTCTTTACCACCACGTAAAATAATATGGCAATCTGGGTTTCCGCTGGTGTTCACTATCGCAGAGTGGCCCCACTTAGTCACTGACAAGAAACAGTGGGCTGAACGCGCTGAGTTAATTGCATCAATGGCAATTTTAATTGTGCCATCTGTACCATTTTTAAAACCAACAGGGCAAGATAAACCAGACGCTAGCTCACGGTGAATTTGTGATTCAGTGGTTCGAGCACCAATAGCTCCCCAACTCATCAAATCTGCCACGTATTGTGGGCTGATGACATCTAAGAACTCACCCGCGGTTGGTAAGCCTTGGTTATTGATTGTCAGCAATAATTCACGAGCAATACGTAAACCTTCGTTAATATCAAAGCTACAATCCATTTTAGGGTCATTAATTAGCCCTTTCCAACCTACCGTTGTGCGTGGCTTTTCAAAATACACGCGCATCACAATTTCCAGAGAACCTTTTAATTCCTCACGTAATTTACCCAAGCGCTCTGCGTATTCTAAAGCCGCTTTAGTATCATGAATCGAGCAAGGGCCAATAACTACCACTAAACGGTCATCTTTACCGGCTAAAATATTGTGGATTGCCAGGCGTGCTTCATGAACGGTAAACGCAGCTTTGTCGGTTGCTGGAAATTTTTCAAGTAGAGCAATTGGTGGTAATAATTCTTTTATTTGTTTTATTCTGACGTCATCGTTCTGATAATTCATACCTGTATATCCAATGTTTATTATTTTTACTGTAGTTGATTTACATGCCAAATTTATCCAAGTTGGTTTCGCCCGAACAAAGCGCAGAGTAGACAGCAGAATTCCTTCACTGTACTCGAAAGGATAAAAGATAATTAGCATCGAAATTTTAATCTAACCGTTCAACAGACATCTGTAAACAGGCAAGCGCACGATAAAACTAGGACTTTATTAGTAGCCAATTATAAAATGAGGTGAAATGTTGAAATTTAGCATGATAAGTAGGCAGAACTGGCATTTTTCAGAGTAAATAATAACTAAAACAGCTAAATGGCGATAATGCCACTTTAGCTGTTTTAGTTGATTTTTTCTGTCTAAGTACGAGAAATGGGCATGGAGCCGTTTTCTTTTGCTGATTTTATCCAAAGCCTAGAGCCATTTAGGGCGATACCTAATAAAATTAAGTATTCTAAGGACATGGCATAAACACCTTGAATAAAGAAAATCACAATACTGATGACGTTAATAATGACCCACAACAACCAGTTTTCTACATATTTACGTGTCATTAAAATCATCGCGACAACGGAAAGAATGGTCATCGTCGAATCCCAGAATGGGAAGGCATCAGGTTCTATTGCAGGCATTGCGAGGTTAGCGCCAAATAGATTTAATAACTCGACGGCCCATCTCGCCAGCACACTAAATACCGAATCAATATTAAATGTCAGATAAATAATAGCGATAACTGAAATAACCAATGTTATAGCTGCTTTTGGTAAGCTCAACCAACGAATTTTTAGCTCTGCTTGCTGCGAACTAGTAACTCTGCTCCATGCGTACCAGCCATAGATATTAGCGACAAAGAAAAATATCTGTAACAATAGATTTGCATATAGCTGAATTTGAAAGAAAATAACTGCAAACAGAGAAACGTTAATTAACCCAAATAGATAATTAATCGTTTTTTCTAGACTCGCAAGTAGAATACAAAGTAAGCCAGCAATGGTCCCCACGGCTTCAATGTAAGATAAATCATAAACTGATCCCCAAAGTGGGATCTGCACTAACGTATTGGCTGTACTAAAGAAATCCATCCCAAAATCCTTTATAAGTGTTCGTTAATGTTGTATTGCTCAGTATTCCATTGAAATTGTATTTTATTATTTTAGACTCTCTGCAAAATCTAGCATCTTATTTAATGGTCGTAATGCTTTTTCTCGTAATATTTCACTGACTTGAATTTGATGGTCTTGCGAATTCCCTTCTAAGGCATCAGCAATCGCTTTTAAGCCATTCATTGCCATCCAAGGGCAATGTGCACAAGTTCGACATGTTGCGCCCTCACCAGCTGTTGGAGCGATATAAAGCGTCTTCTCCGGGCAAGCTTGCTGCATTTTGTAAAAAATACCTTTATCCGTCGCCACTATCATCGATGGGTTAGGTAAATTTTGTGCTGCTTTAATTAACTGACTTGTAGAACCGACCGCATCTGCAAGGTCGACTATCGCTTGTGGCGACTCAGGGTGAACCAATACCGCAGCTTCAGGGTATAGGGCTTTCATTTTTTCTAATGATTGTGTTTTAAATTCATCATGAACGATGCAAGCCCCTTGCCAACACAGAATATCAGCCCCGGTTTGTTGTTGGACATAACGCCCAAGATGGCGGTCTGGAGCCCAAATTATTTTTTCACCTAAGCTATCAAGGTGCTCTATTAATTCAACAGCAATACTGGATGTGACTACCCAATCAGCCCGAGCCTTTACCGCTGCTGAAGTATTAGCATACACCACCACAGTTCTATCCGGATGCTCATTACAAAAACGGATAAATTCTTCTTCAGGGCAACCTATATCAAGGGAACATTGGGCTTCTAATGTTGGCATTAAGACTTGTTTTTCTGGGCTGAGAATTTTTGCTGTTTCGCCCATAAATTTCACTCCAGCAACAACTAAGGTAGATGCCGAATGTTTAGCCCCAAAACGCGCCATTTCAAGTGAATCTGCAACACAGCCCCCAGTTTCTTCTGCAAGTGCTTGAATTTCAGGATCAGTATAGTAGTGTGCAACGATTACCGCATTTTTCTCCACCAATAGCGACTTAATCTTCTGCCGATAAAATTCTTTTTCATCCGAGCTTAATCGCGCTGGTTTTGCTGGGAACGGATAAACTGACTGGTCAAAATCGATAAACACGCTCATTGGTTGCCTCTGTTTAGCAAAAAGCGATTTTATTACCTTATTCAAGTTTAAAACCGCAAGTTTACATACATTTTGTTTTATATACTAAACAAGATACCCCACTTGGCTTAATAAGTCTCCTTTCTTTTCACTCATTAGAGAACCTTTTATGGCTTTGCTTTAGCTTTTTTACGCTTTTTAGGTTTGAACCTTCGCTTTTCTACCTCTTTATCGGTATCGTAGCCATCCTTACTTAATTCATTAGGTCAGTTATGGAATCACCTGCATTATTAATAAATAAAATTATTTCAGTTTCATTGCTCGATCCAAGAATTGAAGCCGTGGTATTAACCGGCTCTCGAGGGCGAGAACAACATATCGATAGTTATTCTGATATTGATATCGAATTGATTGGCCACGGGGTGACAGAGCTATTCCAACAAACACATTGGATTAATAACTTTGGTACCCCCTTGGCTGCTCTTCATTTACTTAACGAAGAAAATGATGCGCCAGACTGGCCTACTTGCTTGGTGATCTATGAAGAAGGCCGCAAAGTTGATTTCACTTTTGCAGAACCTGAGCGTCTCGAAAAAATGAAGTGTGAAGGTTTAGATGCGACATTTTCACGGGGCTTTACTGTTTTATTGGATAAAACAGGGATCGCTAATGGCCTGCCTGAAATTGCCAATTCAACATCTTTACAGCCAAAGCCTGTTAGTGCCTCTGAATTTGCCGAGATAATCACCGATTTTTGGCATGAGGCTCATCAAGTCGCCATCGCACTCACACGAAATGAGTTATGGGTGGCATGGTCGCGAAGTGCAGATATGAAGCAGTATTTTCTCGCACTAGTTGAAAACCTAGTTTCTCTGCAAGGTAAGCATGTTTGGTATAAAGGCCGTCAATATCACGAATGGATGCCTAAACCCTATATCGAGGCATTGGAGGTCATTTTTAATTGTGGAACGGCTCACAGCGCTTCATTGTCTCTTCAGTGTTTGATGCGCTGCTTTAATGAAGTAGCTACCGAGCTCGCTAGCCTTCAAGGCTTCAATGATATGCAGCTTATGGCAGAAAAAATGCAAGAACTGCTTATTGGCATTTTGCAGGATAACGCCCTACTCCCTGACACACTGTAAAATAAGATAAATATAAATGAAGCACAGCAAAGGAATGCGGTGCTTTTATTGTTGTGAGCGATTAGACAACTAAGTACTTACTTAGGTAAATATTACTTGGATTGCTTGCTTGATAATGGCTTGA
>NZ_JAMPPE010000032.1:0-43096 GCF_028480905.1 Providencia sp. PROV156 | reverse complement strand
CAAAAAGACCCCGCAATAATCGGGGCCTTTAAATAAAGAAAAATAATCGTTATTCTGTTAGATAAGTTTGTACGGGTACTGGGCCTCCTGGATAACCGTACCCATAACCATAACCCCATGGGTGGTTATAAAAATACGGGTCGCCATAATAACCATAACCCCAAGGGCCAGACGGCGGGATCATAACACTTTGTGCGACATTCCAGCGTTGGAAACCTGTTACATCTAACGTGACATACTTATAAGGAACTTGCCCTACTTTCCCTTGCTGTTCCCCCGTGATTTTCCCCACCACAGTGATATAACGGTTAGTAAAATCACTTGGCTCACGAAAACCATTTAAGTACGCATAAATGCGGCCAATTGAAGGGGAATTAAGCTCTGGTGCTGCATCATATTTATTCAATGCCATCACCGCAATTTCTAAACGTGTTCTTGCTGCTTCGTTTTCAACTGCAAGGACTTTCCCACCAAAACGCGCCTCTTGGCCAATATACATTTCAGGAGCATTTTGTACCGATGTTAAGTTATCTGTTGGGTTTTGAACCGAGCCTTGAATTGAAGCAGGTATTGAAACACACCCTGTCAGCGCTAATACGCTTGCAATAAAAAGACCTTTAAGTGCATTACGGCAGTTTAATTCAATATTCATAGACCACCTCCGATTAGCGATATTATAAATTCAGGTAATACAATTTTAAATAGCATTTAGTAAACAAAACACGATATGTTAAAAGTAGCCATAAGAATTATCTTACCACCTAATAATATCCTAAATTATTGAATGATTCGATTTGTATTTTTATTATTCAATATTTGATTTGTTTTGTGTGTAATATAAAAAATTGGCCATATCACCTGATATAGCCAATTCAACATCAATTAATTTTCTGTGTATTATTCACGACCAGGCAATTTTTTCCATGTAACTTCATTACGCAGGTAAGTAGGTTCAACATTTTCAACGGCAACCACTTTTCCCTGTTGCCATAATTGAGCAGCAATGGGTAACATATCTTGCGCATCAGGCAGCGTAATATGACTGTTAGCTAATGTAATTGATGCATTCAACAATGAGGGATATGCCTCCCACCCAGTACCTGCATAACCCCACAGCCCTGAAAGCCCTGTCACTTTGCTCTTAAAATCGTCGGGAAGTAGAACTGCTTCAGTTTCTTCACCTAACCATTGGCCTGCGGATGTTCGCTGATATTGAGCACAATAAATTTCTGACATCCGTGCATCAATAGCCACTAATACCTGATGATGCCCCATTATACGAAAGGCGCCTTCAGCAAGTGTCATTAAAGAGGAAACGCCAATCATGGGCAAATTAGCCCCTAGTGCTAACCCTTGTGCAATACCAACACCAATACGAACCCCCGTAAAACTACCAGGACCACGCCCGAAAGCCAATGCATCTAACTGGTTCAACCCCATCCCAGCTTCTGCAAGAACTTCCTCAACCATCGGTAAAATTTTTTGTGTGTGCTCTCGAGGAGAAATCGCGAAACGCGAAATAATGTCACCTTCACACCAAAGTGCGACTGAACAGGCTTCTGTTGCTGTATCAACAGCAAGAATACGACTCGACATGCCTAAACTCCGGCAAATTAATAGTTTCTGATTAAAAGATGCCGATTATATTAACATAAACGGCCGTAGGAATAGCAGAAAAACAAGGTGGGATTTACCTCACTCTATTAACTTCTTGCCTTTTCTCTTCAAGAAATGCAATTGCTTTTTGTATACTTCTTGTTCGTGGTGATGGCGGAAGGCTACGTAAAAAAACCTCACCATAAGGGCGAGTCACTAAACGGTTATCACAAATAACGATGACACCATAATCACTAGTGTCTCGAATTAGCCGCCCTACACCTTGCTTTAAAGTAATAACTGCATCTGGTAATTGGACATCCGAGAATGGATCTCCACCCCGTAATTCACAATCTTCGATGCGCGCTCTTAATAGCGGGTCATCAGGGGCAGTAAATGGGAGTTTATCGATAATGACACAAGTTAATTCATCACCTCGCACATCAACCCCCTCCCAAAAGCTACTAGTGGCAACTAAAACAGCATTCCCCGCAGCAATAAACTGAGATAACAGTTTGTTTTTACTGCTTTCCCCTTGCATTAGAACCGGTAATGTCAATGAAGATTTAAATTCCTCGGCCAATTCACGCATCATCAGGTGTGATGTACATAAAAAGAAGCAACGTCCCTGATTTTTTTCAATCATAGGTCGTAGCATGGTTGCCAATTTTTGTGCGAGGCCTCGTTGATTGAGTTCGGGTAAAAAACGCGGAACACATAATAAAGTTTGGCTTTGATAATCAAATGGGCTGGCTAATAATAGCGTTTTTGCCGTGGCTAGACCTAAACGGTCAGTGAAGTGACTTAGTTTTTCATTTACCGACAAAGTTGCTGATGTAAATACCCAACTGGCTGGCGTACTTGCGATCATTTCGCTGAATTTATCTGCAACCGTTAATGGCGTTAGTGCCAGTAAAAAATGGCGACCATAACTTTCAAACCAATAGCTGTAGCCTGCAATTGTCACATCTTTTAAACGGTTCAAACGATTTCGGTAAATAGTAACACGCTCAAAAATAGAGTCTAAGCTCTGTGAACGGCCCAAAGTGGTTTTGATCACTTCGTAACAAAGTTCAAGAGAATCATCAAGTAATGTCAATGCCCTTTGTACTTCAGGGCGCTTTAGTAAATCACGTAAATTGCCACGAAAACTGTTTTCCCCCAAATTGAGCCGGAAATCTAGCGTACTTTGAGTGAGCCTATCTGCACTTTTTTGCAGTTGCACTTGGTCTTTTAACTCAGTTCGATAGGCCATAATCATATCACGTGCCAGATCAAGCAATTGGCGACTACTTAGTTGCTGACCAAAATATTGGCTGGCTATATCAGGAATTTGGTGCGCTTCATCAAAAATCATGACCTCTGCTTGGGGAATTAATTCTCCAAAACCTGTATCTTTCACGACTCTATCAGCCATAAATAAATGGTGATTCACAACGACAATATCCGCTTCTAAAGCTTTACGTCGTGCTTTTAAGACAAAACATTCTTGATAACGTGGGCAATCACTTCCAAGACAATTATCATTGGTGCTAGTCACTAACGGCCAAACAGGGCTGTCCTCCGCAATATCATGACAAGTGCTCGTATCACCTAGCTCAGATTCAATGGACCAACTGCGTAACCTCACAACAGCGGACAATATTTCCGGCTCAAGACTACCACCACCAAGGGATTGTTGGTCTAATCGCTCTAAACATAAATAATTCGAACGCCCTTTTAATAACGCGGTCCGTCCAGTGTAATTCATCGCATCAATAATTGTCGGTAAGTCTCGGTGATACAGTTGATCTTGTAAGGCTTTTGATCCCGTAGAAACAATGACTTTTTTTCCACTACGCAGTGCAGGAACTAAATAAGCATATGTTTTTCCTGTTCCAGTACCCGCTTCCGCCACCAGCACATGCTGCTGCTCAATCGACTCGGTTACTGCATTCGACATCGTAACTTGTGCTTCTCGAGGCTGAAAACCAGGAATTGTTCTGGCTAAAAAGCCATCCGCAGAAAAATCGTCGTGCACTACATGACCTATTTATTAGGAATAATGAGGGCACACTTTACCATGAGTTTCTTAACCCTGCTTAGGTAATTATTACTTCGTTGAACAACTGATTTTCATCCAGCCTGCAAACTGTTATTCTTGAGCCACATGTATAATAAGGAATAATTATGACTATCAAACGTATTGACCCTGATAATCGTTGGTCTGAAGCTGTCATTCACAATAATGTCATTTACTACACCAGTGTTCCTGAAAATCTTGACGCTGATATTGTTGCCCAAACAGCAAATACACTCGCGGCGATTGATGTGATGCTTGAACGTGTTGGTTCAGACAAAAGTAAAATTCTTGATGCCACCATTTTCCTCGCTGATAAAGCCGATTTTGCTGGGATGAACCAAGCATGGGATGCATGGGTTGTTGCTGGAAGCGCACCTGTTCGTTGTACTGTCCAAGCATTGTTGATGAAGCCAGAATATAAAGTTGAAATTAAGATTGTTGCAGCAATTGATTGATTAAACAGGTTTTGCTTTGCATAAAAATGGGCGCCAATTATTAGCGCCCATCCATGCTCTAAATAGTTTGCAGTGTCGCTAGGCGGCAAGTGAGTTAATCCCTTGGAGCATACATAAGTATGTGACTAGGGTTAACTAATGCAGCCAACAACGCGACAGTGCAAAATATGACGAGCATTACGACATCTTGATGAGAACCATTCCTAGTAGCAATAACACAATCCCTCCCCAGCCTTTATAATTTAGCCGTTGATTGAAAAGTATCCAACCTGCTGCTACTGTCGCGATAATCCCGAATGCTCCCCATAATGCATAGGCAATTGAAAGTTCAATTCCTTTTACTGCTTGCGCTAATGCACTGAAAGCTCCGAGTACCGCAATTAGAGAAAGAATACCTATCCAGTATCGTTTAAACCCATTCGACATTTTTAACAAAATGTTGGCTGCGATTTCTAATATGACTGCTAGGATCAAAAACGCAGCATGCCACCATTCAAAATGACTGGCCATATTACGCCTCCGACTTAGCTTCGCGTCCAACTAAAGCATTTGTTTTGGCTGCATTGACCGCGTTTTGTGTAACTTGTTTTACTTTTTGTGCAGATTGACGAACGGTGGTTCTCTTGGTGCCTGATTTAATCAGTCCAATACCGGTGATCAGTAATACTAACCCCCCAATTTTCATCGGTGATAGCGTTTCTCCAAACCACATGACACTAAATGTTGTGATAAAAAGGATACCGATACCTTCCCATAGTGCATAGGCGACACCTAATGCCACTTTTTTAACTGCTACAGCAAGTAAAATGTATGATGTTGCTATCATCACATACATCACGACCATACCAGTAAAATCACCACTGACGCTGGCATGTTTCATTGATAGTGTACCGATAACTTCAGTTACGATAGCTAATACTAAAAATATCCAGTAAATCATTATAATATCTCTCTATATACAGCCACGTAATAGTCTATTTTTTGTACAGATAAAAAATACAGATTACTATTGCGTAGTTGTTGAAAATTCAAATAAATAACAACGTGTTGCTGAGTTTATTCAGCGAAATGAATAATCGAGAGAGACGCTATAATGCACCACACCAGTAGTGTTCACTGGAAAGGATAGCTGAAAGGAAAAGCCTGTGTGTCGTTCTTTTTTGGGACTTGCTGATCTTGCCGCTAGTTGAGCTAAGCATGATATCTTATTCTTTTCATCAGGTAGACATCTACCCAATTTACTCCGAACCCTCATGTTGATAGTTAATTTCAGTTTATTTTTAACATGCCAAATTTATTAAGTCAATGAATATAAACATTTTTTGCATTGAATAAAAATATGCATAACTATTCATTAATATGCTAATCAACCCTTGAGCTATCAACTATTGCGCGAATAAACAAGCGATGATGATAAATTTTTCACTGGAATTATTTTATAAAAAAATCTCTTTTTTCCACTTTTTATACTCTCATCACGCCTTAATTAAGCTATTCGATTTTTAGCATTGACAACCTGATTGAACAAGCTTCTTATAGTAGCTATATGATTGAAATATGCCGAAGAGAGAGCCATGAACGCCTTTAGCCTTACCTCCAATAGTTTCCAAAATTCCGCTGATGCAACGCCATTACCTTATGATGTTGTTTCAATTCAGTCGCAAGTTATTTATGGCAGTGTTGGAAATAGCATTGCCGTTCCAGCCCTGACAAAACAAGGTTTACGTGTTGCGGCAGTACCTACTGTAGTACTCAGTAATACGCCTCATTATACAACTTGCTATGGTGGTGAGTTGCCTAGTGAGTGGTTTCGTGGTTATTTAAACGGTTTTGTTGAGCGGGGTAGCTTAAATTCTGTGAGAGCTATTTTGACTGGTTATCTAGGTTCCCCAGAAAAAGCCCAAGACTTAGCAAACTGGTTAACTCTAGTTCGTAAAGAAAGAACGGCACTACCGGTTATTGTTGACCCAGTCATGGGAGATGAAGACAGCGGTTTTTATATTCCACCCGAAATTGCCGAGGTATACCGCGATAAAGTCATTCCTTTAGCTACAGGTATTATTCCAAACAAATTCGAGCTCATGACGTTAAGTGGCAAACAAATCCATAACTTGGATGATGCTACGGCTGCAGCCCGTAGCTTATTAAAGGGAAATACACAGTGGGTAATCATCACAAGTGCTTTCCAGCCTGATGACGACAACATTGAAGTCGTTTGTGTTACCCAAGATAACGTGGCCGTAATCCGCCACAAACGTTACCCTGTCACACCAAAAGGAACGGGGGATTTATTTGGCGCTGAACTCACCGCTCAGTTATTAGCGGGACTATCCGTTCCTGATGCCGCTAAAATGGCATGTTTACGCATCGAGCAAGCGATTATTCATATGGCAGCGACAGGACGTAGCGAATTAATCCTTTAATATTCTATGTAGCCATACCTAACAATATGATAAACACAGATAAATGGCGGGATTACCCCGCCATTTTAGTCAATATACCACCTAATATTTCAAATATTGATAATATTATTCAAACTCATTCCATGAACGGCCATCGCGTGCGATCATCGCAACAGATGCAATCGGCCCCCAAGTCCCTGCTTGATATGGCTTAGGCGCTTCATTGTCCATTGCCCATGCATCTATAATAGAATCAACAAATTTCCATGCCTCTTCTACTTCATCACGGCGAACAAACAGTGCTTGAATGCCACGCATGGCTTCAAGTAATAAACGCTCATAAGCATCTGCAAGGTGAGTCTGGTTGAAAGTTTCAGAGAAACTTAAATCCAATTTAGTGGTTTGTAAACGATGTTTATGATCAAGGCCTGGTGCCTTATTCATAATTTCAATATCAATCCCTTCGTCTGGCTGCAAACGAATGGTTAATTTATTCTGAGGCAGGTCTTGATAACTTTCAGAGAAAATATTCAATGCTGGTTTTTTAAAATAAACAACAACTTCAGAACATTTTGCAGGTAGGCGCTTACCCGTACGTAAATAGAAAGGTACACCTGCCCAACGCCAATCATCGATATCAACGCGTAAAGCAACGAATGACTCGGTCATGCTTTGCTTGTTCGCACCCTCTTCTTCTAAATATCCAGGGACTTTTTTACCTTGAACAAAACCAGAGGTATATTGCCCTCGTACTGCCTTTTCACGCACATTTGTATGGTCGATACGACGTAAAGAACGTAAGACTTTCACTTTTTCATCGCGAATACGGTCAGTGGTTAAATCTGCCGGTGGTGACATGGCAATCATCGTTAAGATTTGCAATAAGTGGTTTTGTACCATATCACGCATTTGGCCTGCTTGGTCGAAATATCCCCAACGACCTTCGATTCCTACTTCTTCTGCAACCGTGATTTGGACATGATCAATAGTGCGGTTGTCCCAGTTATTGATAAATAACGAGTTTGCAAAACGCAATGCGAGTAAGTTTAAAACGGTTTCTTTACCAAGATAGTGGTCAATACGATAGACTTGGCTTTCATCAAAATACTTCGCCACTTCATTATTAATTTCTTGTGACGACGCTAAATCCGTTCCCAGTGGTTTTTCCATGACAACGCGATTTGGCTTTTTATTTAATTTAGCATGACCCAACCCTTGACACATAGCACCAAAAGTACTCGGTGGCATAGCAAAGTAATGGATAGCGGGTTGTGCATCTTGTTTTAACATTTCAGCTAAACGCACAAAACTTTCAGTCTGGTTAACGTCTAAGTTACAAAAATCCAAGCGAGCGCTTAGTTTTTCCCACAATGCTGAATCGAGATCTTCTTTTAAGAACTTATCTAACGCTTCTTTGACAAAGTGGACATAATCATCTTGACTCCATTCAGCACGACCAACACCAATAATGCGCGTGTCTGGATGAATGTAACCTGCTTTTTCTAACTGATAAAGCGATGGCAGCAGCTTACGACGAGCGAGGTCTCCCTTGGTGCCAAAAATAATTAAGTCACAAGCTTGAGCAGCATTATGTACCGCCATATTGGTTCTCCTCAATTTGCGGAATGTAAGACCTAACTAGGATAGGCCTTATTGTAATTTTGTTAAAATTAGCCCTAATTCCGCTAATGTACCCTGTTGCTAGTGCCCAGTAAATGTTCATGATACCGATCACAGTTTTTATGATGAAAAAAACAACATATTGTCTGTTTGATCTTATGTTACACACTGAATAATTTTTAGTGTATTAAAAAGATGCGATTTAACTGAATGGAGACAGCTTCCGTAAAAAAATAACAAAATAAGTAGGATGTTTACTATTCTGAAAATTAGATACGGGTCAAAGTTTCATAAAAAGCTGCTACTTATCACCTGTATTCAGATAGCTTACATATCATACATAGTATATTTTCACTCTCTATTACGACATCACAGCAAGAAATTTAAAATCAATAATAGGATAACGTGATGACTCAAAAATTTCTCCTTTCGATGAAATAGGCGCTTTTGCTATATGAATATTTTAGAACAAATGAAGACAAGTCTCGATTTTTTAAGTAAATCAGAAAAAAAGGTGGCTGAGGTTATTCTAGGTATGCCACAAAATGCCATTCATCTTAGTATCGCCACACTCGCACAATTAGCTGATGTTAGCGAGCCAACAGTAAACCGATTTTGTCGAAAAATGGATACGAAAGGATTCCCTGATTTTAAATTACGATTAGCACAAAACTTAGCCAACGGCACCCCCTATATTAACCGCCATATAGAAGAAACCGATACAGTAAATACCTATACTCATAAGATTTTTGAATCTGCTATGGCTGGATTAGATAATGTAAAACACACATTAGATATCAGTGCAATTAATCGTGCTGTTGATTTATTAACTCAAGCTCGGAAAATCAGTTTTTTTGGCTTTGGAGCCTCTGCAGCTGTTGCGCACGACGCAATGAATAAGTTTTTCCGCTTTAATATTCCTGTCATATACTTCGATGATATTGTCATGCAACGTATGAGTTGTATCAATAGCAATGAAGGAGATGTTATCGTGCTCATTTCCCATACAGGAAGAACCAAAGCATTAGTTGATATGGCACGTTTAGCACGGGAAAATGACGCGACTATAATTGCAATTACCTCAGAAAACTCACCTCTCTCTCAAGCCGCTTCCTTATCTATCATTATTGATGTCCCTGAAGATACTGATATCTATATGCCAATGGTATCAAGAATGGCGCAGCTCGCTGTCATTGATGTACTAACAACGGGTTTTACGTTAAGAAGAGGTGAAAAATTTAGAGATAACTTGAAGCGCGTCAAAGAAGCATTACGTGATTCGCGGTTTGATAGCATCTAAAGGCAATAAATTGGCTGTATAAATGCTTTTCTTTGCTTTTCAGGCTTTAATAGTTTTACAGACCTGATAGCATTAAGATATTGGCTGTATATAATAGCTGTGCTCGTGTCAGCATCCCTATTTGCAGTAAACAGGTTTCGAAATGGAGTGAAATGGTTTCACTCTTTTATCAACACCATTACAGGTCAACGGAGTAATACATGTCTAGACGGCTTAGAAGAACTAAAATTGTTACAACTCTTGGTCCAGCTACAGATCGCGATAATAACCTTGAAAAAATTATCAACGCTGGCGCCAACGTTGTTCGCCTTAACTTCTCCCACGGAACTCCAGAAGACCATCTATTACGTGCGAACAAAGTACGTGAGATTGCCGCTCGTTTAGGACGTCACGTTGCGATCCTCGGTGATTTGCAAGGTCCTAAAATTCGTGTTTCCACTTTTAAAGATGGCAAAGTTTTCCTAAATATTGGCGATAAATTCATTCTTGATGCCAATTTAGGTAAAGGTGAAGGCTGCCAAGAGAAAGTAGGTATCGACTATAAAGGCTTACCTGCCGATGTCGTCCCAGGTGATATTTTGCTTCTTGATGATGGTCGAGTACAATTGAAAGTCCTTGAAGTCAAAGGGTTACAGGTATTTACAGAAGTTACTGTTGGTGGCCAACTATCTAACAATAAAGGTATTAATAAACTCGGTGGCGGTCTTTCAGCTGAAGCATTAACAGAAAAAGACAAAGAAGATATAAAAACTGCTGCAAAAATTAATGTTGATTACTTAGCTGTTTCATTCCCTCGCTCAGGTGAAGATTTAGATTATGCACGCCGATTAGCTCGTGATGCGGGCTGTGAATGCCAAATTGTTGCTAAAGTAGAACGTGCAGAAGCCGTTGCCAATGATGAAGTGATGGATGAAGTTATTCTCGCTTCTGATGTCGTTATGGTTGCTCGTGGTGACCTCGGAGTGGAAATTGGCGACCCTGAATTAGTCGCTGTCCAGAAAAAATTGATCCGCCGCTCTCGCCAATTAAACCGTGTTGTTATAACCGCAACACAAATGATGGAATCGATGATCACTAACCCAATGCCAACGCGAGCCGAAGTCATGGACGTTGCGAATGCGGTGTTGGATGGTACTGATGCCGTTATGCTTTCTGCTGAAACTGCTGCAGGCCAGTACCCAGCAGAAACGGTAGCCGCGATGGCGCAGGTTTGTTTTGGCGCAGAAAAAATGCCGGGCCTAAATGTGTCTAAACACCGTTTAGATGCGGAGTTTAATAGCCCTGAAGAAGCAATTGCAATGTCAACAATGTATGCTGCTAACCATCTTAAAGGGGTTAAAGCTATCATAGCAATGACTGAGTCTGGCCGTACTGCTCGTATGATGTCTCGGATCAGCTCTGGTTTACCTATTTTTGCCATGTCTCGTCATGAAAAAACCCTTAATCAATGTTCTCTCTATCGTGGTGTTACACCTGTTTTCTGTAGCACCCATACAGATGGTATTGCGGCTGCCAATGAAGCTGTCACGCGTTTACGTGATAACGGCTATTTAATGAGTGGTGACGTGGTTCTTGTCACCCAAGGTGACTTAATGGGCACTGTAGGTAGCACGAATACTTGTCGTATTCTAGAAGTTGAATAATCTTTTAGCCCTCGCCTATGGGTGGGGGCTTTCCTTTATATTGAAACGCTATCTAACTTAAAAAAGAATTAACACAAGAAAGTATAGCTCTGCATCACTTGCGTAAAATACAGAGAAAATAGCATTTAATGATATTGTAGGTTAAATTGTAGCGTACCATTCGCTTTCCCAGCTGTCGTTGCAGATTGAGTTTGGATATACGCGGCTTCCAACGGAATGTTGTATTTCCCTATGTCATTTTTATTGGCGAGCGGTATTAATTGATTAAGCTTAATGGGTATACCGTTGTGCTTTACTTGGATGGCATAACCTTTCGCTGTATTTTCATCGGCTAAATTATTAAGTGCGATTGCCCCTGGTGTTTGACTTGAATCTTGAGTTCCAATAAACGTAATTTTTATCGGAGATATAGGGTCACAATCTAATTCAATTTGAAAATTTTGTTTGCTCTCAGAACTCGTTGAACCAACACCTGTAAAGGACAATTTACTAACGTTACCGAATAGTACGTCTATTGACTTATTTTTGACTTCACAACCACTCGAAATAATATCGATTGGCCCCATATTTACTTTGGGTTCGAACCTCCCATATAAATCTGTAGTAATGAAACCATTGTGGAATAAAATCAACATCGCAGCATTAGATATTGGTAAAGTTTGGCTTTTAACATTATTACCAACTTTATAAAAATCCGCCCTTAATTTTACAGTATACGTTGCTGAAGATGCATTAGAGCCACATATAAATCTATTATTATTATTTCCATCTTTCGTATTTACCCCATCAACATATGCAAAACCAGAGCAAGGGCTCATTACTGTACCATGCAAAGTATAACCAACGCCTGAACTATTAATTTCTCTAACATAACCTATACCCGGAATATACCTTGAATTTCCTGGTTCGATTGGTACGTAAATTCCAACTTCTGTATTACCCGTCACATTCCACCACGTCCATGGAGAGTGGGTTCCTAAATCAATAGAACCAATAAAAGTACCTACTGGTAAAGTTCGTGATACATAAAGTGTTTGATTC
The DNA here is from genome assembly GCF_028480905.1 of Providencia sp. PROV156. Taxonomy (NCBI): domain Bacteria; kingdom Pseudomonadati; phylum Pseudomonadota; class Gammaproteobacteria; order Enterobacterales; family Morganellaceae; genus Providencia; species Providencia sp. PROV156. The sequence goes on along the minus strand of NZ_JAMPPE010000032.1, from coordinate 30,977 downwards.
GGATTAACTAATTGGCTGGTAAATTCAGCCCTAAATTCAGCAGCCCCGAATTGTGAATATAAAAGGAACGAAATGCCTATTTTTAGACCTAAATTTTTCATGATAACTCCTATTCACAAACTCGTTCTATAAACTGAATTTTTTCATTCTCTAATGATAATAAAAGTGGAACTGTACATTGTTGATTATTACCGTTGCCCCATTTCACTATTATCTTGCTTTGCTCTGGAACGCCACTTAAATAAACTTCCCCATCATTTGCAACAATACCGCCTGTAACTTGTTCCTCACTTTCCATAACAGAAACTTGTGTACCAAATGCAATTGCTTTTCCCGCATACTTGAGTTTTAATAAAACTCTAGCACCCCGTTTTGCTTGGAAATTAGCTAATACAATCGCACCTTGAGTAGGGACGACTGTCGTTGTATTAATCGCAACATCATTATTGCCACTTAATGTTGCAGTATCGACACTAATTTTATTTCGTTCATAACGAGTCACTGTGGGAATTACTGCATAACCTGACGAATTAGTGTAAAGTGATTGCGCGTTATTTACTTTTAAATTGTCTATATCTTCTGCTTTAACGAGCACTGCAGAATCATAGATAGTACGAGAGGTCGTTAACCCGCCAGAATGCAATAATAGTGCTCCCGTTGCACTGAAATCGATAGCATGATATTTAGGGTCATAGTTATAACCCAAACTGTATTCTCCTGATGAAACTATATAGTTTGCACTAACGGAACTGCTAAATTCATTACGGCTATGGTTATATCTTTGCGTAAGGTTATACTGCAAATTATTATCTACTAATTGCATACCATTAAAACTTAATGAGCTAATCGAATCTCCATTTTTGCTGGTACTATAGCTATAGTTAGCCCAATTATTTTTTCGACCCAAATCAAAAGGAATACTCAAATTGAATGACAGCATTTGGTCATTTGTTTTTGAATAGTCTTGTTTAATATAAGAATAAGCAGCGCTGTAATTCAATGAATTATAATTAGAGCTAAAACTCATTGTTAAACTTTTATCAGAACCACTTTTGTCCCAATAATATTGCTGGTAACCATTCACCGATAAATAACCGATTTCGTCAAGTGACTGAGAGACTGATGCTTGAAACTGTTGTTTTTTTCGCCCCATCTTATAAGGATGATTATTAGAATCAGAAAAATCATAATAGTTTTTTGTTGAGTAACGATATGATGCCAAAGAAAAAGAAGTGCCTGTATTTGGAATGTATTTCGAATATTGAATTCGATACGCTTGCCCTTTCGCACTCCTTTTATCAATCAATTGTACCGATGCTTCTGTAATATCTGTTGATATCGCGCCAATTTTGCCTAAATTTACTCCAGCACCTATTGTGTAGGCTTGATAGTCTTGAGAAACTAAGAAACCTCCATAAACGGATAAGTTATATGGCAAGCCGTAAATTGCTGATGCTTGCGCAAAATTAGGTTTACGGCGTGCACCATCAACATTATATTTACCAATATCTACGCTATATTTTAATGTGCCGGCTCTTTGCATCATTGGCACTGCAGAGAAAGGCTGAATAAAAGACCTTACCGTGCCATTAGCTTCTTCAATTGTGACCTCAAGATCACCACTATATGACGTTGGATACAAATCATTAATCGCAAACCTACCCGGCGGCACGGTGGTTTGATAAATCACGTTGCCATTTTGGCTGATAGTAACAATCGCGTTTGATTGTGCAATGCCAGTCACTGTAGGTGCAAAACCCCTTTCACTTTGAGGTAACATACTTTCATCAGATACTAGCTTCACTCCAAGATAATAGCTGCTCTCCATTACGCCATTATCAGAGGATGTTTCACCAATCGTTAAACGGCTTTTTAAGCTACGAATATCACGTTCTGCATAAGTTTGTAGATTATTCCAATTCGTTTCATATGTCGTTTTACTGTAGGAACTATGATTACGGAAACGCCAAGCGCCCATATTAATACCACTTCTTAAACCTAAGAACGAGTTATCGCTATTATTCTTATTTTGGTACCAATGTTTATTAAACCGAACTGTGTAGTTAACAAATGTAGTGGTGATTCCATCGTCCCATTCCTTTGGTTCAATATAGCCTCTACTCGTATTTTCTAATCCAATTTGTGGGATACTAATTTGTAATTGTTGGGTTTCAAATCTGTATTGATAATTAGCACTAGGAATAATTTTACTAATGTCATTCAAATATTCGTCCTCTCCACTTGCTGAAAACTTTTCACTTGCTGAGTTTTTCACGCCCCAGTTTAGCAGCATTTTTTTTGTTATTTCAGGAGATAATTTTTTAGCTTTATCATCAAATAAAAACCTTATATTCTTGTTATCAACCAATTTATCATTTATATAGATATCAACAAAATAATCTCCTGGCAATTGCCCTCCCGCAGATGATAGGTAGCCTAAACTATTTATATCTGCGACTTGGTTTTCCATTCCGGAATTAATTGCATTAATATCAAAAATATCTTTAGCAATTGTATTATTGATATAAAATATTAAGCTAATCGCAGTAAAAACATTAGAATACATAAGCGTATTTTTTTTACAAAAAACTGGCATCTTAGAGACTCTTATTTGGTTTTTTTCTCTATAATAGCGCCATAGTCATTGATAAATTGAACAACTATTGAGTCACCATTATTTATTTTTTTCTTAATGATATAGTCATTTTTGAATGGATATATTAAACTAGCACCGTCAATGACCCTGCCATTGTCAAGGATATTTTTGATTGATAAGTGATATGGAGTTTGGTTATCAATCATAATCCCATCTGGTTTCTCAACTAAAAAAATTTTTTTAAAGTCGAATGGCTCTATATCTTTCGACCTTAAAAATAATTTAAACTGTGAATTTATGATTATCTGTAGTTCATTCTCAATACTATTATTTTTTGGTGGTATTGATTTGATATTAAGCAAATAAATTTGTTCAGTATTTGAACCGATAGGCTCACCTATATAAGAAATTCTAGCTGAACCATTTGTATCTGGCTCAATACGAAATAATGGTGGTATGGCAATAAATGGTGCTTTCCCCTCTCCGCCAAATGGTGATACCCAGCTTTGAATTAAAAAAGGTTTTTCTTTATCACTATTGAAAATAGGAATATCAATTTCACGTTTATTTTCTTCATAGACAAAACGTGTTCCACCTACACTAATCCCTGAGGCTTGAGAGGTGTTAGCTATAGAAAAAAAACATATACAGATTGAAAAAAATATTTTTTTCATAAAACAACCATTATATTGAAATAAGAAGGAGAGTAACCATTGTCACTCTCCAATTAGTTAATGATATTGAATACTATATACTGCACTGCTATTAGCAGGCCCTGCAGTTACTACACCAGTCGCTTTATAACGAGCAACATAATCTAAGTCTACTGTTGTACCATCGAATTCAATTTGTTTTGAATCTTCAAACAACTTAATTTGCGTTATTGCATCTTTTTCAAATAAAGCAACACCGACATTATTTGCAACACCTACAGCTTGGTTAATTGCAAGAATATCGTTGTCTGCGGTATCACGTGTGCCACCGAAGCGTACAGTTACTTTGGAGTTTGTTGGACAATCAACAAGTTTAATAGTGAAGTCTTTTAAACCCGCCACTTCTCCTTGTGCAGCTAAACTTTTAGCTGATACCTTTCCAAGGTCAACATTTAAATTTTTTGAGTTGCTATCAACTGTACAAGCTATATCAGTTATTTCCCCAGTAAAGTTAATTGTACCTGAAGCAAAAACAGTTGGCGTAGATGTTACAGCTAAAGTAACCCCTATTACAGTTAGGGATTTTTTTAGAATACTCATAATAGTTCCTATAATATAGATTTTTAATTATTAATTACTACATAAACAAATAAATCACTCATATTTTTAGTTCATAAGAAATATATCATCTACCTTTAGTTAAGTTAACCAATGGATACATTGAATTTTTTAAAATTGCATCTAAAATATTAATGTTTTGTTTTTATCATTTATGAACTGGCTCTTTTATTTAGATTTTTTATTAGCAATTAGATAGTTTTTTAAAACTTCATTTGCCATTGAACTTTTATTAATATACATATAAAAATTATAGAACGACTTTTTATTTACTGTTTTCAGCTCTTTTAATGAATTATTATTTAATTCTTTCTGGATTAAATTTTTCGGCAACCATAAATAACCAACCGAATTTTCGGCTAATTTAATTGCTAATTCCACATTAGAAATGTGGATAGTTTGGATGCTTTTGATCCCATTCATACCTGTAAGCTTCAAAGAAATTGAGGCTGTTTTCTCCATTATTTTCAGTATATTGTCAACTGAACAATGTTGCAGCTTATGATTTGGGTTGGTTACAAGCACCGCTTCAACCTGTTCAAGAAATATGGGATTTAACGACTCAATGTAATGATGAGTAATTAGTAAATCATAATTTTTAATTGTAAAAATATCTGATTTTCTTAGTGAAATCTTCTTAAGATCAATATCATAATCCTTTCTAGAGCAGCTTAGCTCTCCAATTTTTTTAAGTATTTCATCACTTTGATATAGCGAATCTATAACTATATTAATTTTATTATTTCCCTCATAATTTAATGACTTGGCAACCTCTTCTAATGAAATCGCTTTATTTGTTATTTCTCTTGATAACGCTAATAACTGTTCTCCTTGTTTAGTTAATACTGCACGACGTTTTTCTAAAGAAAATATTTCAATTTCTAACGTTTGCTCTAATTTACTGATGGTATAACTAATTGATGATTGTGTTCTATGCAAGATTTCAGCTGCTTGAGCAAAACCACCGTAGTCAACCACCGCTTGTAGGGTTATCCATTGGTCTAACGTAGTTCGGGTTTTAACCATAGAGTCTCCAAATTATTAACCTGGGAGATATATTTTATTTATCGTTAATAAATACTTTTACATACCATTCCTTATTTACTCATATATTTAAAAGTTTTTAAGTTATTTATTTTGATATATCGATAATCATTTTTAATAGGGGATATTTTTTTATGTAAAGCTATCAGTTCTCTTATACTCTCGAAAAGATCAATACAAGTAACTAAAAACAGCCTAATAATAAAACCAAGAAATATAAAAATAAATTAAATAACTATACACCATTAATAATGGTACCCAGCTTTTCAAAATTATGGGGATTAAGTGTATATTTCTATGATGAGCACACTTTTAGACAAAAAAAGCCATTACTCAAAAGGTAATGGCTCAAAAATTATTCTGTAGATCTGGACACTAACGGTAAAGATCTTTTCGCTGATAAGGTTCTATTTCTCCCTCTTTTCGCGTTTTTAATAGCTTTAGTATCCATGTGTATTGTTCTAAGTTCGGGGAAACCAGATATTCCAGCTCCTCATTCATTCTTCGTGCAATATACTTATCGTCCTTACCATCGATATCATCCATTGGTTCACGGATAAAAATATGCAATTGATGCGTTTTATGGTCATAAACGGGAAATAGTGGCACAACTTTCGCTTTACAAACTTTCATTAACCTACCGATTGCAGGTAATGTTGCCTTATATGTACCAAAAAAATCAACAAATTCGCTATGCTCCTCACCATGATCTTGGTCTGGAAGATAAAACCCCCAATATCCTTGTCTAACAGAAGCAATAAAAGGCTTAATACCCGCTTCTCTTGAATGCAAGCGCCCCCCGAAATGGTATCTCGCTTTATTCCATAAATAATCTGCAACTGGGTTCTTTTGGTGATGAAACATTGCCGCCATTTTCTGGCCTTTTGCTGCTAATAACATCGCTGGTGCATCAACGGCCCAGCCATGAGGAACCATAAAAATAACATTGCTTTGCTGCTGTTTTAAGCGCTCTATAATTTCTTGATTATGCCAATGCGTTCTAGCTAGCGTTTTACTTGCACCACGAAGACATAGCTCTGCCAACATAACAAAAGACTGTGGTGCGGTTTCAAACATACGATCAACTAATTCTTCTCGTTGTTGTTCTGTCAATTTAGGAAAACAATAAAGTAAGTTAATTTTGGCACGACGACGGCCACTTTTAGCCAATCGCCCAACCCATTTTCCTATTTTAGCGAGTAAAGGGTCACGGATTTTAACCGGAATGAAAGCCAATCCTGCCAAAATACCCGCTCCTAACCATACCCCCCAATATTTAGGTAATAGATAAGAACGGTGAAAAGTTGGCACATAGCCTTTTTTACTATCAGTGTCTTGATCTTTATTCATGCTGTACTCAAGTGAATATTAGCTATCTCTCTATAGCTTATAATAATAGTTTACGGGAGCATTACAAAGAAAACTGGCAGATACAAGTACCTGCCAGCGATAAAATAGAAACTTAAGTTACTGTAGTTTAAGTTGTGGTTTCGTTTCTTTTACTAGCGCTAAATATTCTTTACGCTCTTTTCCTGTTAAACCACCAGAACTTGGTAATTTCGCAGTAAGTGGATTTACTGCTTGTTGATTCACCCACATTTCAAAATGTAGATGAGGCCCGGTCGAACGCCCAGTATTACCTGATAGCGCAATTCTATCACCACGCTTAACTTTTTGCCCAGGCTTAACTAATAATTGGCGTAAGTGCATGTAACGAGTGGTATATTGACGCCCATGACGTATAGCAATAAAGTTGCCTGCAGCACCGCTGTATTTTGAAACAATCACTTCACCATCACCAACAGCAAGTACTGGCGTGCCAACAGGCATTGCGAAGTCCACGCCTTTATGTGGTGCTACACGCCCAGTAACTGGGTTAACTCGGCGAGGATTGAATTGTGAAGACACTCTAAACTGCTTAGCGGTTGGAAAACGTAAGAAACCGCGTTCTAAGCCATTCCCTTCGCTATCATAATAGCGCCCATCTTCAGCACGAAAAGCATAATAGCTTTTCCCATTAGTTTGCAGACGAACACCAATGAGTTGGCTCTGCTCACTGCGCCCGTTAAGCATTTCCCTGCTCATTAACACACTGAATTTATCGCCTTTTTTCAATTTTTTGAAATCAACCTGCCATTGTAAGGCTTTAATCACCTCACGGCCTTCGTTACGTGTTAAGCCCGTTTTGTTTGTACTTTGTGCAAATGAACCGTCAACCGTACCTTTTAAAACACTGTTAGTCCATTCACCTTCGCGAATTTGCTTGGTTTCTTCAAATTTATTTGAAGTTCCAACACGAGTAAAAACACGGGTCTCACGGCGAGAAACATCCCAAGTCAATGATTCTAACTCACCCTGTTCTGTTAAAGACCAATTTAAGGATTGGCCTATTTTAAGGTTTCTCAATGACTTATGTTGGTTAGATAGCGTTGCAACATCCCCAGCTTCAATACCGAATTGAGTTAAAATAGTCGTTAAGTTATCACCACTTGCAACAACATATTCATGGGGGAGAGGCGCAGCTTCTCCCCCTGTCTCTATTGCTTCAGCTTCGGTATCAGCAAGGCCTTCATCAGGTAGCTGTTCACTACTGTCTTGAATTATATCGTCGGTAGCATCACTTGCAGGTAATAATGAGAGCGGTATGATGGTATCCGGCGTGCCATCATTTTCAGTTGTCGTTGGTACATGAACTGGCCGCCAAATTGCGACGGCCATAGTCGCTACAGTGAGCGTACTTAATACAATTTTATGTGTCCTAGACAGGCTACCGTATACCTGAGCCAGACTTTTGGCCATTTGCTGCACTTAAACAATTCCTTCTATTTTTAATTCAGGCAGCTGGCGTATTGCTCTGATAATTGAGTCAAAAACTGCATGTAGCTATCTGGCCCTATCGCCAGCCCAATTCCTAGTGGGTCGAGAGTTCCCATTTTCACCCCCGTATTTCGTGCTACACTTTCAATCACAGCAGGCCTGAATTGTGGCTCAGCAAAAACACATTGCGCTTTGTGCTCAACCAATTGTGTTCGTATTTGATGTAATTTCTGCGCGCCAGGTTGTATTTCTGGGTTTATCGTAAAATGCCCTAATGGAGCTAATTGATAGTGTTTTTCAAAGTAACCGTAAGCGTCGTGAAAAACAAAATAACCCTTATTTTTAGCTGGCTGCAAAATATTAGCAATTTTCTGATCATTTTGCGTCATATTTTCTTTGAATTTACGAAGGTTTACGTCTAGCTTATTTTTTTGTTCAGGATAAAGCTCTACTAAACGCTCATAAATATCTTGCGCAGCGTAATTTGCAATTTCTGGGGATAACCAGATATGCATATTATACTCACCATGGTGATGATGTTCGTGATCGTTGTCATGGTTAGCTTCATCTCCATGTTCGTGATCATGTTCATCTTCATGTGACTCCGCCATAAGTAGTGGCTTAATGTTTTTCTGCTCAGCCAATGCTAGGCGTTTATTCTGTGGTAATGTATTGATTGGCTTCTGTAAAAACATTTCCATATCAGGTCCAACCCATACGAATAGATCAGCCTGTTTAATTTTTTTCAAATCAGAGGGTTTAAGTGCATAATCATGAGGTGAAGCACCATCTGGTAATAAAACTTGTGTCTCAGTGACACCGTCGGCAATCCCTGCGGCAATAAAGGCCAGTGGGCGAATTGACGTTACAACATCAGCATTCGCAGTTGATACCATAGTTGTACTTAATACGGAGGTCGCCACCGCCCCGAAAAGAAATTTGCAGGCAATGTTTTTCGATTTATGTATCATAGCAGTCTTTTTCCGTGATTTTGATTTTGAAATGTTATAATATAACACAAAATGAATTCTGCAAGATGTTTTTCATATGCAACCATTACTGACTTTAAATAAAATTTCTGTTTCATTTGGCGAAAAACAGGTCCTTAACGATGTTACCTTTGAACTGAATAAAGGTGATATCGTAACCCTTTTAGGCCCAAATGGCGCTGGAAAATCAACTATTGTACGTGTTGTACTCGGGTTACTTGCCCCTACATCAGGTACCATTACGCGTCCCTCTTCTCTTGCTATTGGCTATGTTCCACAAAAACTTCATCTGGATACCACGCTACCTCTTACTGTTAAACGTTTTATGTTATTAAAGCTCGGTGCTCGTAAAGAGCATTTGTTACCTGCACTCGAAAGAGTCAAAGCAACGCATTTACTCGAGCAACCGATGCAAAAATTATCAGGCGGTGAAACTCAACGTGTTTTACTGGCTCGCGCCCTACTCAATAAACCTGACCTGTTAGTGCTCGATGAACCCGCTCAAGGTGTTGATATTACAGGCCAAGTTGCACTATATGATTTAATTAATCAATTAAGAACTGAGCTTAATTGTGCTGTATTAATGGTTTCCCATGACTTACATCTCGTGATGGCAAAAACAGATAAAGTACTTTGCATTAACGGCCATATTTGCTGTTCTGGCGCGCCAGACGTTGTTTCAAACCACCCTGAGTTTGTAGCAATGTTTGGTTATCGCGGTGCTCAACAACTCGGTGTATACCGTCATCAACATAATCATCAACATGATTTAGAAGGCAATATTATTGTTGGTCACCAACACAGCAAGGACTGCAAACATGATTGAGTTACTATTACCCGGCTGGGTAGCAGGCATGCTACTTGCCATTGCGGCAGGTCCTTTAGGCTCTTTTGTTGTGTGGCGCCGAATGTCCTATTTTGGCGATACATTAGCTCATGCTTCATTGCTAGGCGTCGCATTTGGGCTTCTATTAAATATCAACCCATTCTATGCTGTTATTGCTGTCACTTTGTTATTGGCCTTAATTTTAGTTTGGCTAGAAAAGCGGCCACAACTTGCTGTTGATACTCTACTGGGTATTATGGCGCACAGTTCACTGTCTTTAGGTTTAGTCGTTGTTAGCTTGATGGCTAATGTCCGTGTTGACCTAATGGCTTACTTATTTGGTGACTTACTCTCAGTCAGCTATGAAGATATTATAACGATTTTTATTGGCGTCATTGTCGTTTGCGGGTTGCTTTTTTATCGTTGGCGGGCACTTTTGTCCATAACGGTTAGCCCTGAACTTGCTTTTGTTGATGGCATTAATATTCAAAGACTGCGTTTATTACTAATGTTAGTTACCGCACTAACAATTGGCATTGCAATGAAGTTTGTCGGAGCTTTAATTATTACGTCTTTATTAATTATACCCGCGGCAACGGCTCGGCGTTTTGCTCGAACACCTGAGCAAATGGCCTTTATCGCTATCTTAATTGGTATGATTGCTGTAACTGGTGGATTAACACTTTCTGCTTTCTACGATACCCCTGCTGGGCCGTCTGTCGTATTGGTATCGGCTGTTCTATTCGTACTTAGCTTAACAATAAAAGCGAAAAATTAATTTAAGCTTTAAGCTATGCATTTTAGTCATCACGCGCTGTTTTTAGCACAGATGGCCCCAATATTGATAACAATATTGGGGCCATACTTATTTATTTTATATAATCAAATTTCTTTAGGGGTTAAACCAAAGTGGTTATATGCATGAACTGTCGCCATACGGCCTCGAGGGGTGCGCTGAATAAAACCTTGCTGGATAAGGTAAGGCTCTAATACATCTTCTATGGTTTCACGCTCTTCCCCGATAGCTGCTGCAAGGTTATCAACCCCAACTGGGCCACCCATAAATTTATCAATAATAGCAACTAAAAGCTTTCTATCTAAATAATCGAAACCAGCAGCATCCACATTTAACATGTCTAAAGCTTGGTTAGCTATTAGCCCATCAATTGAACCATCACCTTTCACTTGAGCAAAATCCCGCACACGACGTAACAAACGGTTGGTGATACGTGGAGTTCCCCTCGAACGCATAGCAACCTGTAAAGCCCCTTCTTCGGTGATATCTAACCCCATGTATTGGGCACTACGTTTGACAATATGTTGTAAATCGTCAACTTGATAAAATTCTAAACGTTGCACAATACCAAACCGGTCACGTAATGGTGATGTGAGCGACCCTGCCCGAGTCGTTGCACCAATTAACGTGAAAGGCGGGAGATCAATTTTAATAGAGCGCGCTGCGGGCCCTTCGCCTATCATGATATCTAGCTGATAATCTTCCATTGCGGGATAAAGTATTTCCTCAACAACTGGGGATAATCGATGAATTTCATCAATAAATAGGACATCATGGGGCTCTAAATTAGTTAACATGGCAGCTAAATCGCCGGCCTTTTCTAATACAGGCCCTGAGGTTGTACGTAGATTAACGCCTAATTCATTCGCAACAATCCCTGCCAACGTTGTTTTACCTAACCCCGGGGGACCAAAAATGAGTAGGTGATCAAGTGCATCCCCTCGCATTTTCGCTGCCTGAATAAATATTTCCATTTGGTCTTTAACCTGAGGTTGACCAATGTACTCATTTAATAGCTTTGGCCTGATCGCACGGTCAATAGCTTCTTCATCTGACTGTAATACTTCAGCAGTTATTAGGCGATCGGCTTCAATCATATTAAAAATCTCTCAATCAAAGTGCTGCACGAAGGGCATCACGGATCAGTGTTTCAGAGTCACTATCCGGTTTTGCGACTTTACTCACCATACGGCTTGCTTCTTGTGGTTTATACCCTAAAGCAATCAGTGCGGCGGCGGCTTCCGCTTCAATATCAGCCATATTTGGTACTTTGCTATTTACACTTGGCAGATTAATATCGCTATTTTGATTAAATAAATCCCCATTAAGGCCTTTGAAGCGGTCTTTCATTTCGACCACTAAACGTTCTGCAGTTTTCTTACCAATTCCAGGTAATTTAACCAGTGATGCAATAGCTTCTTGTTCAATAGCAGACACAAATTGTTGAGCAGACATACCGGATAAAATTGCGAGGGCTAATTTGGGGCCAACACCATTTACTTTGATCAGCTCTTTAAATAGCGCCCTTTCTTGCTTATCATTAAACCCATATAGTAATTGAGCATCTTCACGAACAACAAAGTGAGTAAACACAATTGCTTCTTGACCAATTTCGGGCAACTCATAGAAACAAGTCATTGGCATATGGACTTCATAACCAACACCTTGTAGTTCTAATAATACGATTGGAGGTTGCTTTTCTAAAACAATACCACGTAAACGACCTATCACATTGAAGCCCTCTATTGCTATCTAAACCCTGAACATACTATCTAAACCCTGAACAGGTTGATTTATTATCATTAATACCGTTGTTTATACCATAAAAAATGCTGGATGCATATCCAGCTGCGCGCTATTTATTAATAAGCAATTCTGTTTAAGATAAACTCGCTATCTTAAACGACCGCGAGTTAAAACTAACCGTGGGTCGCCAACTTTTAAAAGGTTTTGATTGAAATGGCAATGTGTTATCGCAATTGCCAAAGCATCTGCTGCATCAGATTGTGGGCTCGCTGACAACTTCAGAATCGATTTAACCATATGTTGTACTTGGCTTTTTTCTGCGGCTCCTGTGCCTACCACCGTTTGTTTGACCTGACGTGCTGCATATTCAAATACGGGTATATTCATGTTTGCAGCGGCGACAATCGCAACTCCCCGAGCTTGCCCAAGTTTTAATGCGGAATCCGCATTCTTCGCCATAAAGACTTGTTCAATGGATAATATATCCGGTTGATATTGAGTGATAATTTCCGAGACGCCCGCGTAAATTCGTTGCAGACGACTTGGTAAATCATCAACTTGTGTACGAATACAACCACTACCTAAATACAGTAGTTGCCGGCCTTGTTGGCGAATAACACCGTACCCCGTAACACGAGAGCCAGGGTCAATACCTAAAATAATCGCCATATAAATTTACTTATGCCTCTTTATATTAATCATGTTGTTCTAATAAGCTTCATAATACTATCAATTTCAATCAAATAGCTATTTGAATATCAAATCCAACATTCAGAATAGTGATAATAAAGGCGAGTTATGGCACTGATACTTAGCCAAGTATAGCGAATAAAAGGAAGGAAAGCATCGAAGGCGTTAGAGAAAACAGGCTGCATCAGCCCGCTTTCTCTACGCGGATTATGCTAAATGACTAGGCCGCCATTTAGTGCCTCACAACTTACAGTGTGGCAGCGACTTCGTCAGAAATATCACCATTGTGGTAAACTTCCTGAACGTCGTCTGAATCTTCTAACATATCGATAAGACGTAACAATTTAGGCGCTGTTTCTGCATCTAACTCGGCTTTAGTTGATGGGATCATTGAGACTTCTGCAGCTTCACTGGTGAAACCCGCAGCATCTAATGCATCTTTCACTTCACCAAAAGTTTCTGGCGTTGTGTAAACATCGATTGCGCCATCATCATAAGTTTCAACATCATCAGCACCCGCTTCTAATGCCGCTTCCATGATCGCATCTTCATCAACACCAGGCGCATAAGTGATTACGCCGCGTTTAGTAAACAAGTAAGAAACAGAGCCGTCTGTCCCCAAGTTACCACCCGTTTTAGTGAATGCATGACGCACTTCAGAAACAGTACGGTTACGGTTATCACTTAAACATTCAACCATAACAGCCGTTCCGCCTGGGCCATAACCTTCATAAATGATGGTTTCCATATTATCGTTATCATCATTACCAACACCACGAGCGATAGCACGGTTTAAGGTGTCACGAGTCATGTTGTTAGATAATGCTTTATCTACCGCTGCACGTAAACGTGGGTTTGTTGCGGGATCACCACCACCTAAACGCGCTGCAGTCACTAATTCACGGATAATTTTAGTGAAAATTTTACCGCGCTTAGCATCTTGTGCCGCTTTACGGTGTTTGGTGTTGGCCCATTTACTATGACCTGCCATGAAATATCTCCAAAAAACGTCAATAAATAATTAAACAGCAAATTCTAAAATAGCCTGACTGTTGCTCCAGGATTTCGTTAAGCTCGCCGCTTCATCTGGTGCTAGCCAACGATATTCGCTGTGTTCCGTCAGTAATGGCATTTTTTCTTCACTTTGCACCATTTTAAACCAATGTTCTTTGCAATGCGTAACATCGGGTGCATAACGATGCCTGAAATGTGGGAAAATTTCAAAGATGATACTGTGCGACAAATCTTGCAGCTGGTTTTGTTCAACCTCAAAACCTGTTTCTTCTTTAATTTCACGACACGCCGTTTCATACGGTTTTTCATCAGGCTCCAAACTTCCAGTCACTGATTGCCAAAAGTCTGGGTCGTCTTTACGTCGTAACATAAGCACCCGTCCACTATTTTGAGCCACAATAATGACTAATACTGATTCTGGGTGCTTATATTTTTTCATTGAACTTACTCTTCGTCTTTCGCAACCACAGCGATAGCAAGTTCCGTTAATGCATCCGGGTTAGCATGGCTCGGTGCATTCGTCATTAGACACGCGGCCGCTGTTGTTTTCGGGAAAGCAATAACATCACGAATATTATCCGTTCCTGTTAACAGCATCACTAAACGGTCAAGACCAAATGCTAAGCCTGCATGTGGTGGTGTACCATATTTCAATGCATCTAATAAGAAGCCAAATTTTTCGCGTTGGTCTTCTTCATTAATACCTAAAATACTAAATACTGTTTGTTGCATTTCGTTGCGGTGAATACGGACTGAACCACCGCCAACTTCGTAGCCATTGATGACCATATCATACGCATTAGCAACGGCTTCTTCAGGTTTACTCGCCAGTTCTTCAGGTGAGAAATCTTTAGGAGACGTAAATGGATGGTGCATCGCAGTTAACCCGCCTTCACCATTATCTTCAAACATTGGGAAATCAATCACCCACAGTGGCTGCCAGCTATTTAAATCGGTTAATTCAAAGTCACGACCGACTTTCAAGCGTAGCGCACCCATTGAATCGGTCACCACATTTTTCGCGCCCGCGCCGAATAACAAGATATCGCCATCAACGGCACCAGTACGGTCTAATAACTGGTTAATCACGTCTTCACTCAAGAATTTTGCAACTGGACTTTGAATACCGTCAAGGCCTTTAGCTCGCTCGTTGACTTTCATCCAAGCCAAGCCTTTCGCACCATAAATACCAACAAATTGACCATATTCGTCGATTTGTTTACGGGTCATAGCTGCGCCACCGGGGACTTTCAGAGCCGCAACACGACCTTTCGGATCGTTTGCTGGGCCTGAGAACACCGCAAATTCAACATCTTTTACGATATCCGCAACATCCACCAGCTCCATTGGGTTACGTAAGTCTGGTTTATCTGAACCATAACGACGCATAGCTTCCGCAAAGGTCATGATTGGGAAGTTGCCTAAATCAACCCCTTTTACCTCTAACCATAAATTACGGATCATACGTTCCATAATTTCACGCACTTGCTCTGCGGTCATGAACGAGGTTTCAACATCGATTTGGGTGAATTCAGGTTGACGGTCCGCACGTAGGTCTTCATCACGGAAACATTTTACGATTTGATAATAACGGTCAAAACCTGACATCATCAGCAATTGTTTAAATAATTGTGGTGATTGTGGTAATGCGTAAAATTTACCTTTATGAACACGGCTTGGTACTAAATAGTCACGAGCACCTTCTGGCGTTGCTTTGGTTAGCATTGGCGTTTCAACGTCCAAGAACCCTTCTTTATCCATAAAGTTACGAACAAAGCTGGTGATTTTAGCACGCGTACGCAGACGGTCAGACATCTCTGGGCGACGTAAATCTAAATAACGATATTTTAAACGACGCTCTTCTGTATTTGTTTGGTTGCTATCTAACGGCAGTGGCTCTGACTTATTAAAAACATTCAGTTCTTCAGCAAAAACTTCAATTTCGCCCGTTGCCATGTCTTTATTTTTTTGGCTATCTGGACGTGCGCGTACTGTCCCTGTGATTTGGATACAGAACTCATTACGCAGCTCTGACGCTTTTTCAAATATGTCTTTACGATCGGGATCGAAGAAAACTTGCACGATACCTTCACGGTCACGCATATCGATAAAAATCAAACCACCTAAATCGCGGCGGCGGTTTACCCATCCACTAAGAGTGACCTTTTGGCCTTCGTGAGCGATGTTTAACTGCCCACAATAATTAGTACGCATACAATATCCTTTTACTCAGCTGTTGTGCTTTTGCTTGCTGCGGGATTTTGGCATTTTGCTGAACCCTATTTATTTGCGAAACACGGGCTGAAAATTCAGAATGTCAAAAAGGCAGACATTATACAGGAAATTCTGTTAGACAAATAGTTACGTATTCTACATAACGCGTAAACCATTTTGTTTTTAATCATATTTTCATCAATTATTGTTTTACTAATCAACAATAATAAAATTGAATAGCGAGATAGACGTCTATCACGATGATCCTATCGATTTTAAGGGACTATCCGCACCATGTACATATTGCAGCAAAGGTTTATTTCATCAGCTCGAAGCCTTTTTGAGTAAAAAATCACCACTTAATGCATTCCAATTCAATTATTGATTAATAAATACCTCTTTAATCATTAATCTTTCTATTTCAGAATCGTTACCTTTTTCAGTTTGCTATAATCAAAATATATAGATATAACGCTGAATTAATCATCATCTGCAGTTTAAGGATTGCCCATGAAAAAATTTTTACTTGCCACTTCCATGTTCGTACTACTCGCTGGATGCCAAAACATGAAACCCGCAGAGACTGATAATACAAAAACTTTTTATATTGATTCTTCACTTGCTGATTGTATGGGCGTTGCCCCAATGAAGTGTATGAAAGTGAAAGAAAACCCAAGTGATGACTGGCAACTTTTTTATAGCTCAATTCAAGGCTTCGAATATCAACCAGGCTTCTCTTATACTGTACAAGTGAAGCAATTCGATGTACCTAACCCACCGGCTGATGCCCCAAGTATTCGTTATGAATTGATAAAAATCGTTGAAAAGAAATAGCATTTAAAAATTTAATTTAAGTCATTAAGTAATTTTATCAGTTTACTTAATGACTCACTTATAACCATAATTATTTTATCATCAGTAAATAATAGAGTGACCCTATTATGAGTGTTAAAATCATCGATAAGCTTGGGTTAATCACCCTATCAGATCACAAAATTGCGATGGTGCGTTCCCATAATAAAAGTTTGTTTTATATACCCGGTGGAAAACGCGAACAAGGTGAGACGGATGTACAAGCACTCTGCCGTGAGATTGCCGAAGAATTAAAACTCGACTTAGTTATCAGTTCTATCCGGTTTTATGGCGAGTTTATTGGCCCTGCTGATGGAAAATCAGATGGAACGCAAGTCCGTATTCGTTGCTACTTTGCGGACTATAGAGGCGAACCCCATCCTGCTGCTGAGATTGCCGAATTGGATTGGTTTAGCATTAACGATTTACCTCGCTGCTCAAGCACGGCAGTGACCATTCTGTCACAATTAAAAAAAGACGGATTAATTCAATAAAGCATATATGATTACTTAAAAAAGTTGTGATTTCATTTGTCGAACGGCTTTTTAGGATTTACAATTCACCAAATATTGTTAATACCCATTACTATAACTTATATTTTTAGGTGTTTTCATAGTTTGATTCGTTTTATGGTGGAGTAAAAAATGGTCAGCTCTTTGTACGCTGTACTGGGTGCCTTACTGCTGCTTAGATTATCCTTAAATGTTGTGAAGCTGCGTAATCAATACCGTATAGCTTATGGTGATGGCGGTTTTTATGAGTTGCAAACCGCAATCCGCGTTCATGGTAATGCCATCGAATACATTCCCATCTCTTTAATTTTATTGCTTTTAATGGAAATGAATGGCGCACAAGTATGGATGATTCATATTTGTGGCTTGATCTTAATTGCAGGGCGAATACTGCACTCTTATGGTTTAAAAAATCACGACTACTCATATCGCCGTTCAGGCATGGTAGCAACTTACCTTGCTATGGCGCTGATGGTTATCGCCAATACTTATTACCTACCTTGGCTACAAATCGTTTCATTTAATCTTTAGTTTTTATTCTCTGTAACGGCACGAATTATTAATGTGCCGCTCATTATTTCATTGCTTATGGATTGATTTTCAGTAGACTGCCTTTCTGATACAATCCTTCCCTACTTTTGTTTTTGATTAATACAGAACTTATGTCAAACTCGGATCCAACCTCAAAAGACCGCCTTTTCTCTGCGCCTATCGCTAACCTTGGTGACTGGCAATTCGATGAAAAAGTTGCTGAAGTATTCCCTGATATGATCCAACGCTCCGTGCCAGGGTACTCTAATATTATTACGATGATTGGCATGCTAGCGGGTCGCTTTGTCAAACCCAACAGCCATGTTTACGATTTAGGCTGCTCTTTAGGTGCAGCAACCTTATCGATAAGGCGTAATATTACAGTAGAAAAAAGCAAAATTATTGCTGTTGATAACTCCCCTGCAATGGTTGAACGTTGCCGCCGCCATATTGATGCCTATCGTGCTGACACACCGGTTGAAGTTATAGAAGGTGATATTCGTGATGTAAATATTGAAAACGCCTCTATGGTTGTGCTCAATTTTACTTTGCAGTTTCTCAACCCAGAAGATCGCCAATTATTACTCAGTAAAATTTATCAAGGGCTACAACCCGGCGGTATTTTAGTCCTTTCTGAGAAATTTAACTTCGAAGATAAAGAAATCGGTGAGTTATTATTCAATATGCATCACGACTTCAAACGGGCGAATGGCTATAGCGAATTAGAAATCAGCCAAAAACGTAGCATGTTAGAAAACGTGATGCTCACAGATTCTATTGAAGCACATAAAGCGCGTTTAAAAAATGCAGGTTTTACTCACTGTGAAGTTTGGTTCCAGTGTTTTAATTTTGGTTCACTGTTAGCGGTTAAAGAGGCCTAAGCATGATTGATTTTGGTCGTTTTTACCAACAAATTGCGGTTGGCCCCCTAAGTCATTGGCTTGAAACGCTTCCGGCACAACTTTCAGCATGGAAAAAACAAGGGTTACACGGTGGTTTTTCTTCATGGGAAAAAATGCTAGATAACCTGCCAGTAATGGTCCCTACTGATTTGGATTTACGCAACAGCGTGACTGCTACACGTGAACCCGAGCTCACAGCCGGTGAAACTCGGCGCCTGAATAATATTCTTGAACAATTAATGCCATGGCGTAAAGGCCCTTTTTCTCTCTATGGTGTGAATATTGATACCGAATGGCGCTCTGACTGGAAATGGGATCGCGTATTACCCCATATTTCATCACTAAAGGACCGTTATGTCTTAGATGTCGGTTGCGGCAGTGGCTATCACATGTGGCGTATGTTAGGGCAAGATGCCAAATTTGTTGTCGGTATCGACCCAACTGAATTATTTTTATGCCAATTTGAGGCGGTGAGAAAATTATTGGGCGATGACCAACGTGCGCACTTATTGCCTTTAGGTATCGAACAACTGCCAGAGTTAAAGGCATTTGATACTGTGTTTTCAATGGGTGTACTTTATCACCGCCGTTCACCTCTTGACCATTTGTGGCAACTTAAGAACCAATTAGTGAGCGAAGGTGAATTGGTTTTAGAGAGTCTAGTTATTGAGGGGGATGAATTTCAGTGTTTAATCCCCGGTGACCGCTATGCTCAAATGCGTAATGTCTATTTTATTCCTTCCGCTAAAATGCTCAAAGTTTGGTTAGAAAAATGTGGTTTTGTTGATGTCCGGATTGTTGACCAAGAAGTGACCTCTTTGGAAGAGCAACGCCGTACACAATGGATGAAAACAGATTCATTGGCTGAATTTTTAGACCCTAATGATAAAACCAAAACTATCGAAGGCTACCCCGCACCATTACGCGCTATTTTAGTTGCTCGTAAACCATAAAAAAATGCCTATGGCAGTTACGCCGTAGGCATTTTATTTCATTTTATCAAGATATTACATTGTTATTTGCCATAAATTATAGAAGGCAATTCGGCCAGCTAACTCCGCTAAAATAACGGCTAGCGCACATAAGCCTAATATTACAGATGAGTTTCTTCCGCGATATAACAGAGCCGGATAAACGAACAGCATCACCGCTAATACGACTAACTGGAAGCTCCAAAAACCAGCTTGTTCAGCGCTAATCTCTGGTCCTGTTTCGCCTAAAAATGACACATAAGCGGCACGAGTGGCAAAAATAATAATTGAACCAATCAAAAATGCCATCGCCCCTAACCGCTGAGCACCGAATAGAATAGCCAATGCGCCACCAGCAACTAACAGAGTCATCCACATTTGTACGGTTGTGAAAACAGTAAACCAATTGGCTACCGTCGCAATATTATACACTTGAGGAATTGACCAGACGAATGCCAAACCAAAAATAACCGTGGCAACATTGCACAGTTCACTTAGCGCTTTATTTTTAATAAACAAGGTGAATAATAAAGTTGCAGCCCCAAAAGCAACAAAAATACCACTAAGCAAAGCTTCATTACTCATTGGTGAACGGCCTACACCTAAAAGCATATTAAAGAAGCGCAGAGGCTGCCCAACGTGTAGCCCACCGATGGCTAGCGCAATGATCATAATGACAAATGCCGCTATATTGGCATGACGCAATTGGGTTTCGCTCAACATGCCCAGTTTTCGGCTCGCATATACTAATAAATATAAACCTGCTGCCGACTGCCCCAATACGGTGAAAAAAACGAGTGGAAGTTCGTGCATGTTATACCTCTGCTGGGTTTTGTAATTTACCGCTCTTGTCACCGCAAGGTTTAGCATCCTTGTGCGGCTTAATAACAATATTAGGATTAGTAAGAGCTGGGTTTGGCATGGGGGCAATCCCACTAATATTGCCATGGCGCTCGCGAAGAATGTTGATATCGTCAAAGTCCAATGCGCGTTGTGGACAAGATTCAACACAAACAGGTTTCATCCCTTTTTCGACCCGCTCATAGCACCCATCGCATTTACTCATCAATTTTTTCTTTTCGTCATACTGTGGTGCGCCATATGGACAACGTAGTTCGCAGTAACGGCACCCGACACAAATGGTTTGGTCTACTACTACTAACCCATCTTGTTCACGTTTATGCATTGCACCGGTTGGGCAACCTGCAACACAGGTAGGGTTAGAACAATGATTACAGGAAATTGATAGATAGTAACTATAAACATTCTGTTGCCATATCCCCTCTTGCTGTTGCCAACTTCCACCACCAAACTCGTATACCCGACGGAATTTAGGCCCTAAATCAAGGTCCTTTTCATCCTTACAACTCACCTGACACGTTTTACAACCTGTGCATTTTGTTGAGTCAAAATAAAAACCATACTGTTTCATTCGTCACTCCTTATGCACGTTTCACGTCAACTAAGTTAGTATGTTGCGGATTTCCTTTAACGAGAGCGGAAGGCTGCTGTGTGGTGAGTGTATTAATACAGCCACCAATATCGACCCCCTCTTCATTGACTTCTCGCCAAGCACCTTGCGGAACTGCAATCACACCGGGTAATACGCGTTCTGTCACTTTTGCTTTAATATGCATACGTCCACGGTCATTGAAAATTTCAGTCATATCACCATCTTGAATACCACGAGCAGACGCATCAATTGGGTTAATCCAATACTGGTGCGGAACGGCTTCGCGTAGCATCGCAATATTAAAATATGAAGAATGCGCATGGCCTTTATCGTGATAGCCAGTCATTTGTAGCGGGTATTTTTGTTTAGCTTGCTTGTTTTCGACGCCTTCAGTATTTACACAATATTCAGGCACAGCAGGTATTCGCTGGTCAGCAGGGTAATCCCACTCTTTCGCTATCTTAGCGAGCCTTTCTGAATAAATTTCAATTTTACCCGATGGTGTTGGTAATGGTGAGGTTTCAGGTGAATCTCTGAATGGTTTTAAAGCAATATAATCTGCACTATTCGCCAATTTTCTATCAACAATTCCCATGTCATTCGTTTCTTCGAACGTTGGCAAATGTGGATTTTTTTCTCGCATCAAGTTATAGCAATGTTCTATCCACTGCTCATGTGTACGGCCTTCGGTAAATTGGTCTTTAATACCCAGTTTTTCAGCGATATCAGTTAAAACATCATAAGATTGGCGACATTCCCATAATGGCGTAATCGCATTTTGTAGGCGGATAGCATAATGGTAAGCACCACTGGCATACGAGTTATTAATTAAATCATTCGATTCAACACTGGTCACATCAGGTAAAATTAAATCCGCATATTTAGTCGATGGCGTCATATGCGTATCCCAAACCAAAATAAATTCACATAGGGACTCATCCGTTAGAATTTTGTGGGTTTTATTCAAGTCAGAATGTTGGTTACCCGTGACATTACTCGCATAGTGCCATAAAAATTTCACATTGGTTTCAAGTCGTTCTTTACCGAGCAGTGTCGAGTTTGTCGCGGTCATTTCGGTACCACGCGCTATCGCATCTGTCCACATAAAACACGGAATTTTGGTTTTAACTGGGTTTGGAATAGCAAAACCTGGCACAGAATACGCCACGTTTCCTCCCCATCCTCCGGCATTCGTTCCTGGGCGTCCAATATGCCCCGTAACAATGGGTAACATCATCACAGCCCGTGCAGCTTGTTCACCTGATGCCGTTCTTTGTAACCCCCAACCTTGAGAAATCCACGCGGCTTTTGCATTACCCAGCTCACGAGCCAGTTGAATAATACGAGCTGGTGAGACGCCTGTAATTTGGCTAGCCCACTGCGGCGTTTTTTCAATACCATCATCACCGAGCCCTAAAATATAATCCTTATAGGAACCATTTTTTGGTGCGGACTCAGGGAGTGTCTGACTATCCCAACCCACACAGTATTGAGCTAAAAAGGCTTCATCCGTTAATTGTTCTTTAATTAATGTATGGATAATCGCAGCGACAAGCGCACCGTCAGTGCCCGGATAAATCGGGATCCATTCAGCACCTAGTGTTGTCACGCTATCAGTACGACGTGGGTCAATAATAATGACTTTAGCTTGGCTTTTTTCCAACGCTTTTAAGGTTTCGTAGAATTGCCCACCACCGGACATCCGTGTTTCCGCGATATTATGGCCAAACATGACGACTAAATCGCTATTGGCTATTTCAGATAACAGCGAATCATCCAACTTGCCATAAACATACGGAATAACACCGTTTATTTGTGCGGTTGAGTAGGTTCCATGTTGGTCAAGAAACCCACCTAATTGGCTTAATAACCGCTTGCAAGCATTACGTCCTTGTAAATTAGCACCGGTAGATCCTGAACCATACTGATAGTAAATCGCTTCATTGCCATATGTATCAATAGTTGAGCGCAATTTTTGTGCCACTATCGTCGTCGCTTCATCCCAACTGATCCGTTTAAACTTGCCTTCTCCCCGTTTACCTGTACGTAATAATGGGTATTTCAAGCGGTCTGGGTTATAGGTTTTCCAGCGAACAGAGCGCCCTCTCAAACAAGGACGTATTTGATGTAAACCAAACTGAGTGTCGTCATACATGGTTTCATTCGATATACGAGTAATGACGTCATCTTTCACATGTACTTTAAGTGGGCAACGACTGCCACAATTAACTAAGCATGCGCTGTATTTGATTTTTTCACTGACTTCATCTGGTTGAATTGTGATGGTTGGTGTTGCTTGAGCGGAAAAAGGTAGTGAGATGGAGCTGGCGATAGCCGTTGTTGTAGCGATAGAGGCAGAAGTTTGAATAAACTGTCGCCTACTCAGCGCTTTTTCCCTGATTTTATTGATCATTACATTGCTACCTTATTAATTATTATAAATTGAATTACTTAGTATTCTTATAGTAATTAGATAGTAGCCTTATAAAAAAAGTGGTTAATTGACATGCATCAACACAAGCAATAATTAAGCTATTAATGATAAATAAATCATATTATTAGTATTTCTATCGACTATTTTAGCAATAATTAACTGCATGGTAGCTAATAAACACTAAGAAAAACCAACTAATTGATTTTCCTTAGTGAATAACAATCTATTTAAAATTTCCATATCAAAGCCGTGCAGGTAAATAGTAAAGCTGCGTATTATGGCTAGCGGCAATTAAACGGAAACTTTTTCTGTAATAGAAATAAAGTCCTTCATCGCTTCTACTGTAGGGCCATCCACACAATAGTGAGTAAATTCATCGGTTTCGCTATTAGAAGCCATTGTAACGCCTACTTTGCGGTAACTCATGGTTGATGGTACCGTTTTCCCTGCGGAACTGTGTACCTCAGATAAACCGATTTCCATGAATTTACTTAGGTTAGCTAAACGTACGCCCGCACCCGCCATAATTTGTGGGCCATTGATTTGCTGGCTTTTTTCATGTAACTCTTTCAAGAGAGGTAAGCCCAACTCCGCGCTTTGTTGCTGCCCAGAAGTTAAAATGCGAGCCACGCCGAGTTCCTTTAATTGTTCTAAAGCTAACGATGGGTTAATACACATATCAAATGCGCGGTGGAAAGTAATATTCATCCCTTGAGCTATTTCCATCAACATTTGCATCCTGTTGATATCAATACGCCCTTCGCTATCCAATATACCGATAACGGCACCTGAAAAACCCATTTCCTTAATCATGATTAAATCTTCACGGATCACATCAAATTCACTGATGTTATAGCAAAAATCGCCACCACGAGGACGAATAATAGGATGAACTGGAATGTGTAGTTTCTCTTTCGCTAATTTCAGGTAACCATAACTGGGTGTCAGACCACCATCAGCGGCGCCAGAGCACAGTTCGATACGATCTGCACCATATTCTTGAGCCACTTGGGCACATTCAATTCCGAAACAACAGATTTCCAGTTTTGCCATGACAACCTCCGAAATAGAGCAATAAAACACTGGCTTTATGTGCCCAAAAAATAATGAAAGATTTAATGTTAAACGTTAACAATTCGCCTAATAATGCCATTTATCAAAAAATGTTATCGGATAGATATCACACCGCCAAAAGTTAACGGGTACTATTGATCAATAACGTTAATTACATCACTTATTTTTCACTTTCAATTATCTTTTTTAGCGGGAATGGATGGTATTTAACTGTTATCTCACCATTTGACACTGCTAATGTTGGATTTGGCAACCTTTCTTGCTGCCCTTTGGGTTGGCTCATTTTAATGCTATACCCTTGGGGTAAAGGTTCAGGTAATAACTGCAATGCCGCGGTTTCTAGCTGATTCGGCTCAACATCTATTACCATTTCGATGTGTTCCCAACTTTCTTTCGAGTAAATTTTGTCCTTTGGAAAAGGCAACTCAATGATAAATACATCTTGACCCGCGATATTTAATGGCTCACTTAGCTCATATAAACGAATCGGTCGGCCATTAATTATATTATCAGATAAAAGTTGGGCACATTGCATTAACCCTTGGTGCCAACGTTCTGCAGTTGCAATATGATGACAACGCACTGAAATATGGTCAATCGGAAAGGATGACAATAATACGTTTATCTCTTGCGCCATCTGTTGTAATTTACCTATGAATATAGGTAGGTCATCCCATAAATCTTGTAATTGCGAAATTTTGCTAAACTGTGGCACTTAACGCCCCCTTGACAAAAACTTATCTGCTAAACAGTGGCGCAGACTGTAGCATGAGAGCCCCAAAATGTGGTATAAAACCTGCCGATTTTTCTCTTCCACCTTTTAGTTATGCGCATGTGATGGCACAATGCGGTAACTATGTTCGTAATTTAAGGTAATTCGGTGAATATTCAGGCGATTCTTTCAGATAAAATTAGTACTGCGATGTTAGCAGCGGGTGCTCCAGAAGACAGTGATGCACTTGTGCGTCAATCCGCTAAAGCTCAGTTTGGTGATTACCAAGCCAATGGAGTGATGGGCGCTGCTAAAAAGATGGGGATAGCTCCGCGACAACTGGCTGAACAGCTTGTTAATCACTTAGATTTGGAAGGGATTGCCAGCAAAGTTGAAATTGCAGGCCCCGGCTTTATTAATATTTTCCTTGAGCCGGCTTGGGTTGAAAAGCATGTTGAAGAGGCATTGGCTTCCCAGCGCTTAGGCATCGCGCCCGTCAAGCCTGAAACGATTGTCATTGACTATTCTGCGCCTAATGTCGCGAAACAAATGCACGTAGGCCACTTACGCTCCACCATTATTGGTGATGCTGCGGCACGCACTCAAGAATTTATTGGTCATAAAGTCATCCGTGCCAACCACGTCGGTGATTGGGGTACGCAATTTGGTATGTTAATTGCCTATCTTGAGAAAGTTCAAAATGAAGATGCCACAGATATGGCACTTGCCGACCTCGAAGAATTTTATCGCGAAGCCAAAAAACACTACGACGAAGATGAAGAATTCGCAGTCCGCGCTCGTGGCTACGTTGTGAAACTGCAATCCGGTGATGAATATTGTCGTCAAATGTGGCGCAAATTAGTGGATATCACTATGCAGCAAAACCAAGAAACCTATCGCCGTTTAAATGTCACTTTAACCGAAGATGACGTGATGGGCGAAAGCTTATATAACAGTATGCTACCCGGTATTGTTGCAGACTTAAAAGCCAAAGGTTTAGCTGTCGAGAGTGAAGGCGCGACGGTTGTTTTTCTCGACGAATTTAAAAATAAAGAAGGCGAACCAATGGGCGTGATCGTCCAGAAAAAAGATGGTGGCTTCTTGTACACAACAACTGATATTGCCTGTGCGAAATACCGTTATGAAACCCTTCATGCTGACCGCTCACTTTACTATATTGACTCTCGCCAACATCAACATTTAATGCAAGCATGGACCATCGTCCGTAAAGCAGGTTATATCCCTGAATCAATGGCACTTGAGCACCACATGTTCGGTATGATGCTAGGTAAAGATGGCAAACCATTTAAGACTCGTACAGGTGGTACCGTTCGTTTATCAGACTTACTGGATGAAGCGGTTGAACGTGCTCAAGCGCTGATCCGTGAGAAAAACCCAGATATGCCTGAAGATGAATTGCTCAATGTCGCAAATGTTGTCGGTATTGGTGCCGTTAAATACGCTGACTTGTCCAAAAACAGAACGACAGATTATATTTTCGATTGGGACAACATGTTAGCTTTCGAAGGAAATACCGCTCCGTATATGCAGTATGCGTATACTCGAGTGGCTTCTATTTTCAAGAAAGCCAATTTAACCCATGCAGACTTAACTCTGCCTATTTCATTACAAGACCCACGTGAAATTGCGCTTGCGACACGTTTGTTACAGTTTGAAGAAACCATTCTAACTGTTGCTCGTGATGGTACACCTCATGTGATGTGTGCTTATTTATATGAACTAGCTGGTTTATTCTCAGGCTTTTATGAGCACTGCCCTATCTTGTCAGCCGATGACGAAGCTCAGCGCCAAAGCCGCTTGAAATTGGCTGCATTAACGCAAAAAACACTAAAAACGGGCTTAGATACTCTAGGTATTGAAACCGTTGAAAGAATGTAATCAAATCAATAAATAGTCTATTAACGGTTCACTTTGGTGAGCCGTTTTTGTTTGCGCTGTTTCGCTAACTTTGTTGTTCGTTTTTGTAATTCATCGATATATTCATTTGCGCAATTACGGAGTACTAAGTTCCATTTACAAAGTATTTTTGCTTGTTCATAAAGTTCAGGGTTATTCGACAAACGGTTATTCTGTTGTAGCCAATCAGCAACACTCGCCCAGTCCCATAACGGGGATGTCCCTTTCAAACGTTGTACGGGTGTAGGGAAATGGCCTTTACCTCGAGCCCCATCTTTCAGCAAAGCCACTGCTTGACGGGTTAGCCCTGTCAATTCTGCAATATCACTTAACCCAACCAAAGCGGAATCAATAGATTCCACTTTTATATTCAGCGATGTACTTTCAACATCTGTAATCGCAGTTTCAATTGCAAGATCAAAAGATTCCGCTTCCCTATCAAATTCTAAATAAACCGATTTACCATAAAAGCACACCAATGCATCGCAACAGCCTGCGGCGAATAAGGTATCAACTAAGCCTTCCGTATCAGCAGTCACACCCGATAGTGTTAATGTGAAAGTAAATAGCGCCATAATTTCCCCATCTTACATAAATAAGCGGCCTAAGCCGCTTGGATTAACCTAAAAGAGCAATGCAGTGATTCACTTTACGTATTATCTGTTTAGCATGCACTTCCATAACTTTTGGCGTTGACCAGACACTCATCATATGTGTTTTGTGTTCACCCACTGCGTTACCACAGCGTAACTTGCAGAAAGTATGTGATGAGTTTCCTGCTGTAACCCAGACCCAGCCATTTTCTATCGTATATTCAATAGCTGCCTGAACATGCTTATTTGGGTGTTTTTTCATCGACCTCCTTGATACATAACATAGCCATTCCGTTGACATCAGTCAACAAATAATATTCAATAAATTGAATACTCCCTGAAATTAATTGCTGTCACAACAACCCAGTAAATATACCCCAGAAATAGAGCTGGATATTATTTTTATCAATAAAAACAATTAATTGAAAATTCATGAAATAATTTTGAAATTAATAATTCAGTTATAAAGAGAATAAATTTGAGTAGATAATTAGAAATTGAAGGGAAAGAATTTATGCCTGTTGGCACCTTAACTACGTAGATTACAGAGATAAAAAAGCCCAATTTTATGAGCTCTCCTCATTAAAATTGGGCTTTTAAGGTCATTGACATACTTATTAATTAGGCAATACTGCGTTTCATAAAATCACGAGGGCGGAACCCAAGCACGTATAAAGCAACGAAATAACTCCCCGCGCCAACAATCACGACGCCTATCAAACGTAGCATACGCATCAGCATATTACCTTCTTGCCAAGACGGCATAAAATGTAAGACACCAAATAGCACGGCACCCATTACAATTAACGCTATCAATAATTTAACGATAAACCCTTTCCAGCCCGCTAAAGGCTGAAAAATATCTTGCTTGCGCAATTGCCAATAGAGAACTCCCGCATTAAAACAGGCAGCTAACCCAATGGATAAAGCTAAACCTGCATGTTGTAATGGCCCGATAAAGGCTAAGTTCATCAATTGCGTTAAGATTAACGTGACAATCGCAATTTTCACTGGGGTACGAATATCTTGGCGTGAATAAAAACCTGGTGCCAAAATTTTCACCAAAATCATCCCAGTTAACCCGACACAATAGGCAATTAAGGCATATTGTGTCATAAGTGAGTCATGCGCCGTAAAATTACCGTATTGGAATAAAGATACGGTTAATGCTTCAGAGAGTATCGCCAACCCTAACGCACAAGGTAGTGCCAGTAGCAGACAAAGGCGTAACCCCCAATCCATCAAGTGACGATATTCGTTTTGGTTGCCACTCGTAAAGCTTTTCGCAAGTGATGGCAATAAAATCGTTCCAAGAGCCACACCTAGTACCCCTGATGGTAACTCCATTAGCCTATCGGCGTAGTACATCCATGATACTGAACCAGATTGTAAAAAAGAGGCAAATATCGTATTGATAATCAAAGAAATTTGCGCGACAGAAACACCGATAATAGCGGGACCCATCATTTTCATTACACGCCAAACCCCACTATCACGAAATGATAAGCGCGGTAGCACTAACATGCCCACCTTTTTAAGGTGTGGTAGCTGATAGACCAGTTGCAAAACACCGCCAACCAGCACTGCCCATGCTAATGACATTATGGGTGGGTTAAAGTATGGGGCTGCAAAAGCAGCAAAAATGATCATACTGACATTGAGCAATGTTGGCGCGAATGCAGGGACTGAGAAACGGTTCCAAGTATTCAGGATAGCCCCAGCGAGAGAGGCCAGAGAGATCAGAAAAATATAAGGGAATGTGACCCGTAAAAGATCCGTCGTCAGCGCAAATTTGTCAGCATCGTCAGTAAATCCAGGTGCGGTGACATAAATGATCCAAGGGGCGGCAATCATACCAAGAATAGTTACGATCGCCAAAGCGAGGGTTAGCATCCCAGCAATATAAGCGACAAATGTACGAGTGGCCTCTTCTCCCTGCTGATTTTTGTATTCCGCCAATATTGGGACAAAAGCTTGTGAAAATGCACCTTCGGCAAAAATTCGACGTAAAAGATTCGGTAGCTTAAATGCGACAAAAAAGGCGTCCGCCGCGGCTCCTGCACCAAAAACTCGAGCGATAATGGCGTCGCGAATAAACCCAAGCACACGAGACATCATGGTCATGGAGCTTACTGCCGCCAACGATTTTAATAAATTCATGATTGATAGACTAAAAGAATACAATCGCATCAGTTTAACAGCGAGCGCTGCAACTGACTACGATTGAAAAGTAAATTAGGAATTTAGGCTTTATTCAGCGCCCAAGTGTTATCTGTCAATGCCGTCAATACATGGTCACGCCACTCACCATTAATTTGTAAGTATTGCTTTGCATAGCCTTCACGTTCAAAGCCAAGCTTAGTCAATAAATGACCGCTACGCATATTATGAGGCATATAATTTGCCATAATTCGGTGCATTTTTTGGTGTTGTTGCATATAACGAATCGCTTGGGTTAGCGCTTCATACATTAGACCTTGTCCTTGCCATTTTTCACCTAGTGAATAGCCTAAGTAACAGGCATAAAATGAGCCGCGCAATACATTACTAAAGTTCGCTACCCCCATAACTTCGTTTTCTTCTTTATCTAATAGTAAGAAATGGAAAGCACTTCCTTCTCGATGCATTTCATTCATGACTTGTAACCGATTATGCCAGCCAGCGGGCTGGTAATGAGAGTTGTCCCTGATGGGTTCCCACGGAATTAAAAAGTCTTTATTCAGACTGTAATAATCAGCTAGTCGATAATTATCACGTTCGTAAGTCAAACGAATAACCATTCTATCAGTGACAAGACGCACTTTCGGTACATTTGAACGATAACCAAACATCGTTAACCCTTAATTAATAAAAAGCCAGATATTTTCTTTAGTTCCAAGCCAATAACTTAGAACGTTAAAGTGTAGCTTACAATTCATTCACGAAAAATATGTTACATAAATTAAAATATGAATACATCACTAGATGCCTTCATTGTGAAGCATACTCAAGTATGTGACCCAGATAGCCAAACGCAGTCAACA
>NZ_JAMPPE010000031.1:0-43394 GCF_028480905.1 Providencia sp. PROV156 | reverse complement strand
GTATATTCCCAATTAAGCATTATCACATTGATTTTAAAAGTATTTATTTTCCATTCCTGATGAATTTAAGTGTTTCAATTATACATATAACCTGTTGATTTATATTGTAGTGATAAATAGTTTTGGGGAATGATTTTGTCTCAATTAAGATTTGCAATTTGATAATTTACTGTATATAAATACACTGTATAAATTAACAGTTAAACAGGAGATTACATTATGCCTCGTATTGAAATTCTCTTCGATAAAGAAAATAGCAACAAGCCATCTGAAAAAGTACGCAATGCGCTACGTGAACAAGTGATACACAAGATTGGTGACAAGTACGGCCCACTTAACGTCAGGGTAGCTTTAAGCTCATCAACATCTTTAGTGGTTAGCGGTGCTAAAAGTGACGATGCGACTAAAGAAATAAATGAAATTATCGAAAATATATGGCTTGATGATTCGTGGGTACCAGCATGAAAAATGATCGCGGTGAAAGTAACATTGATATTGTTCCTCGAATCACAGAAGTGAAGGTAGGCGTTAATAGCCCTTATGAGGTTTTAGTACTGGAAATCACCTTTGCTGATGGCTCTATCAACAAAGAAACGCACAAATGGGAAGATGTTGATAGGCCAGCACAGCGCACCTATTTATCTCGTGATATTGCAGAGCATATGTACGCTAAGATTGGAGAGTATTTGGAAAAAACGGGTGATGACTATCCTGAACCCGTTAAAAAATACTTGATGTGATGAGAAGCCGCTTTTTACAGCGGCTTTATTTTGGTAGGTGTTAAGGCTTTTCTGGCCAATCGATACTTGGAGCAGTAGAAATATCAACACGATTTAGAAGTACACGGTATTTTTTCCACGCTTGCAGCTTTTCTTCATCACCATCTAAAGCGAGCCCTACATCAATAGCGTCTTGCAAATCAGAAATTTGTTTATTTGCTTCACCTAATCGCTGTGCTTTTTCGCTTTCAGCTTGTGCGACAAATGATGCTTTTTGCGCTTCTTTATCAGTAACCCATTTTTTTCCATTCCACTTGTCAAACTCGGTCTGGGGTTCTAAGAGTGTAAGTGTAGCGGGCAAATCACCAATAAAATCTACTACCACTGGCTGACCTGTTTCAGCGCTATACGCTGTTTTACCGCGGTAGTCAGCAACATGAAGCCATGTTTTCTCATCTTCACTACGGATAATTGCAATACCTAATTCTGCAGGAATTTCTGGTTTATCTAAATAAGCATCAGCGACAACAGAGCCCCCCAGCGGAACATTATCCAATGAAGCACGAACATATTCGCGCGTCATCGGGTCACAAAGGTAAACCCCTACCCATCCTGCTACAGTAGCTAAGCCATTATCATCAAACTGCGCTTGCTGAACTTCAATTGTGTATTTCATCATTTCACTCTCGTTATTAAAATTTTAGCCACGTTTTTCATGCGAGTTTCGTTTGCGGTTTTCGCAACTCTAGATGCTTTAAATTCAATAGTTGTATATTGCGAATTTTCGTTACCAACTGCTCTTTCTATTGGCTTGGCATTTGCGCCACTAAATGCGCCCGTTAGCGCTAATGCACCTGTTGTTGATGCTAAATTCGTGATAGAGCCTGATATTTCTTGCATCGCATCTTCTTGATAAGTGCCAACAGTTCGTCCAGTATCAATGCCTCTACCATTATCGGCTGCACGAATAGCATAACCACGATCATCTGGGAGCTTTAAATTGGTAAATATTTTTGCTAATTCTGGATATTCACTTGCGGAGAACGAACGCCCCTCATTTGGCCAAAAATTATTAGGAATGGGTGCTGATGAGTTCCAAATAATTGATGCACCGATAGGCACACTTTGCATATCTTCAGTGGTGGTTGATGTGCGTAGGTATCCATTTCTATCTTTTGATGTATTGGCTTCGGTATAGGCAAGAAGCCAATCGTCATCCCAAACGCCAGCAAGCTGACTGCGTGAACCAATATTGCCTTTCCAAAAACCAATTTGCACAGATCTATCTGGAGAACGTTGCAAATGCAATACCGCACCCCACGCTAATGAATCCGGTGGAGACCCCGGAACACCAGAGCCACGGATAACGCTTGTTTGCGAAATGCCATTATATCCAGTGCTTTCTGGTACCGTTACCGCTTCACCACCGAAACCAAAATCACCGGGCTTTAAAAAGAACTTTGTGGCGGCATATTGACTCATGACCTGCGTTGTTGATGAACCAGTCCCTTGTGCAACACTTGTTTTGTCAAGTTTCTTACCAAGCTCAGCATTTAATGTCGGGTTTGTAGCGTAATCACCAGTTGGTTGTTTACCTGATAAGCCTGTTTTCAGTGCTTCATTGGTTGCATAGTCACCAGAAGGCTGTTTACCTGCAATTTGTGACAGCATGTCATCTGTGCTGATCAACTTCCATGATGAACTAACCTGTGATTGAGGCGCTGTATTAAAGTCAACTTTGTTGTTATCAACAATGCTTTGGTACTCTTTTTTTTCGTCGTCTGACTGAAGAATAGCGCCTTTGGGATAACCGCCGATTGACGCAGCATAATCAGCAGAAAACTTAAACTTTCCTCCTTTTGATAAGTAAACAATGTTTTCTGAGATTTGGTTAAAAATACCGTTAAAGTCCTGCCCTTTTGGTGGCATTCCACCAGCAGCGACGGGGATCATCGTGATTTGCCCGAAACCGGTATCCCATGTAGCTTGGTTGCTTTCCATGCTCGATGAGTAGTTTTCGGGTATAGCGTTCTTCTGGCCATTCTGTGCAAATGGCTTAGTGATGAGTTTTGGATTTTTCATTACGTACCTATTTAATGAAAGGTGCCTGATTGAAGGTTTGGAATCCTGAACCGAAGAAACCGAAATAATCGGAATAAGGTAGTTCGCGGATTGTTATTTCGACGCCGCTGGGTCTCGGCAATATGCTGTGATTAAAGATGAGGTTTTTTTCTAATTCGGAAAGTCGATATTCAAAAACATATCCCCCTTTCATGTGCCCAGTAATCAAAAAATACGCTTTTCCGCGCGTAAAAGAGGTTTTTAAAAAGGCGTTAATATTAGGTGCGGTTGCATTAATAATATTGGCGTACGCTTTCATGATGATAACTTCACGGAACGTGGGGTCAGTCATCAAGTAAGAGCTTTCGTTTTTAAAATCCCCAAAAAATGGTGCTTGGTTAAATGGTAAATATTTCTCGGTTCCATCGAAGCCAAAGTAATCGGCATCAGGATCCGGTATTGTCAGGCCCCGATTAATGCCAACAATTCGGCCCCAAATATCTAAGCCGAAGCCTTGAGCCGTTAGCACGTTAATAGCTAAATGATAGAATTCATCAGAACTTTGTCGGGGGTCTATGGCTTCGTTGACTGATTTAAGGATTGAGGTGATGCAAGGGGAGTTTGCGTATTGACTGAGTAGGGTTTCTCTAATATCAATCATCACGTTATCCTTATGTCATCGACCGACAATACCGGAAACTCATCTATTCCAAAATCAACATAATTCCCTGCCGTGCCTCCTTTTCTACTGACTTGGACAGACAACAGCCGGTTAACGGTTGACTGAGCCACCGTGCAAATATAATCACTGGCAATCAACCGTTTGGCTATCTGGCCTTTCCCTCGCCCTGTTTTAAACTCTTCCAATATTGCGTTTTTAACCGCATCTTTTTCTTGAAACGTTAAGAGATTTTTATCTTCAAACGAGACAGTGAATTCAACAGGGATATGCGTTGGCCGGATAAATTTGACTTCGTATTTAGGCGGCATGTAGGGGAAATTTTCAGCATCTTCATAAGTCACTGAGGTATTACCCACAAACGCACACCCCGTCCCTGCTTTAGTTAGAATTTTTTTCGCTATCTCCTGGTCATCACCACCGACGACAGAAACCGCGATTGAGTTACGTATTAGCGGATAATTAGTTTTACCCACAGTTACCGTCGCATCTGAGGGGTTATCGATGACATAACAATCAATGACATCTTTAATATTTGATACAGCGCCATAGGTCGACGAGTTCATATTTTTGGCATTGGCTGACACAGAATTGTATCGACGCAATTCGAACTCTTGCCGGCTCTCTTCGTTCTGGCCAACAATGGCGGCTTTTAAATTTGTCACCGAATCTACACCAGGAACACTACGGATAATTTTAGTGATTGAGTCTGGTTGTGCTGGTATCGAACCAACCTCAGAACAAAAAGCATTAACGATCACTGTCCCTGTATTGCCAATTACCGTTTGTTTTTCAGTTTGCCAAATTCGCCCCGTTACATCTTGAGCTTGAAAACTCTCAGGAACGGTAGCACCCACTAGCCCTGTAAAGGTTAACTCAACGACTGAGCTAGTCGCTGGCTTTCGTTGTAAGAAATAGATATAGCCAATGGCGTCCTGCATCATTCCTGACGCGTATCGAGGGTCAAAACTGTTAAGCAGGTTGATCATGAAATTACGTTCATCAGTAATAATCGCTGACAGCGTGGTGACCAGTTGGCCCTGTGGTGTATCCATCTCCGTCGATATAGTGTCCCCGAAGCAATTACGCATTAATTGCCACAGACCGTCGATAACTTGCTGTGACGTGGGTGCCAATATACCCTCGGATGTTACTTCAATGGGTGGGATCATAGTTCTATCGCCCCCTCTCGGCCGTCTTTGTCTGTGAATGTAATTCGCCCTCGCACAACACGGTCATTTGCAGTGCTAAGCTCCACTTTTGCCGATACTACGCCTTCAACGGACAGCGCAGCATCTTGTAAATACTGACGATAAAGCGAAAGTGAGAAACGATTCTTACCAAGAATTTCCTCTAAATAAGGAATTCCCTCTTGCTGTGCGTAATACATGTCTTTCATAAAAACCCGACACTTATTTGCAACAGATTGCGCTCGAGCATATTGGTCTGATGCAATAGCAAGGTTCCCCGACACATCAAGGGTTAAGTCCCATGTGTTAGGGTGAAGAAATAGTGTTTTCATATTAAACCTGCTGGTTTGGCTTATTCGTGTTCGCGTATTCTGCGTTAGCTTTGTGATTATGCCCGTTATACGTAACACGCATACTTGCCATTGTTTGGCTGTTGCCGGCTGCGGTGTTATCAGTGATATCACCAGCTGATTGAACCGTGCTTGTGGTTTCGACTGGCGCATCGAGTATGATTTTGGTGCCCTTGGCTTTAATCACCCCTGTCGCAACAATATCAATCCCGCTTTCTAAGAAATGGATATACTGCGCAGGAGTGCCATTCAAAACACCACCGATATACAAACTATCTGCCCAATCGAATTTACGTTTACTATCTGGTGGCGCATCTTTTTTAGTGCGCTTTACTTTCGAGATATCACGCGTGGCGACTAAGCAAATACCAATATCGCCGACTTTGGGGTCGATAATTACAGCATTAGCGCCCCCCTGGTAGCGCATGTAAGGCACGTTAAAAATAGTCGCGGTATCGTAAACATTACCAGCACCATCAACCTGCAGAACCATTGGCTTAATATCAACCAAGCCAACAGGACCTACTCCATCACTTTTCACTTTGACGATGCGACAAACCGTAACCGTACCGATGCGACCAATTAAACTATTGATGATGTATTCTTGTGTTCTGGCGCCACCGGCTAAATCACGTAAATCAAAAGGAAGTGCGCTGTTATCTTTGGACATAAGTAACGTTATCCCCTTTTAATGATGCAGCGACATCCATAAACCAGCGTGCGGAATCACTCTCGGTTTCTAGCATGGCCCTCACTCCATATATCAACCAATCACCATTGCAAATATCAATCAAACTATCATTGATGCGAACTAAGCCACCAAAGCGCACCAATGGATCATAGAAGCATTGAAATTGAATACCTTGCATAGTAGGCGTTGGATAGCCTATTAAACCGGTTTCAGGTGATATGACAGGAATTTTTATTTTCCGAGGTTGCCCCTTGTTTGTCACTGCTATGTGATTACTTTCAATATATAAATCAAGGTTGGCGCTTTCAGCTAACCACTGGATCTTTTTGATGTCCGAATTACATAAGTAAACATTATCTAGTTTTTGGCTAACACCATTACCTTCAAGCGTATACCCCATTCTCTGGCAAATGTTACCCATGATATTGATAACGTCTTGAGGTCCCTCATAGCTCTCAGCTGCCGTTGATTGCATATTTTCTAGCACGGCTGTTTGCGCAGTGATCACGAGAGAAACATTAGGCGCTTCGGCTAAATCTGGATAGGCAAAAGTGATACCGCCTTTAAATACCGTTACCAAGTCCCCACCTTGTTCCCCCGCCTCTATCGTAATTGAGTTTTTTAGCGCAGTGACTTCTCGCCATTTAATACGTAGTAATTTTGACATGGTTTCGATGGGTAAACCGTAAACTCTCACCCTTGCTGATGGCGATGGTGCCCCATTCCCATTTGTGATCTCTGCACTAATTCTTAAACCAGTAGCAGACAGTTTGTTTTTATTGTCAGAAGTAAATGCTTCCTCTTTACCGCCTAACACCAACGTTATTTTGATAACTTTCCGATTAAATGCCATTGAGCCACACCAATTTGTAACGAGAGTTAAGCCCCGTATAAACAGGGTCGGTATTGCCTGTGGTATCCATAAATAACAGCCACTGGCAAATATACGTTAGGTTTCGACAAATTCGATTGCATACCAGATATTCACCATTTTGTTTTACAGTGGCGAATAAATTATCTAACCGAGTTTCGAGGATGATTTCGTAAGTGATTTGTTCGAGGGTAACGGTAAGGACTTGATTAGGTACTGCCGAAAGTGGTATTTCTGTTATCAAAATCCACCTCCAACCTGCATTTCCATCATACCGGCTGCGTCCTTGACTTGCTGTATGTCTTTATACATATTGCCCATAACTTTAATAACCAACTGAGCCGCTTCACTTCCTTTTACGAGGTATGACTTATCAGGATCATTAAAAATTTCAGCCAATTCTTTTAAATTTGTCTCAAAAGAACCATTATCGGCGGCTTGCGTCTTATCTCCACCGTCTTTCGTTTTGGCATCATCTGGCTGCTTAACCTCTTCTTCATCATATTTGACTGTAACCTCACGAACCTCATCAAGATGCACATTAACCTTAATCAGTGTTGCACCGTCTTTAGCTTCACGAGCTAAGTCATAACCCGTGATATTTGCAAATTTATAAACAAACTCAGGGGTGATAATGATGAACTTAAGCGTACTTTTAGAGAGCACTTCCAGTTGCGCTAAAAAGGCCCCGCGCTCGAATGTTCCGCCGCTGCCTTTACTTAATTGAACTGTCGCTTTCCATGGGTCAGCAACTTTGTTGTAACTGGCAAAAGAACCCTTTTCAATAGGAGCATTAGTAACACGGCTTTGGTTTTGATACTGCAGGGAGATAACATTATCAGCTAAAAGCAACGGTACTCCGTATTGATTAAAGATCCCCCAGTAGTTACCAAACAGCTTATTAATTAACGCAGCACCGCCAAAGCTAATGCCAGCGTCAAGCGCGGCATTGGGGATGCCCTTCCAGTTAGGGATATCTGGCATTCCGAACATAAGAACCTCGAATTTTAGGTAATAAAAAACCCTCCGAAGAGGGTTATTATTTAGGCTGGTAAATAACAATAGGACTGAGGGGCTGTAATTTTTTTCCCAAGTTTCTCGCTAAGTTCAGCTAAAGATATGGGCTCATCATATTCATGAACGTTACCTATCTGTATAGCAAAGGCTTTACTTTTCTCTTGGAAGTATTCATCAAAAAAGCTTTTACTTATCCCTGAGTATTCCTCGGTAATTTTCCAAATTGATGGAGGCGTATCCTCTAAAACATGCTCTATACTAAATTCGCCAACAATTTGACCAACTGGTAACGTAGAGTAAATAACGACCGAAGTAACTGATGAATTCTTAAACATTCCTTTCCTGAATTCATATTTTTTTGTTCCTTCCAATATCTTACTAACAAATTCAGGTTTAATTGATAATAATACTTTCATCTGCGCCACTTAAGCTTAAAATTCTGTTGAATTGTTCATCTGTGAGTTTGAGTATACCCCAGCGCTCATCAGGATCAAGACCAACGTTTTCAATTAACGATGCTCTATTTGGCCTTCTTGGGAACGCTAAATTATATGTAAAAGTGATTATGTAAGGATACACTTTATCCCGATAAAACTCTTGTAGCTGCTCCTTAGTAAACACAGAGTATTTAATGCAATAATCTACAAATAATTCCTCTGATTCAAAATCACTCATTTTCTTTATATTTTCAACAATGCATACCGACGTCGCAACTGAGCGATAGTGAGCTGGCCCCTTACCATCACCCATACGGTATATTACGAGTATATCGTATGGTTTAAAGGATAAAGCTTGCTTCATTTTGCAAATATACACTTTCCTAATGCTGTTCGTATGTGAAATATCTCTTAGTATATCAGGCGATTCCGTTACTAATATAGAATCAGGAAAAAGATCCGTATGAAACTCAGGACGAATCCCTAACAAATATTTATTCTGTGTCAGTTCAATAGGGAATAGTGGGTAATCAGATAAAATATCACCTGTTGATTCATCAGGTTTCATATCTTTCAACAACACTATCTCATTACCATTTTTAGACTCTTTTACTCCGCATTCATTAAATCCATACATTTTAAATAGTCTAATTAGATAATCGTGCTTTTCAAAAACTGTTACATAAATATCATCTACATTATATGACAACGCATTATCAAAAATTTTCTTTAAAAAGCGTTGACCTCTTAGCGTTCCTTTAGGACTAAATTTAAAAGTCCCAACTTTCAAATGTTTTCCATGAGATATTGGTGGTGATACGTCGTCTACGGATCCGTCTTCTATTTTTAAGTACATAAACCCATCAATATCACCTGAATCTTCGTAAAGAACGTATGCTTTTTCATCCAGTGATAACGCTTTTTTATTAAACCAATCAATAAATCCATGCTTATAATCAGTTTTTAATGTTGAAAAAAAATCATCATTTAAATCAATTCTACCAAAAGGTAAATACTGCAAGTTATCCATAGCTAATACCTTGTCTAATGTACATTTATTAAATAATAATATTTATAGATAAGTTTTTCTTACTCAAGAACGGTAAGAATATCAATTAAAATCAACTATGGTAACTAACTTTTATTGTCAGAGTTCACAAAGTAAGGAAACTTTATTAATTAATTCTAAAGCGTTTTTCATGTAATGAAATCCACACCTATCTTGATTAAATTTTACGTTTAAGAGCACCTATACAGTAAGCAAGGTGTACTGCTATTCTAGGTTACGGATTAGCTTGCAGTCCGATATAAAAGTGCTTGCGTGAAGAATCGTATTTTTAGAACCTAATGCAGATACAACTCCATCTTTAGTTGTCAAACCAACAAAAAAAACATTTCCGAGCTCATCAGTGGATTGATATGTCACGGTGTCTTTTGTTTGTTCTGCTTTTTTGGCAATTGGTGGATTCATTGATATTCCTCCGGGGAAAGACACGATAAATAAGGCTGTGTCATTCTCCCCTTTCTCAATGTAAATTTCGGCACCTTTTAACTTCTCATCCCTTGAGCTATTCTGTTCGATTTCCGAATAAGAACACTGATAATTACCATCAATAAGTTGAACATTACCATTACTATCTATTTTTATTGATAGTGGGTCTGCAGCACCGAAAACAAACCACGGCAGAAACAACAATCCAGCAGTAAATTTCTTAATCATTTTCTGTCCTTGATTAATTTAATTAAGGTCATTGTGCCACTGGATCACCGCAATTTAAAGCCGGACAATCAAGATATTAGCCCAGCGAAACAGCACCTATATTTAAGCCCATCACTTCTACTATACGACATTATTTTTTGTCGTACTTACAGTTAGCTAGTGAAACAGCTATCTCCTCGCCCTTTCTTTTATTTTGTACAACAAGCATAATTCCAATATCTTCCCTTATCCCATAAACGAAAATAAAATCTTTAGCTTCATAATGATATGCTGTCAAATCAGATCCTTTCATGGTGACTTGAAGTTTAGGGGATGTGATATTAACCCCGGTATCAAAATTTATATTTATCATAGCAGAGTTATCGCCAGAATAAGGTGTCACCTCTAGTTTTGCAGTTCCTATCTGCACATTATTAAATTTATCAGAATCGTTCAGATTATCAGGTACTGACTGAACACTACAAGTGTACTCCCCAGCTAATGCTAAAATGTTATAGCTATTATCTCTATATAGCCCCATGTCATTATTATTTACCGCCGAAAATGCAAAACTAGAAAACAAAATAGGCAAAGCGCAGATATACTTAATCATCATTTACCTCATGAATATTATTTAATCTATTGTGCCACTGCCTTAATACAAATTAAAGCAAATTAGGACATAGGAGCTATAAGCTGAAACATCATCTCATTTGTGGTTTCCAACACATCAGATAAACTCCCCTGTACCGTTGGTGAGCTAGTTGTAATGTTGATGTCTCCAAAAGTAGCCTCCACTCTATTGTTTGTGGCTAACTGAGAATTACTTCTTAAATTATCCGATGTTGCAAGTGTCCTGTTTATATCTATAGCAACACTATGTGGCACTGGTTTGTTAGTCATTTGATCATCAAGCGACTTTATATAATCAAGCGTTTTTTTAGCGTTTAAGCTATACTCCTTGCCAACATCCCACCCCTCTTTTTTATCAATAACCGCAATTAACTGTTTCCTTTCATCAGTAGTTAAGTCACCCATGCGTTTATCTTGCCCACCAATTGCCGCTAGGGCCTCACTGATATAAGCAGCAGTGTTGTTGTATTCAGGTGGGGAGTGACTTGTGATCGCCTGTGATACTGTTTTATCTTTATACCCAAGACCTGCGCCATAATCACCTTTCGTACTTAATTGCTTAGCCCAATTGCTTTCAAAAAGCATCCATTGTCTAGCCTTATCTCCCATTTCCTTATTTGGGAAAATCGCCATCGTATGTCCCTGTGCGTTAGTATCATGACCGATTGCACCAAGGCTCTGCGCTGCTTTACCCCAAATCATATTGCTAGGGTTATTATTACGCCAAGCTCTTGACCCACCTTCACGAATAACATCTCCATTTTCGGTTTTATATATACGCTTATCTTCATTTGGAACTTCGACACCTGAAGCGGTAAAGCCAGAAGACGAGCCACTGTTAAGAAATGGCTTTGACAAGTTTTCTATAACATTTTTAACTCCATCTTTTCCTAAAGCTAAAACCCCAGCTCCTGGTATGACTCCATCAAGTGCTTTAGCCCCAGCAATCACTTTATCCTCCGTTGTTGCATTCGGATCATTAAACTTGTGTACTGCCGCAACAACTAAAGAGGCTTTTTCCCCCGCTTTAGCCATCACATCACCGAAATGTTCAGCGGCCTCATCAATATAGGATTTGATAATAGGTATAGCAGTAACAAACGCTGCAACTAATAGACCAGGCCAGCCTAATAATCTTGCGAATCCTAACGACAATTTACCGAACCCGCTGAGAATGCCGACAACCCATTTACCGCCAAAGTAAGTCGCGAAAGCGGCAAGTGCCAGTTCCCATTTATTAAGATTTCCTTCTTGGTCAGTAAACCACTTACCAATTTTAGTATCTTTAAACCATTTGGAAATCTGATCTAACCAGCCTAAAACCGTTTCAATTGATGCGGACCATTCCGACCAATCAAACATCGATTTACCGCCACGCTTCCAAACCTCATAATCATTGGATAGCCCAATAATCGCAGCACCTAGCGCAAGAATTAAACCAAC
This sequence comes from Providencia sp. PROV156, assembly GCF_028480905.1. Classification (NCBI taxonomy): domain Bacteria; kingdom Pseudomonadati; phylum Pseudomonadota; class Gammaproteobacteria; order Enterobacterales; family Morganellaceae; genus Providencia; species Providencia sp. PROV156. The sequence continues at coordinate 31,604 of NZ_JAMPPE010000031.1, read as the reverse complement.
ACCAGTAAGCAGCGGTGCAAACATCCCCGCGAAGGCTATTGCCGCTTTTAGCGCCAATGGAATAAGTGTTAGCCCAATAATGGCCGCGATGCCTTTAAATATCAAAATAGCCCCATCACGGTTTCGATTAAGGTAATCAAGCCAAGCGGTGAGCCGTTCTGAGAATTTAAGAAAATAAGGAATTAAGTAATTAGCGATAAGTGTTTTAAGCCCTTCCCATTGCTGACTGACTAACGCGTTTTGCTCGTTCAATTTGCGGCTAATTTCAAGCTCTTCTTGGGATGAAATAACAATATTTTTTTGAGCAATGAGTTGCCGTTCCATGGCATCACGACCTTGAAGTAACGTGTTAATGGTTCCTTCATCAAAGCCCATATTTTTAGCAATATTGTAGGCTTGCGGCCGTGACATTTTTGATAAACTATCTGCGACATCAAGCAAGATATCATCAAGATTTCGGATGTTGCCTGTAGAGTCCACCACACCCACGTTAAGCGCGTTGAAATACGGCAGTACTGACGCATCACCAATAGTCACTAAATCCCACAACGATTTACTCAGGTTAGATAAGCTGGCTGTCATCCCATCAGCAGTACCACCTGCCATTTCAGCCATGTTCTGCCACTTTTTAACTTCAGTGGCATTCATGCCTAAGTTTTTACTCAGAAAATTAAGTTTATCGTTAGCCTGGTTAACGTCTGTAATCAGCTTTGCCAAACCCGATGAAACCATGATGGTACCAAAAAATGCGGTTAAGGCTTTCACACCGTTATACATTGAGCGTGTAAAGTCCTCTGTTTTCTCTTTGGCTTTTTTGGTTTCATCGGCCTGATTTTTAATAGTGATGGTTAAATCCGCAGAGGACTCATTCACATTATCCAGTGAAGCCGATAAGCGATCACTTTCAGCCGTTGATTTTCGGGTTTCTTCTTTAAACCCTGTATTGTCCAATCTTAACGTAACAATTAAGGCATCGATGATCGTCGCCATAAGCACTCCTGCGGCAAATAAAAAAAACCGCAAGAGCGGCTTATTGTTGTTGACTCAATTCTTTCATCACTTGCTTGTTGTACTCATTCACATGGTGTATTTCGAGCAAGTTCATTGCATCTTCTAGCCCCAGTGTTGTCGTTAACTCGGTATATGTTGCTAGGCCAGAGCACGCTATCTCTCTGACCACACTCGACACATTCTTTGTTTCGACAAGCACACCTTCACGAAGCGGTAAGCCAGCCCTTAGTTGTTTGAACTGGACAAACCGCCTTGAACTAAAAAATCAATGTGAATGGCCAGTGCTTCTTTGCGTAATATAAACAAGGTCATGACATCAAAAATATCTGAATCAATTTCCATATTGCGCGCATTACCGCCTGTAGGGACAATTTGGACACAGTCGAGTAATTCATTCAGAAGCGGGATCCCAACTTCGGCTTTGATACTGGATAGCGCTTTAATAGCAACCTGACCAAAGCCCATCATCCCCATTTCTGGTTTTACATCGCCGATATCGATACCAGCATTAGCTAAGGCAAAAATCGCTCGCATCGCCCAACTGTCGGCTTTAGTGACAGGCATTTCAGTCACAACAAAGGTTTTACCTGCATCGCGCCCTTTTTCAATAACAACCGTTTTTGTTTTTAATGACATTAGATTTCATCCGCTCCGTTAGTGACCATGTTGAAGTTATACGCGGTACCTTCGAGCATTTTCTTACCACTCGCACCGCCTTTCATCGACGTCATACCGCCTTTGCCTGTGTAACGTTTACCAATGGATGGCATTTCAATGATCACCTCAATAAAGCGCGTTTCCATGTTGGCGTTAAAGTCTTTGCGGATGTTCTCCATAATTTGTGTTGAAGGACTGTTCGCTTCAAGGTAAAGCGTCCACGGCGTTTCGTGAGGTGTATAGCCAATGGACTGTCGTCCATCCACACCCATGCGAGTTTCACCAATATTCGCGTCACCAAATTCCCACGCATTATCTGCTTGGAAGCCAAGTATCCGCACCCAGTTATCATAAACGCCCTCACAACGCAGCATCATGACCGAGTTAGCGGCTGTAATCGTTTTTTCATTATGACCCATTGACATAGCGTGTTACTCCTTACTGAACATTGATAGACGGTAAATTAACGGATTGAACACTACCGCCATCGGCATACCATAATTTCAATGGCATCGATTTGCGCAAGCCGCGTGTTTGCGCGGAGGTTTTCTCTATCTTCAAGCACCAGCCCGTCACGTTAAGTTGCGTTGCGGCATCAAAACCCGCCTCACTATTAATTTGTGTTTTTTGTTGCTCTGACAGCTCAACACCCGCTTGAATGCCGCCAAAGTTCAGCATTTGATTAATAGGGTCTTGGATGGCAGCACGGTGCATAGCACGACCTGCATCGTTATAAGGGATGCTCTTGAAGCTTGTTAACATTGTCATCAATGCAAGCTGCAACTGGCTATTGAAAAACACTTGGATAACGTAGCTATCCATCCATTTAAATTTGCCTGAGATTGAACCTGGGTTCACAAAGATAAAGCGGTCATTGGCGGTACCGTAAGCACCATAGAAATTAAAACCTAAGTCTAATAGTTCGTCCGCTAGCGCTTTGTCGGTAACTGTCGGTTTTAGGCCCTCTTGTTTTCTAAACGCTAAATTTGTGCGGCCGTTACGCTCATCAAAGTTCAAACACGCAGGGTAACTACAAATAAAGGAGGCATGGGTATGGTCGCCGTACATTAAGAACGTACCGCCCATATCAGATTCTTTAATTGCGCTTGAAAGCGTTTCTAGCTCACCATTTGCATTATCTTTTTGGTATAGCACATGCAAATAACGGTCTTTTTGCAACGATACCCAACGAGAGATTTTAATCATTTCCTCGGCGTTAAAACCAATGGTCATGATTGAGACAAAATTAGTCGTTTCTTTAGTAATACGTGGAAGTAAATCTTCAACCGTATCGGCATTAATACCATCGTTAGTTTGGGCGCCCGCGCTTTCAGTCAAGCACATGAATTTAGCAAGCCCCCCTTCAGCGGTCGAGATATTGCCTACCGCGCCTTTGGTTTTCCCCTCGATGATGAACGTTTTCGCACCAGTATCATACTTACAGGTTCCCGCGCCATTTAAAGCAGCAGTGACCAACTCAGCCAAAGCGGAATAACTTGACGCATTGTAGAACGCGCCGCTATCAAACGGCTGACTACCTGAACCACTAAAACCCAGTGCAGCGCTTGCATCCACTTCTGCAGAAATTTGTTTGCCATCGATGGTAATCACAAAACCGGTTGGCAGTGGTGTGAATTCGCCTTGTGTACGATTAGGCACTTTTGAGCCGACCAACTTTGCAGCTTGTGCGTTGGATGACATAGAAGCGATATAAAGTGTATCAGGCAATATCGTACAGTTTTCAAAGCCCTTAAAATAGACTTGAGCCGATTCATATTCTTTCGAATCGATACCAAACACTTCACCAACCAGATCCGCTGAGCCAAAGGCTTTTACACCTAGCATGGATTCAGGCTGACTTTTGGTAATAAACAACGCGTTTAACGCCAGAGGGTTGCCACCAGTGCCAACGACACCGGGCAATATCTGGACGATATCGCTTGCCGGAATAGATTTCATATTTTTACCTTAGATATTTGTGGTAGTAATTGAGATTTCGTCGACACCATCGACGTGATACGAGGTTTCAGGGTTATATTGCAGGGTAATTTCTAACATCATGCGGTTTTCGTACTGATTGGCCTGATCCACCAGCACATCTTTCTTCGGTTGCCCGCTGTCCAGTGGTTGGCATTTTACTAATCGTTCAGTGGTGTATGATGACTTCCAAAGGTTGGCCACCACGCGAGAACGGTTATTAGCTTCAACACCATAAAAATCCAATTGAAATGTCGCCTTAACTGAGCGCTGCGCCGTCACTTCTTCTTGTACAGCATCCCAATATTCAGCGGTGTAATCCAAATCATGTTCAAATAACATGTGCATGACGATACCGTTTTCAGGTACAGGTGTGTTGTTTTGATAGCCTTGCTGAACTGGACAATCAAATAGCTCAATCAGGTACTTTCTGAGCTCTACAAAAATATCGCGTTCAGTAACGCTTATTGTCGCCATAGCAGCACCTTCACCCACGTTGGATAAGACTCGATAACTTGCGTCACTAGCCATTCAGACTTTTCATCTTCGCCATAGGCTTTAAACATCATCTTATCTGCCCCTTTTTCTTTAGGTCGCCTCAGTGCAGATATCTGCCCTCTTGCATAACCATAAATAAATTGTCCTTGCTGGTTAATCACGCCAAGGTGTTCGAGGTCTTGTGTACTCAAGCTTTGCAGTTGTACTGAAATATCGTAATTAACAAATTTTGCTGTATTCACACCCGCATCGTCTGTTTGGTAACCTTCGTTGGCCATCAAAACAGCAGGAATATTTTTATTAACGATTTGAATCGCGGTATTGGCCAGAGATCGAACATTAATCATCGTTCACCTCGAAACTGAATGAGTGATGTAATTTGCCAGTTTCAACTAAAGGACTCGCTGATTTTTTCTTCGCTATTGTCGATTTAGCATTAGGTGGCGTTTCCCATGTTAAAACCGATACTTCCAGCTCATTCTTTATCGCTCTGCCTAACGACTCCATGCCTTTTCTAACACTTCCGTATCGCTCAATAGACTGCGCAAGAATGGTAGGCCATGTGGTTCTACCATTAGCTACAACAGTACGAAAGAAGGGTCGAGGTGGAATGTTGATGGTGTGTGCTGGAATATGATGGTCAGTGGCAAAGTTAGCGCTTTTGGCCTTAACAAACCGTCCACCTCGGCTAAGTGTGCCATCTTTGCGGATCCGCCGATAAATGGTACCCGTTCTTGCCGGTTGATTGATCGTTGCTCCGTACTCTTGGATATAGCCAATTTGTGCTACCGAGGTGCCATCTTCATATGTCGAGCCCTCCAGAATCCCCGCGCGTAACTCTAAGTTACCGCCTAAATATTTACTCAATGCCGCTTCAAGTTTACTACTCATAATAGCTCCCTCGCCAAACGGGCATCGGCATGACACCGAGTACATAAAGGAACGAACGGTACTTACTGGTCATCTGCCAATACTCAGCACCATACGGGGTTTGCGTGTACCACTTTTCAGCATTAGTTGTCTGACCATAATCCAGAGAAACCGATACACTCCCTTCACTCGCACTCGATGCGCGACCTACCGCACTGTTGCCCTCCGCAATTTGGCTTTGGATATATGCCATGTGGGCCATCAACAAAAACAGCAGCATTTCACGTTCAGCCAAATCCTTTACATAACTGCACTTTGTGTTATTCAGTAAAGAACACGCTTTCACAAAGAGCATCTGCAGCTGCATATCATTAAGCGCACTAAATTGCGGATAAGCGTCTTTAAACCTAGCAGTGTCTAACTCCACAATACCGGTTGGTTCACTCTGAGACTGTTGGCTACGATAATGAAGCATTGCCATTCTGTTCATGACGGCTCCTTACTTAGCGGCTTCAACACCATCGGCTTTTTGCTGTAAAGGTTCGGTTTTAGATTGCAGCTCTTTTTTATCTTTGGCTTCTGCCTTAGTTTCTTTCACTTTTTCGTGTGCAAAGATAAGCCCGTTTTTCACTAAAGCACGCTCTTTATTTTCCGCATACCAAGCATCCCATAGCGACTTATCGACACCATAGGTCAAGCCAAAGCCATTCCCATCATTAATACCATTTGCGAAACCTTTAATTTCTTCGCGTTGTTCGCCAACGTCCAAATAAATACCGTTGGACAGTTTGCATGCGATTGTGACTGTAGACATAAATCATCACCTTTTTATAAACGAGAAAACCGCCCGGAGGCGGTTAATGTGAGCAATCGAATATCGTTAAGACACTAACATCGATGCAATAAACAGTGGGCGATACACCACGCAACCAAATGTACCTTGTGAGCGTTTTTGCTCCCATGACGAGGCTTTTTGTAGCATTGCGTGAACGCGCATTTTTTCGGTAAAGCCAAGATCTAACGTTGGCTGTCCTTCATAACTTTCCACAATTAACTTAACAACTTCACCCGCTGACGTTGAAAACTCAGGAATGCTTTTCACAGTTAAGTTCGGGAAATTTTTCGCCAACTGGTCAGAAACGTTAACGTTATACTGGTTGGTTTTGGTTAAATTTGTCTCCATTTCTGGTGATAGCACTAACACCATTTTTTCATGACGATCAACTAAGCCATTGGTCTGTTTAACCAGTTGAGAAAACAGTTTACGAATGGATTCATAGACCGCCTCACCATCCAGATTATCCCACGCCGCTGACGTCATGTTTGGCAACATGCCCGGGTCGTTTAATAAACCGTAGTTTTCGAGCCCTTCAATCCCATAGAGATAAGATTTATTTTGGTACTTATTCAACGTTAATACAGCGGCACGCTGTTTCATTGAAGCCCAATCGAGTTTAGCCGCGCCGGCTAACTCCATTTCACGCTCCCCTACACGCACAAACGTTTGATAATGGTAGGGTTGGCGTTGTGGCCAGTTAACGTTGACACCCGTTTGACCGTTGTTATTGAAGTCTCCATAGGTAGAAACTTCACCCGTTGCTTCCATCATAGGAAAGGCAGCTGTTTGTGTGGTCCAATCCCCTTGTTTCTTTTCACCAAAAATTTCGGCCATTCGCATCGGAGTAACAACGGCTTCAATAACTTTAGGATCAACGTAGGTGGTGAAAATGGACAGGATACCCGCATTTGGGGCAGTAACAAGTTCACTATCCATCGCAATCGCTGCTCGAACTTGTGCAGTCAATTCCTGTGGCTGATAACCTGCTGCAAATACGACACCAGCGCGATTTGCTAACGCATTAAAATTCAGTGGCATGGTTTTTCCTTACAGAGACGCGGACATAGTGGTTAAACCCGCAGTGACAGTTTTAGCAACTCGAAATGGTGTTGCTTCTACGGTGGTGTCATTGGGATCGATAGTATCAACGGCTTTCGCTTCCCCCGTTGCCACATCAGCAACAACAAACTGGCCACGTTTACCACCTTCTTTAAGTACGACACGAAAGTCGCCACTGGTCATTAAGGTTACTTCACGACCTTTTGGGATTTTCATTGTGGCTTCTGCCATATAGGTATCGATAATGGCTTGGTTATTACGATGTACAAAGCCGATTAGCCCGCCATCCATTTTTATATTCGACACTAAGCCTTTTTCGTCAGCCCAAGCGAATAAACCAACCTCAACACCCTTTTCACCAACTTTTAATTGACCTTCACCCGCCAGCATCGTGAAGTGTGGATTCAGCGAAGCAAAGTCACCCGCCACACCCACCGGCAGGTCATTATTCATTTTTGTTTGAAAACCGCTCATGATTTCCCCTTATTTAAAACGTGCTGTGTGTTCATCTTCAGCGAAAGTATCCGCATCCATCGCAAACTTAGGTTGCTTGACTGCACTTGCATTATCTTTTGCCATTCTGACCATATGAGCCAAACCAGCACCATTAACGCCATCGCAAGCAATGCCCTTTTGTTTAAGCGCGTAAGCATAAACATCATCGGCACTGGTAAAGCCATCCATTGCAATGACTCCCACCAGCGGTTCAACGTCACGCAATGCGCCAAACATCGCCGTCATTTGTTTAATGGTGGCATCTTTTGTTGCCGTGAGTGCTGAATCCATCGCCTTTTTATTGGCTTCTTCATTATCATTAGCCTGTTTTTTAGCCTCTTCCTCATCTTTGGCTTTCTTTTCGGCCTCTTCTTCGTCAGTGGCTTTTTTCTGTGCCTCTTCTTCATCTTGAGCGGCTTTTGCTGCCTCCGCAGCTTTTTGCTCCTCATCCTTTGCACCGTCGAGCTCTTCGGGTGAAACATCCATCCCTAACTTGACTGCAGTTAAAATGTCACGAAGTTGGTTTTCTGGAATATCCGCATCCATCCCCAACGCCTTTTTGATTTGCGCAGCCAATACTGGAAGTGCGCCTTTTTTTAATTTCATCTCTGTCTCCAAATCGACTGTCTGATGGTCTGAAATAATTGCGTCACGCCCGATACGACCGCGATAAACTAACGCAATGTGGTTTCCGTGAATGTTGCGCATGACACCATCATAGTGTTCACCGTTGAACTCACCTGATGTCATATCAGCGATGTAGGCGTAACCTGCAGATAACTCTTCCATCTTCTTTGCTTCGATGATCGCTATTGCATTGCCATCCCATACACTTAAATCGCCGTATAGCCGCCCACCCTCAAAAGCAATATCTGAACCCGTTGTGCCGATGGTGTATTCCATTTCAGGTTCATCAGCATCTACAGGAATGTGCTTAATCAGTAACTGCTTTTTGCTAAATGTCTTTGCTGCCCGCTCAAGTTCGACAGGATCACGAAGTAGGTAGTAAATTTTTTCAGGGTCTAGCCCTAAGTGCTCGTAATTGGGGATTTCTTTTCCCCGATACGGATTTACCGCTGCTTTAGATAAAACAGTCCGCTCCACAATTAAGTGGCCGTTACCGTCTTTACTACGCATTGATCTGTCAAAAGCGAGGCGTTCTGTCATGGTCATGACTGCCCCTATTTAGAATGGAAGAATGGCCTTACTGCCGCACTTACAATTGATTTCTTCTCCTGGTAATACCCACTTACCATCAAGGTACATACCCTTCTCGATATCAAACTCTTTGCCGTGAGCTTTTAAGTGAGGTTGTCGAGGCTGTTTACCCGCGTGTGAGTGAAGCCAGATAGCTTTTTTGATACCAAGCTCTTTACGCCTAGCCTGTTCAATAACCGCATGAGCCTTATTAGTTTGGTCACTGGCGATTAATGCCGCTCGATTTCGGGCAATGTGAAAATCATGTTCAAGATTATCAGTTAACGTTTTAAGGTCATAACCGCCAGCAACGGATTGCCAAACGTGCATTTGAACCTTACTTAAATACTCAGTGCCGATGGATTTAATTAAACCAATGTTTTCACCCATCACGGCTCGTAATGCATCCAGCGTTTGTTCGCTGTTTTGCATTCTCACCGTAAAACCTCGTTTTCTAAGTAATCCAGCTAGTCGCGTGTCATAGTTGCCAACAGTTTTATCAACAAACTGTTTGGCAATTTCTTGGCTTAAACCGTTAAGATTCCTGTTCCATTTATCCAGCAAGTAATCGGCAACGTGAGCAATCCAATCCGCTATACCGTCATTGGCTAGCTCCCGTTTGGCTTTATCGTGATATTCACTCACCAAGGCGTTATCGAGCTCTTTACGAATATCCTCAACAATGCGCATTAGGGCTTGATAATATTCACCCTCAATAACAACCGAAGCCCTAATTGCTGGCATGACCGCATCACTCGGTTTCTTCCTTGTGATCACTTTCATAGTCAGGCACTCCAAATGGCGGCGGTATTATTTTGTCAGGGTCAATAAAACTAAATTTACTGGATTCATCTGTTGATAACGACTGCCTGACCTCTTCACCATCAATCGCGCCAATATTAAAGAGCCTTTCCGTTGTTTCAGCATTTGTACTGTTAACTTCGGCTATCTCTTTCTCATCCAGTTGATAAAGCGGTGTAAACTCGAAATAAATCCCTTCATCTACCTCACCAAACAAATTAAGTTGAATGAGCTTAATAATGGCGTTTATTTGCGGTAACAAATGCGCATTTTGTAACGATGAAATGTAATCATAGTAAACGCGAATTTCCCCATCACTGTTTGCATTCAGGCCATTGGGCGTAATCCCAAGTAACTTAACCATTGGTGTATGACTGGGTGCGGCCATTTGCTCTTGTGCTTGTCGCTGTAGCGCGTCCAGTCCTGATAGCGGGGTGTTAAACTGGAAAAACTCTTCCTTATCCTTGTCCGTTAACATCAACCCTCGGTTGTCACGGATTTGTGAAAATAATTTAGCTCGTGTAGCGATATTAACTGCGCTCCCACCTTCGAGTACATCTTGCATACTTGTCGCTAAACCAGTTAAAGAAAAGGCAACAATTAAATCACTAATAGAATCAGCCGTGCGTTGCCAGCGTTCAACATAAGGCTTCATCAATTGCAGTATCGATATACCAGAGAAGTTATAAGCGGGTTTTAAAATATCACTCACTGGCCGCATGATTAAAGTTAACAACCGGTCGCTATGAACCTCTTTACCCAACACAAACCATTTTGACGGTTTGAAAAAATCTTCACGGCTTGGGTCTGTAGAGTTATAAGTGCTAGGTGTTGACCAAATCGGCTCAATGACCGCGAATCCCTCTAAATCACCCTGTTTAATACTTTTACTATTAAGTAATAAGGGTAAATCACGCTTATCTTCTTGCCCTCGAATATTAATGGCCAACTGAGAGCGACCGAAAATCATTTCAATTTCGATATGCTGACGCATTAAATCGCAAATTTTAAAGCGTTCTAATTCAGAGGTGATGAGCGCAACCTTATCTGTTTTATCCTTGTTATCTTTACCATTATTGCGTGATTTCACCTTACCCCATTCGCGCGTCATTTCTTTTGCGGTGGTTTCAGGCACGCTACGATAGTCACTAGACTGTGACATAACCGCCAGCGTCGGATACCCAATAAAACTGGAATAAAATTGTGGGTCCATATTCACGTAGGCATAAGAACCCGCGCAATCACTATCCATTGCAACGGGGGCTATTTGCCCCTCGGGCACAACACTAGGATGGATTACAGGAGGGGAAACGATAACAGGTTGTTTTTCCTGTTTCTCTTCCATCATCAGCATTTGCATTAAACGTTCTTGCGCATCTGCTTTTCTGGCTTCAAGTTCAAGCTGCTTTGTTTTTTCCCGCTCAATAGCAAGCGCCGCCTCTCGCTCAGACAGGCGTTTTCTCCATTTGAATAGTTTCATTTAGAATTCCGAAAATACTGATGGGTCGATATACAGAGGTTTTCTTGATGGCGACATGAGAATGACGACACTATCGGCACAGTTTGGTGACAATGCGCCATCAGGTTTCTTATCCACCACAATCTTACCTGTTTGATTTTTAGAATAGGTTGGCTGGCTCAATTCAGAGGTTAGCCTTGCTAACGCTTTCATTTTTGATGATAGTGAAATGATTTCATCAGGGTCGTACTTCATGCCATTTACTGCACGATAGGTATTTAAAAATAAATTACGCAGATGCCACCATGATTGCGATTTGAAGTTTTGGAAGAAATCTTTATTCGTGATTTCCCGCCCGTTCGCATCTCTCATTATAGCTTTGTCAGGGTTCAATACCCCCGCGCTACCCTTGTATGCATTGAAGGCAACTGTATTCTTCCCAGCTTTTTTACGTTCATCATTAATCTGCTTAGAGTCACCACGACAACCAGCGCCAATACCATCCGCATCATAGAGAACATCATTGCAGCCATAATCATCGGCAATATTGATAGCTTTGACGACAGTCTGATAGATATCTGAGCCTTTACCGCTCCACTCTTCACAAACATCCACCAGAATGCCTTTTCTCGATGCAAAGGCGTTTTTATCTATCCCTTCATCGGCAACGTCAAGTGCGCCAGTGCGTTTACCCGTTGGCTCAATACCCAATTTAACGTGCGCATCTATTGCAGCCTGAACCCATGCCGAAGGAATGATCACCCCTTCAACCGAAGCGTTATAATCAATATCAATCTCTTGAGCTACCGTGACAGGGTCTAGCAATTCGACTTGTTTGTCGTACCACTGCTGATCTTTGCGCGGGTCATCACGCCAATGGAACGTAAATACGGGTATTTTTCCGCTGTGCCTACGGATAGCAAAACTATTAGCGTTACCATTAGGCGTTGAAATATCTTGTCGGCAGTTGGTTGTCGCTGACAATGACGCATCAACTAAAGTGGGTCGCTCAAGGAAAGCAGCTTCATCTACAATATAAAAACTGGCACGGTCACCACGCCCGATACCATCACCACACTCTCCTGATATAATTGAATCAGTATGAGGGAATTTCATTCTCATGTGTGGTGCATCTTTGGTCCTATCCCAACCGAAACGAAATTCAGCCGGTAGATAAGACATAAAGATACGGGCTTTTTCTAACAACGATTTAGGCACGCCAATTTTATCGACGTACTCTTCTTTACGGCTACCGATACCTACGCTGATACCGCGATTAAAATTACATACTGTGCAAGCCAAGCCTACAGTTAACCAACTCATCCCCATATCACGGGTTTTTTCCGTAATGCCTGGTTCTTGTGATTTCCATCGTTCCATAAACCATTCGGCCCACTCCTCTTGTCGTGGAAATAGCAGAAATGGAATATAAGAAGGTAAACCGCGCTCAGGGTTTCGCGGGTCATAAGTCATACCCCAATCAATAATGAATTGGGCTGGATTATCTTTGTAATATGCATTGAGCACTGGTATAGCTTCGGGATTTTGGCGAATACGCGTTAATCGTTCCATTCGCCATTCAAACACCTGCGTATAGTCAGGATTTTTAAAATCAAATGGAAATGGAATAGGCATAGTAAATTTCTTAAATTTGAGGGCTATTTAACATAAGAGCTCTTATGTGCCCTGCGATTATTACACCAATATAGAAATGTCACTCAATGGGGTATTTATCATAGTTATCTACTTGGATTAGTGAAAATTAGAGTGAATAAATCATGCATAAAATAGGTGTGATTTTGCATAGCCTATTTTTTCGCTCAAATGGTTATTTTTAACAATTAACCCATTAGCTTTTTATAAGCGTCTGCGGCTTCTTGAGAAGTCATGTTTGCAACTTCGGTTTTGATAGGTTCGCCATCTTTGCCGGTTAATTCAGTTCGGGTTTTCACCATCCCTAAATGCTGCGCAACCATCTTAAGCGCATCATCTTGATTACGAGTAATCACCTCGACACCAAACTTCCCCTCTTTCACCCCCGCAAATAAGCGACGAGCTGAGCCGGTTAGGTCACGCGTATCGTGAAAATGCGCACGGCCAATACCAAAACCACTACAGCGAGGGCAGTCAGGATTAGGGTCAAGCGAATTGTCATAACCGTAACCACCATTGTCATTTGGTATCTTTTTCTTTTTAGCCCTAGCCTCAGTAACAGCATCTTCAAACTCTATCGCATCGCGGTACTGATAATTGAAACCAACCCCCCAACAATGGCGACAGCATAACCGGCGATATTCAGTTAGCTCATTTACATCTGCAGTCGCAATATCCCACCACATTTTTAATACGGCATCTTGGGTTATCTCGGTTCTGCGCTCTCGTTCTGCTAGCGCGTCCGCGATTGCTCTTGAAACCTTAAAATTTCTATAAAGGATTGATGCTGCGATATACGCATTATTCCCCTCACATTTATAGCCGGCTCTTTTGTATGCTGCAGTTCGGTTTAAGTCAATTAAGTACTCAGTTACGAAACGTGCTTGCATATCGTTAAGCCCGTAGTTGCGCACATCAAAGGTATTTTCATCATTGTGCGCATTATCTTGCTCTCTACTCTGCGCAGTTGGTATATCACTTTTGCGCACTGGCTCTTTTGCGCATTCTTTATCGTGCGCATTGCGCAATTTCTTTTGCGCAGTTTTTTGCGCAGATTGCGCAGCTGGCCTTTTAATGTATCGTCGCGCAGTTGCGTAATTAAGTCCTTGGTCTTCGCACCACTCTTTCGGGGATATTCCTGATATAGCATGAGCGGCGAGGAACTGTTGTTGTAGCGTCCCCCAATCCGGTTTAGCCATCGTGTTTATCTCCCACTGTCCACTAACAACATAAAATAGTGATCTATGTCTTATTTTTGAATTAAATTAACGCATCAACCTTTAACTACTAGCATGTAGCCCCAATTAAGTAAAACTGTGCTAGGAGAGTCATGCACCTATCACTAATTAGCCTGTTCAGGCTGTTATTTTTCATATCACCAAGGAAAACTTAAACTTATGAGTACTTACTTTCATTTATCTTATACAGTCAACGTTGAAAACAAACGTTTTAATGATCAAGCCGCTAGTTTAAGAAGTGGTATTGAGCAAGCATTTAAAGACGATTCCAAAAATTTTTCTGACATCGTTAAATCAGATGAAGTAGATACAAATATCACTGGAACGTTTAGCCCTTCTGGTAGCAATAGTGATGAAAGGAAAAAGAATGCCAAAAAACTTATCAAATCTGTTTTTTCGGGTTTGATGGATGAATTGGAAATTCCATCATCAGCAATTACTGTCAGTTGCGTAGTTACTGCTGGGACAATTGACAATTCATTCGAGTTTACTATCTAGCTTTTTACCCCTCCTCTAAATGTGGTCGCGCTCGAGTAATTTAGAGGAGGTTCTATCAACGCCACTCTGAGAATGACGTTTGTAGAAAGTTATCTTTGTTGCCTTATTTGGTCGAGTGCATCTAATTGAATATTGGCCTGCTTTAGGTCTGCTAATAAATAAGGTATCCATTCGATAGCCTGACAATAAGTTAATTGTCGGGAGGGAGTGAAACCAACACCTGTTGCGTCAACTCGCTTGGGATCGCCGGACAAAGTGCTGGCTCGTAAACGGTATGTGTCGTCGAGCACCCCATCAGTAAAAGACTGGGGAACAATAAGATCACAAGTCGGCTCTTTCTTAAGAATCGTTCTGTATTCAATGATTTTCTCCTGTGACTCTGCTTTAGACACAATGCCGTTTCGATAAGCGGTACCCGTTATTTGATTTATACGATTGAATTCAAAGGACTGCTCAGCAATTAACTTGCTTTGTTTGTCATTATCGACTTGAAGCCTGTCATTATCTTTTTTCAGCAGCTTATTATCATCGTGAACAGTAACAACCCACCACCCCAAGCCCACCACCATGATAAATAGCCAAAATGACTTATCGAATTTCATTACAAACCCCAATAAGCATTAAGCTGGATAAGATTTATGTGTTAACTGGAAATGAGGACCATCTTTAAAACTTTTCCAGTTACCACCCCATTCGAGATCAATACCTAGCTCTTTGGCTGCTTGAAGCATTGCATCAGCAACTAACTTGAACTTAGACCAATCATTCCAAGGTATTTCGCGATCAACTAACGGGGCACAATCTACAGCGTGTCCAGTTAAATGCCGGCTATTCATGGTCTGGCTAGCGCCATTTTTCACTAATTGACGTTGTCGGGCTTCAGTTCGCTTACCTTCGATAACCATAAAATCAATGGTCGTTAATTCGAGCGCCCGACGAGTCACTTTTACTAAATCAGGATGAACACCGCGCAAGTTCTCTTCACTACGTTTACTGAATACATATTTCGACATTACTTATTTACTCCAAACTTGTTTTTAATAAACATGAATACGGCATCGATGATCCGACTTAACTTTTTAGTACCAAGAAAACCAACCATGGCGCCGCAAAACTCAGCTAGTGATGACCAACCATCAGAGAAGCCCATATATAACAGTCCCCATTCAAGGGCTCGAATTGCACCAACTGTTATTGCCCCACATAGAACAGCTTCAGCAAATGATTGGCGTGTGGTATTTCCTTCACGGCGCTCACGAACAAATGCAATGAAGGTCGCTAGCGTTACACCACTTAAAAAAGGCAAGTTGATTTGCACCCAGCGCAAGATTTGCGCCCAGATATCGAAATTTTTATCAGGCATACGCATACGCACCCCCATTGGAGTGTCCGAATTAATTTGAAATAAATGAAAATAAAAAAGGCCGCTCAGTTGAATGGCGGCCTTAGAGGGTTGGTTTAATTTTTTAGCTATATTGACTCATCTGCTTTGACATAAACTCCATCACTGTAATCACGCCCAAGTCTAGCTAGTTTTTTCTTTGTCTCAATATAGTCATCTTTAAATGAATTTTTCTCTTCATCAGATAAATGTTTATCTTTCAAACATTTTTTTAGATATTTAATATCTCTCTTCAGCTTACCTTCAACACTTGCCATTCCTGGAGGAACTGCATATCTATTATAAATCCAGACCAGTGCCCATCCTAAAAATGGACTAATGTAAGGAATGAGCTGCCTTGATGATTCTTGTAAGTTATCAGGTAAAAGTGGAATCATACTGGTTAACACACCAATTAAAGTGGTTGTCACCGTAGTTCCAGTACCGACGCCAGCTTGAGGAGGTGAACGTTCAGTCATTTGCCTGCCTCATTCTTATTGTTCTTTAATTGATTAACAAGTAGTTCTGAACTTTTTAGATCAATCTTATGGCTAACGACCAACTTTTGATTGTGAAAATGATTAATAACTACAAATCTATGAGGGAAATAAGTGTTCAACATCCATCGGATAACAGTATAAATTAATATCATACACATGCCAGTCAGCACCCACCAACTAACCTCTTGAAATATATGAATGATTTTATCTGTCATAGTTTAATGTGCCTATTGTATACGCCTGCTCTCATCGGCTAAATGACGATAAACATATTCAATTGCATAAGTAATATTAGGCCTTGCATCTGGTTTTTCTATTGTTTTGATTCTCAGCTTAACACTGAATAGATCACCCTTTTCAAAAGATTGCTGATTACTTAAAACCTTCTCCATAAATACAGCATCCTCCATTTTTACTGAGTGCTCTTCTCCTTGGTAGGTCATTTTCCATCCACTAACGGATGTAAAATTTACTTGAGTCAAAGAAATAGTGGCATCAATATGTTCAGTATTCTCAAATGTCATTGATTTTCTGGGTAATGGTGAAAATTCAATATTTTCATTACCATCTAATCGGAGTGTATCTACACCGTCTACCACAACTTTAAAAACAGGAGCATCTTTATTAGATAATGGTTGAGTAATAATTTCATTGTAGCTTTTTCTAATAATAGAGTCTGTAGCCAAAAGAGCCTCATCCTTACCGCAACGCACCTCTTCAGTTCGCCCCCTTGATTCAACTGTAATCACGGCTTCATCACTATCATCAGATGTGTTAACGTTTATGACTTTTTTATTGCGAATATGATGAGCAACTGCCAAAGCTCCACTACCTAAAAGCCCCAGCGTCGTTAGTAATTCTCTAGGATGTGATGCCGCGTAAACAGCAAACTCAACAATGAAGGACCCCTCCCCTGCAGGAGTAGTTACTTTAACTTCTGGCTCTTCTTCATTGAGGAGTTTTCCAGCTTGCTTAACCATTGTAGCAACTTGCTGGATAGCTTGCCCAAGATAGAATGCATCCATTTTATGAACAGATAGCTCATCATCATCGGCATCGTATGAAATACTAAATCGTTCCATTTCTAATGGAGCTACGCTATTGCTCTCTTGCATTACAGCTTCCTTAAGTTAAATCACAAAAAAATTTTATGGATTTTATAAAAGTAGTTGTATTCAAGCAATCAATATAAATTGGTTTTGTGGAGCCAATAAAGAATTTTTCTATAAAATATTTTTTTGATGCAAATAAAAATATTTAAAAAACATCAGATTTGTTCAACAAAAAACCCAGCGCATTGGCTGGGTTAGTTGGTGAAGTTACTAAAAAGGCAACTTACCCTGAAATAGTGGCTCATTGATTCAAAGAAGTCAACACGTTTTTGCTATTTCGCTTCAATATCGCCTCTTTCTCTCTATTTTTAAATGCATCCACCAGCGGTTGGTATAATAAATATTCAGCTGCATTTAATATTTCCTTCACTTCTCGTCGACAGGTAGACATTGAGGGTTTTCTTTCTCTTGGTAACCCATTTCGACGGGCCATAACTCTAAGCTCATAATTATCATGCCTGCATTTAGCTATCGCCCGATCTGACGCACAGTAAACATAACGACTAATCAGCATTTTGAAAGCTTCTATATCAAGATGATAAATGATGCTGAAAACATTATTTATCAATAACCCATCATCATCACTACACATCGGCCTGTCTGGATAACTTCTTCGTTCTACTGTAGCCATAAACTGGGCGATCATACTCCCTTGTCTCTTTTCTAGTCGCCCGCTGTAAACCCAAGCACCAAATAGAGACAGCCAATTTTGAAGCCATATTTCACGATTTTTATCTAATACTAATCCGTCAGAAATATTTTTTATACTCGACATGCGCGCAGCTCCATAACTTCTCTTTTAGTTTGCTCAAGTAGTTCGGTTTCAGTACCGTGAATTTTTTGCCATGTTTTAGGCGCTGCATGAAAGCCAGTATCATAGCTAGCGCGGTGATGAGGTGGACATAACGGCAATACATCTTTGTGGCTAGCTCGTTGAGCCATACCCTGCCCTGCTCGCGTATGATGAATTTCCGCTGGCGATGCTCCATACCCCATATTTCGGCAGCAAATACAACCTAGTTCGGCTACATCTGATAGCCACTGTTTATCTTCTTTGGTCTTTGATTTTTTGGTCATTGGTCTTGCCTCTAGGTAAAATCTAATAACTGAGCAGCCGCATTTTCAGCAGCTTCTTGAGTGGGAAATTTACGGAATAGAATGAAGTTCCAGAGCACATCGAGGGTTGATTTATAGAGTTCGCCAAAGGCTAGGTCATCCATTTTGGCAAAGCTGATTGATTTGGCTACACGGCGTAGGCTACCGTCTGGCATTTCAAATGTTTCATAATGGCCAGATTGTTCAACTACCCAGTAGCGAAAGGCATCAAAGGACTTGGTTGCTGATATATTGTGAGCGCGTTTCTGTGCTATCTCATTGAGGTAAACATCTGCAGCAGATTGGAGGGCATCATCGTTATCGGTGTAGTGAGCGAGGAATTTGACGTAACCACGCACCAATTCTTTTTCTTCAGGCGAAATGGTACCGCCGGTTGGTTCCCAGTATTCATACCCTAGATTGAGTAAAGCGAAGTATTTACGGTGAAAACGTGGGTTACGAGCTTTCTTGAAATCAGCCGAAAGCACATCACCACACTTGATTTTGGAATGCAAAAAATCTCTCGCAGCGGGATTAGCCGGTACAAGAGTATCGTTAGACATTTTGATAAAGCTATGCTGTGCCATACGTTTCTCTCAGTAGACACAGCAAGTGTTAAGATTGGGTGTTCAGACCAATAAGTAAATTATATAACAAGCATGGTTATATAACCAGTTTCAATTCATGCCAGCCTTGTGTAGTCCAACATTCAGAGCTACCATTGAGGCAACACTCAGCCACCGGTAGTTGTTCATTGCACTTTTTACAGCACCTTTTATTTAGTTCTGTAATTAACGATATAACTGAACGGTCATCAATTCTAATCAACATTGAGAGATATTCAGCGACATCATATGGCTCTCTTCCTGGTCTACGTAATGCGCAATTTCTTTGAAGCATTTCTAACTCTTGCTCATCAAGAAATAACTCTATTTTAGTAACACCTGATTCCTTTTGACGCTTACGCTGTTCGGCTTTGCGTTCTGCTGCTGTTTTTGCCATTGGTCTTGCCTCTTCATATCAACTCGGTTAATGCACTGAGCAATAACGCTCAATAGATAACTCATCTACTCTAGCGCCACCTAGATTTGCCCAAAATGCTATTGTTGAAAGTACATCTTTTTCGCTTGTTGCGACAAAAAGAGTTATGAAAGACGTTTGGTTCCATAAACCACTTGCTTTATAAACCGATTTTTTCATTTTTACCCCAACTAACTACATTTAATAACCTTATGACTAAACGGCCTTATATCCGTTGTAAAGCTTGTAGTTATATGATGGGAACGATTTTATTTTTTCCAAGTGTGTGCGTTTCATACCTTCATCACCTCACGCCAATGATTTAACCTATCTCTAAAAAATTCCCGATGTACCTCAGGTACTTTTTCAATTTCAACCAGTATTCGTTCCCTATGAATTTTTCGATTTTTCAGTTGCCGAATTAGCCGGCTAGCGAATAAATCAAGTTGCTCCAGTTTGCGATATTCCTCTGGCCATAAAGCACGGTTATGCGGTAATCCATCAGGTAAATATTTACCCGACATAATTACCTCTGCTTTTGAGGTTTCGGCTCTGGTTGATAAGGTGCTTTAGTTCTTGCCCTTGCAGCAGAATTAAAGCGTTCAATGTGGCACGGAGAATGGTCTAAACCATCATCGGGTAATATGGGGTGATTACTCCGGACGAGTGACTCGCCGGTGATTGGGTCTTTGATTGTCATTTGGTCTGCCTCTTTTGGTCTTTTAAAACGCTTTTTCCGCATAGCGCCTTGATTTAGTGCTTTGCGATTGTTGTTGCATTCTGGACACTTCAGCCGCTGTGATTTGGTCGGTTGGCATGTAGTGGCCTTTCTTGAATTCTTGGTAAATAGTACCTGTTTCACCGTGACGGTTTTTATCTACAATAACTTCTGCATAATTTTTAGCAGGGCTATTGGGGTTATAAACAACATCACGATAAGTAAATAAAATATAATCTGCGTCTTGCTCTAAACTTCCTGAGTCTCGTAAGTCAGCTGCGACTGGTCTACGTTGGTTTAATGGACGTTTATCAACATCACGTGAGAGCTGGCTTAGTGCGATTGTTGGTGTGTGTAGTCGCTTGGCTAACCCTTTTAGCCCCGCAGAAATTGCCGCTATCGCAAGGTCGTTACGCTCTGCTTTTGGCTTTTTAATTAAACCTAAGTAATCAACAAAAACCCCTTTCAAATTGGGATATTGTCGTTTATGGTTTTCGCTAATTGCGCATATTTGCTCAACCGTTAAATTGTTCGCATCAATGATGTGAATATCCCGATCCATTAAATGTGCTAGACCTGAACTTAACCGCGCCCAATCTTCATCATGTAATTGCGCTTTTCTCAATGTTGATACTGATAATTGAGATGAGCCAGCGATCATGCGCTCAGCAATTTGCTGATTAGCCATTTCCATGGAAAACAACAATGCCCCACCGCCATCACGAGTCATTCCCTCTATCATGGTTAGCGCTAATTCAGTTTTACCCATTCCTGGTCTACCGCCGATAAATACCAAATCAGTTGGGTTAAAACCCCCGATTTTATCATCTAAGGCCTCTATGCCTGTTTTGATCACACCGCTGATATCTTCACCTAAATTTCTGCGCTCGAGGACTTCGACATATCCCTCAATGAGTGTATTTAGATGAACGGGTAACAGGTTTTGGCTACCTGCGGTAAGTAGCCCCACTTGATTTGCAAACTGGCTTATAAGCTCCTCTGCTTGCTCATGATTACCCGCCCCCGCAATAGCGCCTTGATACTTACTCATGAGCTGCAACACTTGACGCACACGAAAGTAACTATGAACTTTCTCTGCATACCCTTTTAAATTTGCTTTCCAAACAGGTGAGTTGGCCAGCTCTAGCAGGTTGGCTAAATCACCTTTGTCACCTAATGCATCAGCAATAAAAAAAGGATCTATCAGCGAACTACTTAACGCTTGTTTTTTAATCTCTTTGTAAACACGTTGGTAATAACCAGAGCTAAATGCTTCTTCAGGTAATGTGGCCAATACCTCATAAGCATCTTGAGAAGCCCCTCCAGCAAGAAAACCACTGATTACCGCGCCTTCTAAATCACGTTCATCCATCATGAATGATTACCTCTGCGATAGGTTGGCCAGTTGAACGTTAACACTGTGCCCCCCTGTAATAATCGGTCTACAACACGTTCACCTAGCATTTCTTCCAGTTCATTCAGAGGTAAATTGCTAACTAAAATAGTGGGTAATAAATACTCGTAACGATCATTAATCACTTCAAATAAAATATTGCGTTCCGAGTCGGTACCGTACTGCACACCAATTTCATCGATAATCAACAAATCAGGATCACAATATTTCGCTAGTACATCTAGTTCACTAAATTCTGAATTTCCTGACCACGTTCTACGAAATGCCCGGATGATGCGTGCTGCGGTTGTGATAAATACTGATTCTTGTAAATCTTCAGCGATCTCACGAGCGATTGACACTGCAAGGTGTGTTTTCCCTGTTCCCGGTATTCCACAAAATATAAGCCCCTCACCCGCATTCTTTCGGTCTTCCCACGTATTCACATACTGCTGACAGACTGTGAGATTATGTTTAGCCGGCTGCGTAGTCGCTTTGAATGTTTCGAAAGTTTCATTAGCAAAACGCGGGGGTATATTCACGCTAGATAATAAATTTTGTTCAGGCATTTTTACCCCCTGTTAGCCAGTGAGGTATTTCTTGAGTGCCGTATTGTTTATCCGCAAACCCAACATGCGAATTTAATTTTTTTGGAGGTGTTCCAATACGTTCCGGAAATACACCCTGCCAACCATTAGCGATTGAATTACACAACACTGCATCAGCATCGCTACAGCCCGCCAGTTTTTTAGCCAGTTGTTTACAGGTGGTTTCTGTCAGCGGTTTCCTGATTTCTTTTCGGAAATTAATCCAATCTTGCCAAACTTCCTCGCTCACATTTTCTGGTTTAGCTGGCAATGGATCGAATTTTACTTTTTTATCTCCCTTCTCCACTTTGGGGGTAAGGGGGGATTTACTAGGTTCAATGATAGGTTCATTGACTGGTTCAAAAGAGTGACTGGTTCTGGTGCCATCTGACGGCATAGGGGGTCTGTCATCTGACGGCATAGCTATGCTTTTTGGTGGCATAGGGCTATCACCACCTGATATAGCTATGTTTTTTGGCGGCATAGGGGCTATGCTTTCTGATGACACAGGGGTAGTTAAATCTAAATAGTAAATATTTGATGTATTACCTTTACCATTATTAACCCCTAATCGATTTTCTTTTACCAAGAAACCCATGTCGATTAAAGCCTCAATATGACTACGTACTGCACTTTTACTACATTCGCAATGATCAGCGATATGTTGATAAGAAGGCCAACATTCCCCTTTATCATTCGCATTATCAGCTAGTTTGATAAGTACCAGTTTTCGCAATGGATTCCCCACCCGAATTGACATGGCTTTAGCCATTAATGTCATACTCATTTCATACCCCCAGTGCTTTAGCTATATCACGGCAGGCGTTCTGGTACTGTTCCGGCGTGAGTTTCTTTGAAAGCAGCTTTTGTTTTTGTTCTTCATACTGCTCCCAAACGCTTAGCGCAGCTGCTCTTCTACCTTCGAAAACGTCTTCGATTTTCTCTCTATCCGCTGGTTCTCCGTTCAACAAAAAACCATTGCGATAGGTTATCTTCTCAATTGTTCTTAGCATTGGTCTTGCCTCTTGAATTAATGTACGCTGGTCTGGCGTGGTATCGCATTTAACGCAATGACTGCATTATTAATATGGTGTGACATGTCACGACCCTCTAATAAAATCTCGCTAATTGCCTCGGCAAATCGCTGTATTGCAATTGAAGCTAAGTAATTTTTCGTATCACCTCGAACCCGGGCGAGTCGTGAAGCCGGTAATGCAATTTCTATTGCCGGCATTAACTCAGCTATTTTTCTGATAGATGCTGGGGAATCACCACGCAACCAACGAAATATCTGTTGCCGGTTATTATTAATAGCTTTCCAATCAGCCCTACCCGATTCGTCTTCAATCACATGCAAACGCCCTTGTGACCTGTTTTTTACAATGCGTAAATAAGCACGGCTAACTTCAATAGCTACATGCTCTTGACCTTGCTCCGCCGCCCAGTCCTCAATTTCGGATCGGACAATATCGATATCAAAATTCATCTACTCGCGTCTCCTGTCGCAAAATTGATTATTAAGAATCAGTTTTTAAAATCGTTATTTGGTAATGTCATTTCATGTACCGTTTAGGATATAGAATTTGCATTTCTGTGATTTTTTCGCCGTAAAATTTTACAAGTTTTTCCGCCAATTCTAATGAAGCAGCTTGGGTACCTCGTTCTAATCGACTTAAATTTCCAACGTCGCAATTAATTGCATTTGCAACCTCAGAAATAGTCAGCTGCTTTTCAATGCGAATTCTTCTTAATGGTGTTTGCATAAACGCTCCTTAATTTTTAATGCGTATTACGCATATTATCACACAATCAAATATGCGCAATACGCTTTGTGTGATACGCATAAATAAAGTTGAATAACAGAATGAAAATCGGAACAAAGATCAGAGAAATTCGCAAAAGCAAAGGGATGACAATCCTTGATTTAGCCACTGCAGTTAATAGCGATGTGGGCAATATCTCTCGGCTTGAAAGAAATGTTCAAGGATATAGCGAAAGCACCTTAATAAAAATTGCAACAGCATTAGGCGTTACTGTTTCAGACCTTTTTTCTGAAACTCCAATTAAGTCAGATGATATTGAATATATTGGTAAAATTCCGTCAGGGATGGTTCAAGTTATAGGTGAGGCGTTTCTTGGTGTTGATGGTGCTGTAGATATGATTGAATCCCATAATGGCTGGTTGAAGATATACAGCGATGATAAAGAAGCTTATGGGCTGAAAGTCAAAGGCGATAGCATGTGGCCAAGAATACAATCTGGTGAATATGTCGTTGTTGAGCCGAATACAAATGTCAGAGCTGGTGATGAAGTATTTGTTCGAACCACCGAAGGTCATAACATGATCAAAATTTTCAATAAAACAAGAGACGGTGACTATCAATTCACTAGCATTAATAATGCACATAAACCAATAACACTAGACCCTAGTTTGATAGATAAAATGCACTATGTTTCAGCCATAGTTAAGCCTACAAAATATATAGACAAATGTGATAGAGAACAACCGTTGAGCCTTGTTCCCCCTCTAGTGAAGTAAGATGTTTCCGCCCTCCGTGCATATAGTACCGAGGGCTTTATTTTATCCATTATGGTTTGATTCCCCTAATTACCTGAGCCGCATCACGCAAAGCACCTTTATGCAAGGTGTTGGTCACTTCTTTTCTATATCGCTCTAGCTCATCAATTAACATTTCTTTATTTATAGTCTCACTATTCATTAATAGCTTAATAGTTGCCTGACCTATTTCAGATACTACATGCCTTATTCTCTCTTCATCCAAGTTCATACACTTCTCCGATTACATTTTTCGTTGGTTATTTAAGATTAGTTTTTGTTCAATTAATAGTAAAAATACAATATTAGCCGTTTAAAAGGAAAATATTTTTATATGAAAATCATATCGATACTAATGAATCTCTCATTTATTATGCCTTATACGCAAATATGCGCTTGACGCATATGCGCTTAATGCATATCATTGCATGCATCAAAACAAATACAGTAAGTGTTTTGATAGGTGTTCAAACCAAATTTAGTTTGCTGTTATGTCGTAGGGGAACCGTCACCCTCATGTGATTACCGAGGTATAACGGCAATTTTTAGCAGTACCAGGGAAACTTTTTGACCAACGCTCGAGGCAAGACCTGACAGCTCGGAAAGACGGGTAACAAATTATAGACGTAAAAAAACCCACCGAAGTGGGTTCCTTTACCTCGGGTCGCCGACCAAAGCTAACCGAGAGTTCTACTAGCGCGACCAAACGCTAGAAGAGGCAAGACCAATGATAAATCACTGATCACCACTATTTTAAAGGAGCTGCTATGAAAGCACAACCTAAAACCCTAAGCGTTACTCTGTATATCCACGCACAAAAGCAATTTGACGGTTCTTATCAATATAATACATACGCATTTAAATCTGATGTGAAGTCAGGTTTTGGCTTTGTTATTGCTGAACACGTTATAGAAATTCCTTTTACAGAACCAACCAATGCAGAACTTGTTCAGTTAGAAATTGACGCACTCAAAGCTGAGCAAAACAAAATTATTGCTGACGCACAAGTTCAATCAAGTTTATTGGAAGACCAGATCCAAATGCTGCTGTGCTTAGAAGGCAAACCCATTTCTAAAACTGACAAACAAATCCCTTATTAAGAGGCAAGACCAATGACAACTTTTATCTGTGTATTTGAGCCTACGACCGAGGCTCGCACTAACAACGGTGCAGTACCGTTAACAATAGCTCTCAATGCTGCAAATGCTAAAATTGCTGCTGCAACTGCAATGATTAAGCTATCTGAGGTTTTTCCTGATTCGATGGATAGCTTCAACGTTGATGAACCAATCATTTGTGAAGACGCCGTAGGCTCCCCCCGCCCTGCACTCGATCAATTCGATGAAAAATTTGCTGTTGAAAATGAATTTGACGGTGAAAAATGGCACCCCATTAAATATAAAGAATTTAAAAAGCTTGCAACTAAACCTCGCGTAGCTGCTTTACTGATGTTCGGTAAAACTCAAATTACTGATAAAGAATACACGTCGACATTGAAATATCTCAATGAAAGTGAAGAAGCGCCAAAAATTCGACACATCGCTACGGGCCTTGCTGAAATCACCAAAGTTTCATTAATGGATGCCGATGAAACAATGGAAATTGCGCAGGCAGTTTATGAGTATGCTGATGATAATGTCACCGTCGAAGAAGCTACCGCACTCGGTGAGAGTTGGTTGAAGGATGAGCCAAAAGTCGAAACTATTGAAATAGAAACGACACCAGAAGAACCAATACTAAAGCGTGATTACGCAATGCTTGATACCGAAATCGCCCTTGCGTTAATTGGTGGTGTAGATTTTGATGCAATCCGTAGCGCTGATATCCGCAAAGCTAAAGAGCTAATTAGCAGTGATGAAAAAGCATGGAAACGCTTATCAATGGATTTACGCACATTCCCTAGCGTTCTAGATATCCCCCGTGAAAACATATTTGCACTAGTGACCGAAGCAAGAGAGAAACCAGAGCTATTTGATGATGCTAATGCCCGTAAAGCGTTTATTGATTCAAAACTTGGTACCAATAGCCCTAAAGTAACCTCACTCGGTAGTGGTCGTTTTGCTGTTGATAATTTAGATGCTAAGCCAGCTAATGATGAAACAACAAAAGAAGAAGCTGACCCCGTTAAACCAGAAAAACAAAAACGCACGAGTAAGAAAAAAGATTCGCCGGCTAAAACAGAAAAAGAGCCAGTGAAGGAAGTTGTTGTAGAAACCGAACAAGCTCAAGCGCCTGTTGTTAACCATCCAGTTGAGCCGGTAGTTGAGATTGCCAATGTTCAACAAGATGATTTCCAACACCGCGCCTCTGTATTAGATGAAGTTCTTAATAAAGGCGATAGTGATAATCTCAGCATCTGGAAACGTGTACAACGCACTGACGCACGTTTTACCAAGCCTTTAGAAGGTATGGGATTCGCTGGTACTAGCATAAACAGTAATTACATGTTCATGCGTGCCACTGAAATATTCGGCCCAATAGGTGAAGGCTGGGGCTATGAAGTACTCGAAGAAAAGTTTATCGATGGTAAACCACTTATTGAGCCAGTCCTAAATGAACAAAACAAACAGGTTGCCACTCGCTTTTTGCGTGATGGTGATGGCTCATTATTCTGTGAACAAAACCATTCAATCAAGATTCGCTTTTGGTACATCATTGAGTGTGAAACTCGTGGCGAATTCGAAAGCTATGGCGCAACACCTTATCGGTACCAAACTAACTATGGAATGAAAGTTGACGGTGAAGCTATTAAAAAATCTCTCACTGATGCAATCAAAAAAGCCTTATCTATGCTTGGCTTTAGTTCTGATGTGTTCATGGGAATGCATGATAACCCTGAATATGTTGCCAGCAATAAACTTGAGTATGAAATTAAAGCCGCAACAGATAGTGCTGAAGATGTGACACGCATTCGTAAAGAGCTAGATGAGAAATTCACTAAGCACACCGAAACCATGCGCAGCGCTGTTACACAGAATGAATTGCGCGGTATCGCATCAACCCTTACCCGTGAAATTGCAACGCATGCAAAATTAGCCAAAGAACGTGGCGACAGTGAATATGAAAAGTATTTAAACGGCCGTCTGCGTCGATTAAAAGAAATTGAAAATGAGTGTTTAGACCAACTGAAACAAAAAGAAGAGGCAATCTAATGACCAAGACAACTGCTATTGCAATGGCTGCTGACTACAGCAAATTACAATTACTCGTCGAAAATGGAGAATTTACCGCTGAAGATATCGCCGACACACTAGAGGGCATTGAAGGTGAGCTAGGCGATAAACTTGATGCAATCATGCTTTACGCTCGTAATTTGGAAGGACAAGCAAAAACGTTAGATGAAGAATCTAAACGCTTGGCTGACCGTAAAAAATCATTCGAAAACCAAGTTAAAAACCTGAAAAAATACGCATTAGATTGTTTATTAACATCGGGCTTGGATAAACTTAAAACCACGAAAAATACATTCACAGCTCGTGCTGGCGTGGTTCGGGTCATTATTGATAACGAAGATGCTCTCCCTAACGAATTAGTTGATGTTCAAACTATTACTGCACCTGATAAAAAACGCATTAAAGAAGCAATTGAAAACGGCGTTGAAGTGCCTGGTGCTCACTTAGAAATTGGTGACCGTTCATTAATGGTTCGTTAATAACTATAGCGCCCAGTAATGGGCGCATTATCAGGAGATATTTTTATGGCCATGAAATTAGAAGTCATCATTACTCACGATGAAACTAACAATAAATGTAGCGTTGAGTGGTCTGTTGATACAACCGAACACACCACCAGCCAAGAAGAAAAAACGTTATCTATGGTTAAAAAAGCAGTCTTACTGCAACTTGGTTACCCAACATCAATATCCGTTATTCACTAGTGCGACATGTCACGGGCGATTAATTATGAAAAATAATTTAGAAGATTTACATAATCATTTATTTGCACAGTTAGAACGATTATCAGATGAAGATCTAAAAGGTGATGACCTTAAAGAAGAAATCAATCGAGCTAAAGCAGTATCTGATATTGCATCATCAATTGTAGAGAATGGGAAATTGGCTATTACTGTTAAGAGGATGCTTGGCGATAACGAAATAAGAACAGCACCTAAGTATTTGGAGGTCAATGAATGACTAGATTCATTTATACAGTACCGATGGCTTCTTGGATGAAAAAAAACTATATGTTACGCCTAGACCACCTCACGGACGCTTTTAATTGCGAATTTAAAGCTGAACGTTCGCGCGAAGCAATTAATGGCTTTCGAAAAAGGTTAGGTCTCAGTGTTGGCCGTTCTGGTAAGTTTTCTAAGGGTAATGTTCCTTTTAACAAAGGTAAAAAGGGGCTAATTTCTGGAAATAGCGGCTCTTTTCAAAAAGGACACAAACCACATAATCATCAACAGATCGGGGCTGAGGCGCTAACTAAAGATGGCTATATAAAAGTAAAAATTGCCGAGCCAAATAAATGGGAGTTAAAACACCGGCTAATATGGGAAAAACATAACGGCCCCGTACCCAAAGATCATGTTATTAAATTCATTGATGATGATAAGCAAAATTGTGATATTGAAAATTTAATGATTATCACAATGAAAGAGCATGCAATTATTAATCGACATTATTCAGGAGCTACTGCGGAATATAAACAAACTACTGTTCAATTGGCCAGAATTAAATTAGCTATTTCTAGCCGAACTAGAAAGACCAAACAGAGGCAAGACCAATGCTAAGACATTTTCATAGTAACCAACGACCGACTATTAAATTAACTATGCCTGATGGTTCTGTAGGCTTTATAACAACAAGTGACCGCTGCTATGTCGTTTATGACTTACCCAAAAACATCAAAATTGAACCAGTAAAAGAATCTCAGCCTAAAGGGAAAGTATCATGATTTATGCCTTGTTCCTGTTAATTTGCAGCGGTGCGGACTGTTTGTATAAACCATACGGCTATACATACCCCGATGAGCAAAACTGTTTGATTGATAAAGACACTCTAACCCAACAAGGTATTCTGTCTGAGTGTTACCCAGTTGATACAATTATTCGAGCCAATAATTGATTAAGCATAATCAGTTTTATTTTATATTTATTATTAGCATGGTGGTTTATTCAAAACCAATGAGTAACCACCATGAAAGAACCACAATTAACCCCTTGGGTACCTGAGGATAAATTATTAACTGAGTTTGATATTAAGTTAGGCAAGTTAGCTGCAAGTGTAAAAAATAGACCATGCACTGAAGCTGAAATAAAACATGCTTGTGATACTGCAGATAAAATTATTTTATCTATGATGAGGCAAGACCAGGATGAGAAAAAATATCACAGGAGGCTATGATGTCTCGAATGATTAAGCTAGAGGCATGGGCGCAATTAGAATTTGGCGATAGTGCCCCAACCCAGCAAGTCTTGATTAAATACGCCAAAGCCAACATGATGATCCCTCCTGCTTTAAAGGTTGGAAAACGTTGGATGATTGATCGTGATTCAAGGTACGTAGGTTTAGTTTCTAAACCTCAATTACCAACACAGGCAAATGAAAAATTAATAAGGATTTTATCAGATGGCAGCAAGACCACGTTCTCATAAAATCACCATTCCAAATCTATACCGAAAATTAGATAAGCGAAATGGAAAAACATACTGGCAGTACAAACACCCTTTAACTGGCGTATTTCACAGCCTCGGTACGGATGCCGATGAAGCAGCTCTTGTTGCATCACAGGCAAACACAATTATTGCAGAACAACAAACAAAACAAATTTTAAGCATTAATGATCGCCTATCAAATATCAAAAATAAAAAAGTAGGGATCAGCGTTTCTAATTGGGTAGATAAATACTTAGAAATACAACAAGAGCGCGTTGACCTCGGCGAATTAAAGCTTAATTCATACAAGCAAAAAATTAAGCCTGTTAATTTGTTTAAACAACATTGCGGGTTATTTTCACTAAAAGACATCACCGCGTTAGAAATAGCAAAAATAACTGATTCAGTTAAAGCATTAGGCCATGATCGAATGGCTCAAGTAGTACGTATGGTTTTAATCGACGTATTTAAGGAAGCGCAACATGCAGGCCACGTTCCTCCTGGTTATAACCCTGCACTAGCAACAAAACAGCCGCGTAATAGAGTTAAACGTGAACGCCTAACGTTCGAAGAATGGAAGGTTATTTATGAACAAGCTGAAAATCACCCACCTTACTTACAGTGTGGTATGTTGCTGGCTGTTGTCACTGGTCAGCGTATCGGTGATATAGCCAAAATGAAATTTTCAGATATTTGGGATGATATGTTGCATATAGAGCAGGAAAAGACTGGTTCTAAATTAGCCATTCCTCTGTCGATTAAGTGTGACGCGATTGATATGACACTTAAACAAGTCATTTCAAAATGTCGTGATGCCGTTCTTAGTCAATACCTCGTGCACTATCGCCATACGACCTCTCAAGCACAGCGAGGTGAACAAGTTACAGCAAACACATTAACCACAACCTTTAAAAAAGCGAGGGATAAATGCGGGTTAACATGGCCAGAAAGATCAGCACCTTCATTTCATGAACAACGTTCTTTATCGGAAAGACTCTATCGAGAACAAGGCATCAATACTCAGAAACTTCTTGGCCATAAGTCACAGAAAATGACTGATAAATATAATGATGACCGAGGTAAAGAATGGCAAATTATCGCGATCTGAATAGCCTATTTTTTGAACCGTTTTGGGGAGGGATTTTGGGGGAGTTTTGGGGAAGATTTTAATTGAACAAAAAATAAACGGGAGTTTTTAGGCTCCCGTTATTAATCACACCACGTAATAAATTACATGTGTTTAATCATTGCATCGCCGAATTCGCTACATTTCAATAATTTAGCGCCTTCTAACTGACGTTCGAAATCGTAAGTTACAGTCTTAGCCGCGATTGCGCCTTCCATACCTTTAACGATTAAGTCAGCCGCTTCAGTCCAACCCATATGGCGCAGCA
>NZ_JAMPPE010000030.1:0-51595 GCF_028480905.1 Providencia sp. PROV156 | reverse complement strand
TTGGTGTTGATCAGAAATAAAAAACAGTGCCGTATAAAATACAAGCACTGTTTTGATGTAATAATTAAGATTTACAGCCCGATTATTGGCCGTAAATATTTACACGATCACGTAATTCTTTACCTGGTTTAAAGTGAGGAACATATTTACCTTCTAGTTCCACTTTATCACCAGTTTTTGGGTTACGGCCAACGCGTGGAGCACGGTAGTGAAGAGAAAAACTGCCGAAACCACGGACTTCAATACGCTCACCGTTAGCTAACGTATCCGCCATATGCTCAAGAATTTCCTTTACAGCTTCCTCAACGGTTTTTGCTGAAAGATGAGACTGCTGGCTAGCCAGTCTTTCAATTAATTCAGACTTGGTCATAGTACCTCCCTAAACTACCGTTACAAAGGGGCAACGCTACTGTTGCCCCCACTTAATTATTCGCCTTTAGCTGCTTTGAAAGCTTCAGCCATAGCATTGTTGCCGAATGCTGTATCTTCTTGTTTGTTCACAGCTGCGACAGCGTCTTTCTCATCAGCTTCGTCTTTAGCACGAACAGACAGGTTGATTACACGGTTTTTACGATCAACACCAGTGTATTTAGCTTCAACATCATCACCAACGTTCAGAACCAGTGTTGCATCTTCAACACGGTCACGTGAAGCTTCTGATGCACGCAGGTAACCTTCAACGCCCAGTGTCAGCTCAACAGTTGCACCTTTAGCATCAACTGCGATTACTTTACCAGTTACGATTGCGCCTTTCTTAGTTGCTGCTAAATAGTTATTGAATGGATCTTCAGCTAACTGTTTAACACCTAAAGAAATACGCTCACGCTCTGCGTCGACTTGCAGAACAACAGCTGCGATTTCATCACCTTTTTTGTATTCACGAACTGCTTCTTCGCCTGCAACGTTCCAGGAGATGTCAGACAGGTGAACCAGGCCATCGATGCCGCCGTCCAGACCAATGAAGATACCGAAGTCAGTGATAGACTTGATTTTACCTTCAACGCGGTCGCCTTTGTTGTGAGTTTCTGCAAATTGCTGCCATGGGTTAGATTTGCACTGTTTCAGGCCCAGTGAAATACGACGACGTTCTTCATCGATATCCAGAACCATAACTTCAACAACATCACCAACGTTAACAACTTTAGATGGGTGGATGTTTTTGTTAGTCCAATCCATTTCTGAAACGTGAACCAGACCTTCAACGCCTTCTTCGATTTCTACGAAGCAACCATAGTCAGTCAGGTTAGTAACGCGACCAGTCAGTTTAGTACCTTCTGGGTAACGTTTAGCGATTGCGACCCAAGGATCTTCGCCCAGTTGTTTCAGACCCAGAGAAACACGAGTGCGCTCACGGTCGAATTTCAGAACTTTAACATTGATTTCATCACCAACGTTGACGATTTCGCTTGGGTGTTTAACACGTTTCCAAGCCATGTCAGTGATATGCAGCAGGCCGTCAACACCGCCCAGATCAACGAATGCACCGTAGTCAGTAAGGTTCTTAACGATACCTTTAACTTCCATGCCTTCTTGCAGATTTTCCAGCAGTTGATCGCGCTCAGCGCTGCTTTCAGATTCAATTACAGCACGACGAGAAACAACAACGTTGTTGCGTTTCTGATCCAGCTTGATTACTTTGAACTCAAGCTCTTTGCCTTCCAAGTGAGTAGTATCACGAACTGGACGTACATCAACCAGTGAACCTGGTAAGAACGCACGAATACCGTTCAGCTCAACAGTGAAACCACCTTTAACTTTACCGTTGATAACACCAGTTACAGTTTCAGCTTCTTCGTAAGCTTTTTCCAGCATCAGCCATGCTTCATGACGTTTAGCTTTCTCACGAGACAGGATAGTTTCACCGAAACCATCTTCTACTGCATCCAGAGCTACATCGATTTCATCGCCAACTTGGATTTCTAGCTCACCCTGAGCATTTTTGAACTGTTCTACTGGGATAGCAGATTCTGATTTAAGACCTGCGTCAACAAGGACTACGTCTTTATCGATGGCAACAACAGTACCACGGACGATAGAACCAGGACGAGTTTCAATATTCTGCAGGGATTCTTCAAAGAGTTGAGCAAAAGATTCAGTCATATTAATGATCTTCAAGAGTTTTAAATTAACGTCCACTTAGCTTCCCGCCAAATGGGGTTGTTTCACATACCCCACAACATTCCATGTCGCAAGGTTGATGCTATGCTAATAATATAATCACATAGCGGTAACTGCGTATATTATCTAATTATAAGCTAAAATAAAGCCTATTATCACGATAATTGTAGAATTTTTTTTGCATAGGTGTGTGCTTTTTCAATAACTTCCTCAATAGACATACTTGTGGAATCCAGCACTAATGCATCTTTCGCGGCAATAAGAGGTGCAACAGAGCGATTACGATCACGAAAATCCCGCTCTTCAATTTCGCTTAAAAGACGTTCAAAATTAACATCAAAACCTTTTTCTTGCAACTGCTTCATCCGCCGATGAGCCCGTTCTTCCGCGGAGGCATCAAGAAAAATTTTTACCGGTGCATCGGGAAAAACCACCGTTCCCATATCACGGCCATCAGCAATTAGCCCAGGATGGGTTCTAAATGCACGTTGGCGTCGGAGTAAAGCTTCACGTACGCGAGGAAAAGTGGCTGTTTGGGATGCAGTGTTTCCTACTGTTTCGGTTCTAATTTGATTTGAAACATCTTCCCCTTCCAGAATGACTTTCAGTACATTATCTTCAGGAACAAATTTCACATCTAAATTTGCAGCCAAAGGAACTAACGCATCTTCGGATTGGATATCAACATGGTGATGTAACGCTGCTAACGCTAATACTCGATAAATTGCACCCGAGTCTAAAAGTTGCCACCCAAATTCGTTTGCTAATGCTTGGCAAAGCGTACCTTTACCTGCTCCGCTTGGTCCATCAACGGTGATTACAGGGGCTATCGCCACCATAAAAAATCTCCTTTTCTGCAAATAGCCTAGCTATCCGCAATTAAAATCTGTGAAGGTATTATACCAATTCAGTAGATTTGTGAAATAAGCAGGTTCAGATGATTACTAAAAAATAAGAAAAATTGATGTTTGAATCGTAAAAATCAGGTTGATATCAAAGAAAATAATATCAACCCAATCAATAGATTAATGACTTAGACGTGCCAACTGTTCGAAGTAATCAGGAAAAGTTTTTGCAGTGCAGCCGGGATCCAAAATTGTTACTGGTGTATCTGATAATGCAACTAACGAAAAACACATTGCAATACGATGGTCGTTATAGGTTTCAATTTCAGCATGTTGTAATTTTTTCGGTGGAACGACACGAATATAATCATGCCCTTCTTCCACTTCAGCGCCAACTTTTCGTAACTCTGTTGCCATCGCATATAACCGGTCGGTCTCTTTTACTCGCCAGTTATAAATATTACGAATAACTGTTTCGCCTTCAGCAAATAGCGCAACCGTTCCAATGGTCATTGCCGCATCAGGGATCGCATTCATATCCATATCAATACCAGTCAACGTTCCGCGTTCACATTCAACGTAGTCATCACCCCAACGAATAGTTGCGCCCATTTTTTCTAATACGTTGGCAAATTTAGTGTCCCCTTGCAAACTATTGCGCCCAATTCCTGTTACACGCACTACGCCTCCCTTAATGGCGGCCGCAGCGAGGAAATAAGACGCTGATGAAGCATCACCTTCCACTAAATATTCGCCTGGTGATTGGTACTGTTGCTGCCCTTTGATAACGAAATATTCATATTGATGATTTTCGACATTGACACCGAACGTTTTCATCAAGGCTAATGTGATATCAATGTAAGGTTTGGAGACTAACTCACCAATAATTGAAATTGTTGTATCTTGCTGTGCACGCGGAGCCGCCATTAACAATGCAGTTAAAAACTGGCTGGAAACAGACCCATCGACTGAAATTTGACCACCGATAAAACCACCTTTTAAACGTAGTGGCGGGTAATTCTCTTGTTCCAAATATTCAATCTCTGCACCGCCTTCCCTCAGCGCATCGACCAAATGCCCAATTGGGCGCTCTTTCATGCGAGGCTCACCCGTTAAAATAATATTATTATGGCTTAGTGATAATGCAGCTGTAAGTGGGCGCATTGCGGTTCCTGCATTGCCTAAAAAGATCTCTGTTTCATCTGGATGAGATAAATTTCCACCTAAACCTTCCACACAACAACGTGTTTTATCTTCAGACAATTGGTAGTTAACACCTAGCTGGCTTAATGCATTCAGCATATGGCGAATATCATCACTGTCCAATAAGTTAGTGAGTGTGGTCGTTCCTTTAGCCATCGCTGCTAATAATAGTGCGCGGTTTGAGACACTTTTTGACCCTGGCAAATTAATTGTGCCGTTGATTGAAAAAATAGGTTGTAATGTCAGGGATTGCATAAAAAGCAGTTTCTCCAGTGAAGTTTTGCAAGTAAATAAAATCTGGCTCTATTTTCTTTTAAATCAAATAAGAAGAGCACAGATAACCGACTGAACATCCTATTTCAGTCGGTAAATCTCATTATTGAGCGTTATGGCGTTCGAAATCAGCCATAAAATCAACCAAAGCCTGTACACCAGCTAATGGCATAGCATTATAGATTGACGCACGCATACCACCAGCCACTTTATGTCCTTTTAGAGAAAGTAAGCCTTGCTCTTTGGCTTCTTCAATAAATTTCGCATCAAGTGCCGGGTTTTGCATTTGGAACGGTACGTTCATCCAAGAACGGTTTTCAACCGCAACACGGTTAATATAGAACTGGCTATCATCAATTGCATTGTAGAGTAATTGTGATTTTTCATAATTACGCTTAGCCATTTCTTGCAAACCACCTTGCTCTTTTAACCATTTGAAGACCATCCCCGCGAGATACCAAGCAAAGGTCGGTGGAGTATTAAACATTGAATCGTGTTTTGCTAATACCGTGTAATCAAATACAGATGGAGTCTGAGGCGAAGCTTTACCGAGCAGGTCTTCTCGAATAATAACGATAGTTAATCCAGCTGGCCCAATATTTTTTTGAGCTCCCGCATAAATTACACCATAACGGCTTACATCAATCGGTTTAGATAAGATAGAAGAGGAATAGTC
Organism: Providencia sp. PROV156; assembly: GCF_028480905.1. Lineage (NCBI taxonomy): Bacteria > Pseudomonadati > Pseudomonadota > Gammaproteobacteria > Enterobacterales > Morganellaceae > Providencia > Providencia sp. PROV156. The sequence continues at coordinate 46,480 of NZ_JAMPPE010000030.1, read as the reverse complement.
AGCAACAATAATTTTATCTTCAGGGAAATCAGGTTCCTCATGAATAGCTAAGCCACCAATGGTTTCATTTGGGCAATAGTGAACATAAGCGGCATCATCACTTAATGGCCACTCTTTCATAGGTTTTAAACTAACAATGCCATCTTTTTCTTCAGTAATTTGAATTACATTAGGTGTACAGTATTTTTCAGCTTCTTTTGCTGCTGACTCTGACCAATAGCCGCTTACAATGTAGTCTGCGGTCGTTTTATCACCTAGTAAATTCATTGGTAACGTCGCAAAATGGGCTCGAGCTCCACCGTGACAAAATAAAACTTTATAGTTATCAGGGATGTTTAATAAATCACGTAAATTTTGCTCTGCTTCTGTTGCCACTTCGATAAAGTCTTTTCCGCGATGGCTAACTTCCATGACAGAAACGCCTAAACCCTTCCAATTACAAAACTCTTGTTCAGCACGACGCATGACTTCAACAGGTAGCATAGCTGGACCTGCACTGAAATTATAAACCTGACTCATTGACCTCACCCTATCCATCTTCAATTATGGTTAATAAAATTCACTCAGATAGTTAAAGTTGTACCACTCCAAGCCTTTAGCTGCAACGGTTATTGTCAGCAATCCCAAAAATGAAAGGGGGGTTATTTTTTGATAATGGGGAAAAGAATTTTGTTAATCTTGTCACACTCTCGACAAGCACCATTTTATGGAGAAATTAACAATAAATAAGCGATAATATCCCGAATTACATCATTGCGCTGTGTTTCGGGATATTCATTGAAATGTCTTTTATTGAAGATTAAAAATTAGCGAATAACTTTGCTTACGATCTCAATAGCTTCTTTTTCTATTTGGCGTAAATGCTCTTCTCCACGGAAGCTTTCACAATAAATTTTATACGCTTCTTCCGTGCCTGATGGCCTTGCTGCAAACCAGCCATAATCAGTCATGATTTTTAAACCACCAATTGGCGCATTATTACCGGGGGCTGCGGTTAAACGCTGTGTAATTTTATCTCCTGCCAATGTATCTGCTGCAACCATTTCCGGTGATAATTTACTTAGCTTCGCTTTTTCTTCGTGAGTAGCTTTCGCTTGAATACGGTTGTAAATCGGTGCCCCAAATTTTTTGGCAAGGTTATTATAACGCTGCTGCGGGTTTTCACCGGTAACCGCCGTAATTTCCGCGGCTAGTAAGCAAAGAATGATACCGTCTTTGTCTGTTGACCAAGGTGTGCCATCGAATTTTAAGAATGATGCCCCAGCACTTTCCTCACCGCCAAAACCTAGTTGTCCACTGAATAACCCATCAACGAACCATTTGAACCCTACAGGCACTTCAACTAATTCACGACCGATATCATTAACAACACGGTCAATCATCGCACTTGAGACAAGTGTTTTCCCTACCGCAACATTTTTTCCCCACTGAGGGCGGTGTTGGAATAGGTAGTCGATTGCCACAGCAAGATAGTGATTTGGGTTCATTAAACCATCGGGAGTAACAATGCCATGACGGTCATAGTCAGGGTCATTAGCGAAAGCTAAATCAAATTTTTCTTTCATCCCAAGCAAACCCGCCATTGCCCAACTTGATGAGCAATCCATACGGATAACACCATCATGATCCAAAGGCATAAAACGGAACGTTTGGTCTAATTGGTCATTTACGATTTCAATATCTAATTGATAATATTCAGCAATTTTTTTCCAGTATTCAATACCGGAACCGCCTAGTGGGTCAACACCAATTTTCAAACCAGACTTAGCAATCGCTTGCATATCAACAACTTCGCCTAATGCAGAGACATAAGGCATAACCAAATCTTGCTGAATAACGTATTCACTCGCCATCGCTGTATCAAAATTGACTCTTTTAACCCCTTCCAGGTTATTGACTAGCAATTGGTTTGCATTTTTTTCAATAACAGAAGTTAAATCGGTATCAGCCGGCCCGCCATTCGCAGGGTTGTATTTAATACCGCCATCTTCAGGTGGGTTATGTGAAGGCGTAATCACAATGCCATCCGCAACATCTTGGTGTGATTGGTTATAACTTAAAATAGCGTGAGAGATAGCTGGAGTTGGCGTAAAACCATTATTTTCCTGAACAATTACATGAACTTGATTTGCCGCTAACACTTCAACCACTGTAATAAACGCCGCTTCTGATAACGCATGGGTGTCTTTCCCTACAAAACAAGGACCTGTTACACCTTGTTTTTTGCGTAAATCGGCAATTGCTTGTGCAATAGCTAATATGTGGTTTTCATTAAAATTTTTACGCAACGAACTACCACGATGCCCTGATGTACCAAACTTAACAGCTTGAGATGTATTACCGGGTTGTGGTTGCTGCGTATAATATTGAGCGGTTAATTGAGCGACATTGATCAAGTCACTTTGAAACGGAAGCTGCCCTGCACGTTCATGTATTGTCACTTGTTTTCTCCCAAAGCACTGATGCTTTGTTATCAACATCAGTGGCCTTTCAGTTTTTAAATAGTATTACAAACTTTTTCAATCACATTGGTTGGAAATTGCATTTCCTGCATGATCGCATCAACCATGCTACGTTTACGATTCGTATTCGTATTCGTGATCACCCAATAGGGTGTTCCTGGTATATGACGCGGCTTAGATTGCTTACCAGCTGCAAGTAATGTTTGTTCATCACCAGCAAAATAAATACGAGTTCGGCCATGCATTAACTCTGTTGCACTCGCAAAACGATTCGCATCTAAACTATATAAAGTAGACAAAATCAACATAAAGCGGTCAATCGCTTTACTTTTTTCTGCATAAGCGTCAGATAACAGAAGCTCTCTAATGACTCTAACAGGGTTTAATGCAACAGCAGGTGTACTCATCGCAGGTTCAGCCTTAATAACAGCATGTTCCTGACTAATTTCTTTTGCTTGTACTGGCTGCCCGGATTTGAAATTTAACATACGGCGCAAAATATCCGATGCACTTTCACCGATATGCTGTGTATGGCTCGCAATATAGCGGTAAAGCTCTTCATCAACTTCTATCGTTTTCATTTTTTCCCAGTACTTTTTTAACTAAAATTTGCGGTGTGATTATAAGACAGATTTAAAAAAAACAAAACAATTAAAATTTCAATAACTTAAAGTAAACATTATTCTAAGTTCAAAGATAATTCAGTGGGTTATCATGCCATGACTTCCAGTATTTTGCCTCAGTGATCAACTTCAATTTTCTGAAATTCATTGGCTATGGATATTTTGATTATCGACTCATTAACTTACCTCAGCCAAAATCGCAGCTTATTTGACCATTTGGATTTTATTCATAGCCGTGACATGATAAGACCACATGTACCGCTGACGAATTGATCAAACAAATATGACCGTGTTACTTAACCATACTATCCATAAACCTGAAAATCCAATCTCAAATAGTCCCATTGTACTCATACATGGGTTATTTGGTGACCTCAATAACTTAGGTGTTTTAGGACGTAACCTACAACAATATTTCGATACGATTCAAATTGATGTCCGTAATCATGGTGACTCATTTCGTGATGAGCAAATGAGTTACCAGCAAATGGCTCAAGATGTTATTACACTCATAAAGTCTTTAGGTTACGAAAATGCTATTTTAATTGGTCACTCGATGGGTGGCAAAATCGCCATGGCGGCAACAGCAATAGCCCCTCATTTTATTAATAGTATCGTTGCTATTGATATGGCGCCTGTCGCTTACCAAGTCCGTCGTCATGATAAAATATTCGCGGCGCTTGATGCCGTCACAGCAAAAAATGCAAAAACTCGCCAAGAAGCTACCGTGATTATGCGTAATTACATTAATGAGGATGGTGTTATCCAATTTCTGCTTAAATCCTTTAAACAAGGTGAGTGGAAATTTAATTTACCTGCCCTAAAAGCTAATTATGAAAGTATTATTGGTTGGGAAATAGTACCCGCCTGGAATAAACCCGTGCTGTTAATCCCAGGAGGAAATTCCCCTTATGTACAAGCTGAATATAAAGAACAAATCGCACAACAATTTCCGCAAGCCAAAGCGTGGGTTGTTGCTGATACAGGGCACTGGGTTCATGCAGAAAAACCAGACCATGTTTTAAGAGCCATTCATCGTTTTTTATCTATCCCTGAATAATTGTTCACATTTAAATATAGATATTGAAAAGATATATAACTTTTCAATATCTTTAAATATATTTGTAGTTAAATATAATTACTTTATTAATTACATAATAAGACTAACTTCAATACACAGCGAATTACAAACCCTGTATTATCCAAATTCTACTCCACCTTATTACTATCTAGTGCATATTTTATCAATGCAAATTTGGAATTAAAAATTCAAATAACTTAAGGAATTTATTAATATAGAAAATGGATAGTCTCAAATCAAAATCAACATTATACTTCATTAGTGTTATTGCTAAGTTATCAGGGCAAGTAAATCCTAAAGAACTAGAACAAACACTCAATCAATCTATTGGTTATAATGAAAAACTTAACATTATTAAATCGAAACATGCCATTCGCTGTAGGAATAAATATCAGAAGAATAAAAATGTAACTAAAATCGTATGCCCTGCTATTTTATATAATACCAAAGGAGAAGCCATTCTATTAGCTAACTGCAATCAAGAACAAGTACTCATTCAGCAATTTGGGAATACGCCGCCAGAGATATGGAGCATTGATGAGCTGAATCAACAATGGAATGGTCATTGGTTAGAAGTAAGCCTTAAACAGGGTCAATTTGACATTACCTGGTTCCAAGTTGAATTTATGAAATACAAACCCATTATTTTGTGGGTTTTATTCTTTTCATTTATATTACAAATACTCGCATTAGTTTCCCCTATTGTTATGCAAGTTATTATGGATAAAGTACTCGTTCATAATAGCTTAGTCACATTGGACGTTTTAATTTTTGGGTTAATTATTGCGGCGTTAATAGAAGTGACTTTGAAAGGGTTACGTGAGTATATTTATCATCACACTGTTAACCGAATTGATATGACACTGGGCTTGAAGCTGGTAAATCATTTACTGAGACTGCCTATTCCCTTTTTTAAAAGCAGGCAAATAGGCGCAATTGTCACCCGAGTAAAAGAGCTCGAAACTATTCGTGAATTTTTAACCAGCAGCTTTTTTACTCTATGTGTCGATGTGCTATTTTTATTTGTATTTATTTTTGTGATGAATTTGATCTCCACAACACTCACAATAATATTTTTGTGTTCTATTCCTTTTTATCTTTTATTAGCTTGGTGGTTAACGCCTAAAATTGAATCTGCTGCACAACAACAGTTCACCAATATTGCCATCAATACCTCTTTTTTGACCGAAAGTATCAATGGGATCGAAACAGCCAAAAGCTTATCCGTCGAACCAAATTTCACTCGTCGCTGGGACGGCCAAACCGCTGATATGAGCCAAACTAACTTTGTATCAGGGCAAATAAGCTCCCGCTCTGAACATCTAGTGATGGCTATTGAAAAAATCACCAGTGCTATTGTTTTGTGGGTTGGTGCTTCTGAAGTTTTAGCATTGCAGATGACGATTGGCCAGCTTATTGCCTTTTACATGATGGTTAGCCACGCTAACCAGCCCCTCATCAAACTAACTAAACTATGGGGGGACTACATTCGAACCAGTGTCGCTATCGAAAAACTCTCCCAAATTATTAACTTACCTACCGAACAATCACAGCAAGAAAATAAGTTATCTCTTCAAGGGCATTTAAACCTAAAAAATATCTCGTTCCGCTACCAACCTAACATGCCATTTGTTCTAAAAAACTTTAATTTAAATATTAAAGCGGGAGAAACTATTGGTATTGTTGGGACATCAGGGTCAGGTAAGAGCACCCTCGCTAAATTATTACTACGGCTTTATACCCCTGAAAGTGGTGCTATTTTTGTGGATGGAACCCCCATGTCTGCGATTAACTTGCACTCCCTTAGACAACAAATTGGTATTGTTTTACAGGAAAATTTCTTATTCAGCCAATCTGTTTTTCACAATATCGCTCAAACCTCACCGGATGCCTCCATGGACGAAGTCGTTCATGCCGCCAAAATGGCGGGAGCACACGATTTTATTTTGAAATTACCAAAAGGTTACGACACCGTTCTTGCCGAGGGGGGAACATCACTTTCTGGCGGCCAACGCCAACGTATTGCTATTGCTAGAACACTGCTTTCCAACCCTAAAGTGATTATTTTTGATGAGGCAACTAGCGCTTTAGATGACGAATCCCAAGCCGTTATTCAAGAAAATATGCATATTATTGCAAAAGGAAGGACCATCATCACAATTGCTCACCGCCTATCAACTATTCGCCATCACCAGCGGATCATTGTGATGCAAAATGGTGAAATTATCGAGCAAGGTAGCCATCAGCAACTTATTGAACAAGGTAATTTTTATAAACATTTGTGGACTCTACAACAGTCTCTGAAATCAGACATGGACGTAAAATGAAACATCGATTAGACAAAAACCGTTATAACAGCTTTTTGCCTTCACACTTGGCGATATTAAAAACACCACCGTCTTACTTGGCACTATACGTCGCTATTTCTATTAGTGTAGGCGTTTTTCTTGCTGTGACTTGGTCATTTTTTGGTAAGTTGGATATTCAAGCAACCACGCAAGGTAAACTTATTGTTTCAGGACGAACACAGTTAATTCAAGCGTTTGAATTAAGTCGTTTAGAACATATTCATGTCACTGATGGGCAAGTAGTAAAACAAGGGGATCCTTTAATAACTGTCAATGTATTAGGTGTTGACCAAGATATCCTGAGTTTAAATTACCAACATAACTTCCATGTAGCCGAAATATTAATTTATCAAGCATTGATTTCACAACAGCCTATTGAGCAATTACCTTTATTTAACCAATTAACTGAACTAGAACAAAACAATACACGAGCTAGCTATCAAACACAAAAAATAGAATTTGATTCATTAATTAATGAACTTAATAATGAAATTCAATTAAATACTGTCAATCAGCAAGCTAGAAAAGACGAATTACTCACTATCAATTCCCTCATCGTAAACATCAAAAAGCGCCTCGATGCACACCATTCGTTAACTAAAAAGCAGTTGATCAGCCAGAAGGAATTTTTAGAACAAGAGCGAGAACTATTAATCGCTAAAAAAGAAAAAGTCACCAAATTATCTGAGCTTTCCATTCTGAAAAGCCAGTATCAAGCCTTAAATGAAAAGGTAGGCAGAATTAAAGCTCAAAAAAACCAAGAGTGGGATGAAAAATACAAACAAGCTGACTTTAAGCGGGCTTCCCTTGAGCAAGAACTATTAAAAAATAAAGAAAGAAACCAATTAGAAATCATACGGGCTCCCGTTGATGGCACGATACAACAACTTGCTACACACACTATAGGTGCAGTGTTACAACCCGCACAGCAGTTAATGGCTATAGTACCTAATAATCATGTTCAACTAGCTGAAATTAAAATCTTAAATAAAGATATTGGTTTCATCCATGAAGGGTTAAGAGCAGAGGTGAAAATAGATGCTTTCCCTTACACTCGTTATGGCACAGTTGAAGGGGAAGTGATTTCCGTCTCTCGTGACAGTACTCTCGATGAAAATCTTGGATTAGTGTTCTTAGGGCAAATCGGTCTTAAGCAAAAAGAACTAGTAGTTGATGGTGAGTCTATTGAACTGACACCCGGTTTATCCATTGTGGCAGAAATAAAAACAGATAAACGCCGTATTATTGATTACTTACTTAGCCCAATCAATGAATACACCTCAAACGCGATGAGAGAAAAATAATCGATGGAACAGTTAAATAATCATGGTTTGGATGCCTTAGTTTGGGTGGCTAAATATTATCAAAACAATGTTTCATCTGACCAACTAAGACATGCTATTGGTATGCAAACTTTATCCCCTACTGAGTGGGAAATTAGAGAATGCGCACAAATATTGGGGTATGAAACCGAGCTTATTGCAGCACAATATAAGCAATTAAGAACACTACCTTTGCCCGCTTTAATCTATATAGATGGTTTCTGGCAAGTAATTAGCCAAGAAAATGAATTGGTACTCATTAACCCGACTAATGATGAACGAAAACCTATTTATAATTCGATTGGGCATCAACAAGCTGAATTTGACATAGTACTCATTAAGGAGCAATTAGAACCGGAGCAAAAAAAGACCTTTGGTTTTAGCTGGTTTATTCCCTCTATTTTACGACAACATGTTAAATTACGAAATATTTTTATTCTCTCTGCCATTATTCAGCTTTTCGCCTTAATTAGCCCACTGTTGTTTCAAAATTTAATCGACAAAGTGTTAGTTGGCCGCAGTCTCTCAAATTTACACGTTATTGCATTGGCGATTTTTGCCATTGCTGTTGCAGAGCCGATATATGGTTTTATTCGTAATAAGATTTTTAGTCATAGTAGTAGCCAGATAAGCGCTGAATTATCAGGGAAAATTTATCGCCATTTAATGGCCTTACCTTTAAATTATTTTAAGCTAAGGCCAACAGGGAAAATTATCGCAAGGATCCGTGAATTAGCTCATATAAGGCAGTTTTTAACGGGCTCGACACTGATGCTATTCATTGACTTTATCTTTGTTATCCTTTTTGTCGCGGTTTTATTTTCCTACAGTAGTTTGATGGCTTGGATTTTATTGGGCTCTATGGGTGTATTCTTTGTTTTATGGATGATTTTAGGCCCAATCATTCGCCAACAAACTCAAAAATCTTACCAAGCCGATGAAAATGGTCTCACTTTTCTCACCGAAAGTATTACTGGGATTGAAACCATAAAAACGACAGCAACAGAAAAATACTTTAATCAACGCTGGAAAAAAATATTTAGCAAGCAGCTAACTCAAAGCTTTAAAGTATCAATGCGCAGTGAAGTTGCCTCTCAGTTAATGACACTTGTGAGTAAAATAACTACCGCAATTCTTTTGTGGGTTGGTGTCAAAGAAGTATTAAACGGTGGGATTTCTCCTGGCGAATTAGTGGCATTTAATATGCTAAGCGCGCATGTTACACAACCTGTATTGCGATTTGCCCAGGTTTGGCAAGATTTCCAACATACCATCATTTCATTGCGTCGGGTGGGAGATATTCTTGATGAACCTGTAGAAAATGAACGTAAAGGGATTGCAAACACTTCAAATTTTCACGGAAAAATCGAGTTTCAAAACATCCGCTTTCGTTATCAACCTGATACGCCTGAAGTTATCAATAATTTGTCATTAATGGTTAATTCTGGTGAATTTATTGGGATTACTGGCCCTTCTGGTTCTGGAAAAAGCACCTTAACGAAATTATTACAACGACTTTATGTACCACAACATGGGCAAGTTATTGTTGATGGCATGGATTTAGCTGTCGCAGATACTGTGTCATTACGCCGAAAAATGAGCGTTGTATTACAAGAAAGCACTTTATTCGTCGGTTCTATCGCAGAGAATATCCGTTTAAGCCACCCGCAAGCGACTAACGAACAAGTTATTCACGCAGCAAAATTAGCTGGAGCATATGACTTTATTATGGCATTGCCTGATAATTTTAATTATCTCTTATCAGAAAAAGGCTTGAACCTTTCAGGTGGTCAACGTCAAAGAATTGCACTTGCGCGCGCTTTACTCACCGAACCAGACATTTTAATTCTCGATGAAGCCACTTCTGCGCTCGATTACGAGTCACAGGATGTGCAAAGATTGATTAACGATTTATAGCTAGCAAAGCCGCACTACAAGCCAGCCAGCATTTTTGCGATTTGCTTGTTTTTGCCTATTTTTATCTATTCCTCTCATTTTTGTGTCACAATTTCGGCACAGTTCGTCACAGTAGGAATTACATCTTAACGATAACCTTTGACTCCCCGCTATTGCATGAAATCACTTGACCAATCGAACGCATGTAATCTCTAAAATCAGAAATGGTTCCCGATGATGCCTCTATAAGGCCATCCCTGCCCCTTGATGCAAATATATGCTCTCCAGATGTGGCATGAATTGGAATATCAACTTGCCCACAAAAAGCAATAAGGATTACGGCTTCACGCGACTGCTCATATATCATTTCAATTTCATCATCTGTCATTTCATCAGAGATGCTATTCTCATCAAACCAGTTATCACCACCAACAAATGACGGATCATTTGATTTTAAGCAAAACTTTATTGCGTCATCATACCTATCAGTGACTTTGCCATTTTTATCAATGCCAAATATGAATTTATCTTTTTCATCAAAGAGATAAGATTTACCCATGTATTCCGCATAGTCACTTCCGTTTGTGTTTACAGTGCCACCTGCGTTAATACTGCGACCTGTTGTTACTGATTTAGGAACACTCATGGCTGCTTTAGCGCTAGATTCACTCGGTGAATTAACAGCATAAAATCTAATAGGGGCTGCGTATTGAGCTGGAGATACCTCCAATCCTAAATCCCCTTCGACATACACAGTGTCATCTCTATATATGCGATGATATGGCTTCTTACTGACATCTTTCGCACCGTATTTTAATCTAAGAGGCACGTAATCATTATGAAATTCTAAATCATCGAGCACTTTTGAGATATTTTCTAATCCGAACTTAACATCAGAATTTTGTTTTTTATTTATGCATACAACTTCAAGAGTATGCGCTGGACAAACACAGTAATTGATTGCATACACATAGCTATTTTCAAATGTTACTCGGCTATCAAAACCTTGTGCTGTTATAAAGTAAGTTTCTTCTCCCTCGACAGCGGCAGGAAAACCATTGCTTACACGATTATTAAATTTAACATCATTAAATTTAATTGTGGAATTTCCAGCATGAATTAACCCCTGATGATTAATAGGTACATTACTAGCTCTGTTGGCGTCTTTATAAAATGAATGTTCATCACTAAACGACTGATAACTTAGAGAGTAGCTTAATGCGCTATAGTTTATACAGTGTGTCAATTGAGCTTTAGCTCTCTCGACACCCATCACACCCGTCAATCCTACGCATCCGTCTGTTTTTACTAGAATCGGCAACTCATCAGTAGGACATGCATTGAGTACATCTTTTGGAGCGGAAAGTCCGCACTGGTCAAACCAAAGATTCAATTGAGAATAAACAACATCTTTAATGTCAATTCCATGAAAGCAAAAACTTGTTTTTATCCAGCCAGATAAAGATGTCCCACCCTTGCTCACAAACGGTTTATAGCAATATGATATCCGCAAGTCTAAATCGACATTCCAGAACGTCGATTGATTGTCTACAGCCACCTTGGAATTTCGAATATAAACATGCAGCTTGCCGTTGTATGCGCCATCACTCCCATCAAGACAAGCTATCGACGTGAAGCTTCGTAAACCGTGCTCCGCATCGACTGTGTCAATCGTTATGTCGCTAATTTCCCACTCTGATGCCCATCCATCCTCAACTAAAATGATCCCCACATCCGTTTTTTCACTATCAAAAACTAGAGCAGTATCAATACTCCATGCGTTCCCATCCCGTTGATTCGTACCAGCGCCAGCACCACGCATTTTTGCACCCGATTTCCAACGGAGACTTTTGTGACAATAATGCTTCACATTTGGAGCTAAATAAAATGGCTTGCGTTCATCAATGAGTGATTGCAGCTTATCAGAAAGGTCTAGTGTTTTGTCATCTGAAAGCAGTCGGCTTAATTCATCTTTAGTGAGAAGGTCTGTGATAATTTTACCCGAAAACGCATATCTCCCAGCGACGGTTGTTGGGCCTGACCCTACTAATTCTGCGCCTGTTACCGATGACACTCTTTTTTCAAACTGATCGGGGTCATACTTCAGTACATTAGGGTAATAGAATTGCTGCGCTCCGTAGCTGTCATAAACGGCCATACTGTGACCTTCTACTGTCACGAACTTAGCAATCTGACCGTTATAAACGGGATAGCCACCCGCACCGATAATTAGAGGTTGAGCGACAGGGATAGTGCTGCCGTCTTCATTTTCCAAATACACCTGAATTTGGTTTTCTGGAATGGTCGGATCGGTATCAATTCGGCCTATGTAAATTTTACCATTGCTCATCGCTTGGAATCTCCTTGCGAGAGTGAATTGTTGCGAAGGTGCCGAAACAACGACATTAGGGATAATATCTGACATTGCTTTCTCCAAGCGTGAGTAGTCGCACCGCAATGGCATCACGGTGACGTTATTGTAAATAAATACAGTAGATTATAAGATGCCAACCCACCCTAAAGACCAATGGTGAGTAAAATGGCACGTGAAGATTCAGTATTCAGCTTTAGGTATAATGCTGAAAAGAAAGAAAAACTAAGACAAAGAGCTAAGCTAAATGGCCGCTCACTCAATGCTGAGTTAACCTATATAGTTGACCAGTACCTCGATACACCAACGCCCATTATTGGCTATCGTAGTGATGCCGAACGTGCGGCCAACGAACAAGCCGAAGAGCTTAAAAAGTCAGTCGTAGAAATGCTGATTAAGCTTTATGGTGAAAATAAAAAACCCACCTAGTGGTGGGTCTTTTATTTAGTCTTCTGTTTTTGGGGGTGGGGTTCTTTCCAATTGATCTGACTTACCTTTGTATATTCCAGCTAGATACCCAGCTAGAACACCTCCACCAATCTTGGCTAACTCTATAGTATATTGAGCATTATCAGTAAACATAGATATAATAACAACCGCCACAACGCCAACGGCAATTAAACATTTGAAATATACTTTTTTGGACTCTAATCCACTAAAGTATTTTGTCTGTGTTTCTCTGTCTTCCTTTTGTGCATCAATTGATTTTAATGCAATTTCCTTATTGCTCTCTATTTCTTGGCGTCTAACCTCTAGTTCCTGAGTTTTGAATTCAATTTCCTTTGACTTCAATTCAATCTCTTTCGACTGAACCTCAACGAACTTTTCAATTGCGGCGATAGGGTTGTGCTTGTCTTTTTTCTGTTTATTTTGATTCTTATCTGGATCATCATCAACAGAGCTAGCAGGAACTACTTGGTTTTTTTCTTGGCTCATAAATTACTTTCGCAGAGTACTGGCGTTTTATATGTCACCAAGAATGAGCCGAAGCCTTCACCGCCAAGCTTAGGGGCTTTGTATTCAACTCTTTCGACGTTGTCAGCTTGCTCAGGAGTCATTTTAACCATTTCTGACGGGCTTATTTGCCTTACCTTTACAGGTTCAAGAACTGTTCTAAAGACATTTTTTTTCATGTTACCTCCAACAAATCTCCATTGTGAGGGATAAACAACCATCTTTATGATTACTTATAATAACAACGGGGTCGAAAATCTATCATTAAAGTGCTATGCCTTCAATTAAAAATAGCTTAACCCGAGAGGTTAATCAATAAACAGACTAATCTATACCATATTTACTATGTGATTGTGAATATCCCCACCTCATACTATCATTGAGGCATTAAAAATAATTATGTGAGGTGATGGTGAAAAAATATCTATTGGCACTAGTTGCCGTGACCCCTGTGTACGTTAATGCACAGTGTTGGGTCGTTACTAACTTAAACGGATACAGCGCATTTGAGCAGAGTGATTACTTATATGAAAAAAATGGGATGGCAAAAAGTGTTTTCCAAATCAATATAAATAAAGATAAAGCCGAGCTGAAGATGGTAAATAATGAACTAGGCGGAGGTGGTCTTGAATATATGCCTATATCTACATCATCAATGATAGGCTTCTATGTCAATGGGGATACGTCCACCATTGAGACTTGGTCTATAACAGATCAAAACAAAGTCCTTTACTCAAAAGTAGTTAATAATCACAAATTGGTCACAGGAACCACATCACTTGTTGGGGATGTGGTTGGTACATGTTCAAGTGATTAATCTCTGCCAATAGACTGCCCTGACGCAGTTAGAGTATTGATGATATTAGTTATCGCTCTGTCTCTAGCTGTGCTTCCTCTAGGTGTATTATGCAACCTAAGCAACATATTGCGGATTCTTGGTGATTCGTACATTCTGGCTATCATCCCTGTTCCAACTTCAATACCAAGTGAAGCACCTCCAGTTAATAACGTTGCTGCTGTTCTCGCAGGGGTTAACAGAGCCATACCAGTTTGAGTAACCTGATTTGCCGTTCCAGCCCTTCTAGTTGCCTCAAGAACATCACGCATACCCTCAATCATTTGACGCTGTCTTGGGTTGAATACTGTATTAAATATTTGACCGTTTGACTGATTGATGAGCTGGTCTAATTGGGTGATCATTCTTTGAGGTGACCCATTAGCTTTCTCATAAGCTTTTGTTAAATACGCTGCCCTAAGTTGGTTTCTACCGTTTTCATTAACCATGCCATATATACGAGCTATATCACTAGGTCGCTTACTATATACTAGATTATCCATTAGCTCAGGAGTTACATCACCTTTTTCAAGCGCGTTTTTCAAACCTGTTTTTTCTATCCCTCTTGCTATATTCCTGTATTCATTATTTGCATGGCGAAGTTGGTTTAAAGTATTAGCGCCAAGGGTTTTACCAACAGCGCTATTCATATCCCCAGTTAAAGCGGTATTAATCCTATTATATGCCGCCTCTAATGAGGTTGGCATAGCCAGATTATCACCCTGCAAACTTTGCCTTAATTCGGTTCTTAGGTTTCTAATTTCTGCAAAACTAGCTCCATTGGCGACACGATCCCTCAGTGTATTTAATATCTGCATCGCTGCGCCGTTAGGGGCTAATCCGTTTGCTAATTGCTGCATGGCACCATCAATGGCAGGTATAGACCTAGTTGGGGTAACAACAGCATCAGCCATTTGTTCGGTTATTCTGTTTATTACTCCACCATGTTGATCTTTAGCTGCTCTCAAGCCAGCCCTAACTTCACCTTGCATGACATGCGGAGCGTAAATACCGAACTCTTGTTCAATCATTTGAGGAACAGATTCAACAAAATTTTCCCTTTGCTCAGCCTGTATAGCCCTACGATTTCCCGTTCCGCCTATGCTTTGCTCACCAGCTTGCTGCATTTGACGTCCTACTGCTGTTCTTGGTGGCAAGACATCAGTAGTTAGTACATCTATACCGTTCTGTTCGGCATTTCTTAGCAATTGTTGGGTTTCTGGTGCTATTTCACCACTAGCGGCTCTGGATAATCCACTGATACCACGTTCAATTATTTTACCACCAACACCAATGCCGCCAGATATTGCTGTTTGTAATGGGTCTACATCAGTGCCACCTGCGGCACTAACTGAACCTTGCAGGCCTACATCAGTAGCAGCGGAAGCCAGACCAGAACCCCAAATAGTTTCCGCTCTAGCGGCCGGAGTAAACGCTAACGCATTAGCAACAAACGGAATGATATCATCACCATCAAGACCAGGCTTATTCAGCGCATATTTACCAGATGGCAAATCAACAATGACGTTTCCTTTTTCGTCCGATGACATTTTCCCACCCATATTACGAAGAGTGAGCATGAAATCTTCATCATTACCAAAAAGTTGCGCCCAGTTAGCTTTGAACGAATCACCAGTTAATGATTGAATTTCAGGTGATGACATAACGCTATTTAATCCCTGTATTTCAGGTGTCATCTTGCTTTCACCTGTTACAGCATCAATAACGTTATCTCTGAAATCCTTCCCTTGTTGACCGCTACGATTGATCCCTTCTGCTAATTGCCTATTCGTGTTTACCATCCCGCTAATATAATTATTTTGTTGCTGAGGCTCTTCAGTCAATTTAGATTGCTCGTTTGTCTCACTATCAAATTGGTCGAAAAAATTAGCCTCTTCGCCTGATTCTGATTGACTGTCAAATTGATCAAAGAAGTTAGCCATTGAATTTATTCCTATGGTAGGTATCCGTACTTAGCTCTGAACTGGGGCGCTAATGATGGGTTTTGCTGCAAAGCTTGTATTGCTGCTTGTGGAGCTTGCTGTTGCTGAGATTTACTTCCACCAAGATTTGCAGTATTTCTAGAGTTATATTCATCTGTATAGTTTTTTATGTCCTTAACAGATGTAATCATTGCATCCCTGCTTGAGTAGTCTATCTGTGGCATTGACTGGAAGAATCTCTTAGCTTCTGCCTCGGTGTTTATTCCGCTTGCGCCCATAGCCCTTGCAGCACCGATACCCTGATTCTGCATGTTCCCTTGAATTCTGTTGGCAGCATTAAAAATTTCTCTTGTTTTAGGGTCTTTAATTCTACTCATTACATCAGCTGTAATTGCTGGGCTTCCTGTCCCTCCAGTTATACCAGTGAGCGGAGCTGTTTCAGTTGGGCTAGAATTAAGAATTAAACCAATATCCTTATTCATTATATTTTTTGTTGCAGATCCAGATGAATCAGACACTGATGATAGTGCATTGACAGGAATAGTTACCACATTACCGTTAGCGTCATACCCCTTATAATACTTAGACTCGCCAGCACCCTGAGCTTTTGGATCAATCATTACTGTCTGACCATTTGATAACTGAGCCTGTTGCATCTCATCTCCACCCTTCCCTTTTAGCTGCATAAATTGCTTACGCTGCTCAGGTGATAGTGACTGCAAATACTCATACTCCCTAACTGATGAAGGAGCTGCGGCCTGAGCATTAGCAGAACGGATGGAATTTTGTGCTGATATGTCTTGCCCACGCCTCGCAGTAGCAGCACCAATATCTTGACCTCGGCGAGCTGTTTCAGCACCTATATCTTGCCCTCTCATTGTCACCCCGCGATTAGCTTGGGCATCCATCATATCCATAAACTTCTCAGGCGTTGATGCCCTCATTCCTAAAGCCAAGGCATATTCTTTTGCAGCAGCAGGATTTTCTGTAGCCATTTTAAAAGCAACTTGCGGGTCAAAGCCAAATTTACGCATTTCATCTGCATTCTCCCGAACGAAGCTTTCAACATTACCACCTGAGATAGCGGCATTATAACCAAGTGCTAAGTTACCTATTGACTGCTTGACATCATCATTAATCCCATCCATACCGCCAGTAATTTGCTCTCTCATTTCAGGATATTCAGCAAATAGACCACGCATGGCACCAGTATCGTTATTAGCCATGGCCTGCCCCCATTTACCTTGGAACTCAGACAGCCTTTGTTGCTGCTGATCTTGCTGATGCATAGAAGCTATACCAGCCAAGCCCTGCATGGCCTGCAACCCCCAATTATTAGCGCCAGAGCGTTGAAGGTCGTTGTTTTCTCTGATAAGGCCTAGAGTGGGATTAATATCGCTAGCTCTAGGCGCATTGTCGTTAACTTGACCTATGCCTCCTAAAAAACCACCACTATTAATATTCTGGTTCCAAGTCGCCATTAGAAGATACTCCCTAAAATACCTAATCCAGCTCCAATACCCATTCCCCAAGGCGTTGAAGTACCTAGAGCGCTAGCAATTCCATATCCAAGAGCACCGCCACCTAAACCACCAGTTACTGCTTGCTGCATACCTGACGGTCTATTAGCGTTAGCAGCGGCAAGGGCAGCATTTTGTTGAGACAACTGGCCAGCATTATTCGCGTATGTTTGCCCCGCGTTCGCTTGACCTTGAAGCGCACCAATCCCGATATTTGCAAGGTTGTTATAGTTGTTCATTTGACTATTCAGCCAACTTTCACCGAGTGCAGGAGCAATTGAAGCTAGACTGTTGCTTGTAGCCGTAGAGCCTAGTCCGCCCATCGCTTCGGCTGCCGCTAAGTTTTGGTAACGCGCCTGATTTGAGTAATCATTAAACTGTTGCGAGTTGTAGTATTGCCCAAGAGCCTGAGCAGCACCTTCGGGAGATGATAGGTTTTTAAGCTGATTAATATACTGGCCAGCAAGCGGAGTAAATGGAGCAAGCCCATTCATAACCCTCTCAAACTGTTGGTTCTGGATATCAGTTGCATACTTCATTGCTGCGGCCTGCTCTCCTGCACCACTACTACCACCGCCACCTTTACCTCCTCCACCTTCAGGGAATAGAGGTTCTTCACCATGCAACTTTCTGCCTAGTGCAAAAATATTTCCGATAGCCATTGTTAACTCCGTTATTTACTGATGAACTCGGCTAGTTCTTCGCGAGTTGCTGAATAGAAGGTGACGTCATCAACGCCTTTGAAATACTTTTTGATAGTGCCAACTCGTTTAAGGCCAATCATCGCACAATAGATTTGACCGTGACGAAACTTACGAGCAGCGAATGAGGTAACACATTGAACATGAGTTGTTGATAGAATGAATTTCCAAAACGCTAGGCCAATGTCTTTACTGAATCCCCTTGCTTCTGGTAGGTACATAGCGTGACAGTCAAATGTCATCGGCTGCACTTCTTCGTAATACACGATGCCACCGAATTGACCATGAACATTAACCTCAAAGTATTTCTGGTTAGCGTTGTAATCGAACCCATCACCATTGTTGCTACCAGCGATAATGTCTTTGTGATTGCCAACCGTTTCAATCAAATCGATATTTCGCGTTGGTTTGAATGTGATCATGATTACCTCAATCGATTAATCCATGTGCCCGCGCCATATCTTCCAGCGCTTTAAGGGATTTACGAGTTTCAGTGAGATCCGATGCAAGCGCCTGAATTTCTAACTGGTCATATGTCGAGCCAATACTGTAAGTTTTATTAGCATTGAAGCCAGATTTCGAAGCCGTACCAGTAGAAGCAGTGAAGCCAGTAACACGAGCGCTGATAACCTGAACACCATTAACAGAGTAAGAATCTTTGACAGAAATCGGTGATGCTAAAGTTTGCGTAGTTTCACGACTCAATGAGACGTAATCGGCGTCGATTTCAGAGACCTTTTCCGTAAGGTATGTAATATCACTCTCTGCTGTCGTTAATCGCGTCTCGTGGTCGTCTAATCGTTCTTCGGCTGCCTTAATTCTTATTTCATGGTCAACTATTTTCTCTTCTGCTGCGGTGATCCGTGTTTCGTGGTTTTGTAGTTGAGCTTCGTGTTTCTCTAGCGTTTCCTCTGCTGAAATTAAACGCTCCTCGTGATTAGCTAGCGTTTCGTCCTGCTCCTCATTTTTTACTTGCGCGTTATATGCCTCCTGTCCAGCCTCGTTGGCACGGCCAGCAACCTTCCCCATGTCTTCAGCGCTATTCAATACAATCCGCATGTAAGTTACGCTGAAGTTACTAGGTAATATATCGGGGGTTATATACGAAGCTGTGATACTTATAGGCTCATTCAATTTAGAGTTAGCATAAGGTTCATCAGCCATCATTCAACCCTCATCGATAGGTCACTGAGCGTTACAGGTGACTTAGTGATAACGCGAATCTTAAACCCGATATTCTTTCTCACTCTGCCAACCCTGCGCCAAATCGCGCGCATGTCGTAACGGAACGGTGCGTTTTGTGGGTACATTTGCTCCCTACCGAAATTTATTCCATCGGCAGTAGCAGATAGGAATAAACGGTCAGCGATTTGAGCAACACCCGTTGACGCTTCGAGTTCTAGGTCAAACACTCGTGCGTTATCCGCTTTCACCATCGGTGTATATATAATGTGCTCGGCTTGTTGGTCATACTGAGATGATTTATCAAACGCTAACTTACCAACTAAGTCAGACTTTTTGTCGCCAACCGTTATCTGATTATCTTCATACATGAAGTCAATAGCGCGGTACGGCTCATCGTATAGTCCAGTTTTCAGAATGCACCATTGCGGATATTGCTGGCTGCCAGTGCCATCAAAACAAAGTGTGTGGCGTGGTAAGTGGATTATTGCCAGTTCATGACCATCAAATTTAACCGACTCCATAACTGCGCCTGATAACTCATCAGCGGTATAACTACGGATAATTTTATCAATACTTGCCGTCGATATGACGCTAGCAGTACCTGAGCCAAGTAAATAAACAGACGGCGCACCATTTGCAGGATTGCTGATAAACGCGTATGAATCACCAAACTTACATTTAGCATCACGACCAGCAATACCCATTTGCACCATGTAAGATGGTTGCATTGCGTAAATTGGTTGAGTCGCAGAAGTAGAGCCGGTTAATGAAAAGTATTCGATAGTTGAAGCACCAAAGCAGATGACCATATCACGCCAAGAGCTAACAGAAATGATTCCGTCAGGTTGTGACTCTGCTGTGTAGAATGGCGTGTATCTATCAGGCTTCGACTCGTCCTCAATATCTGTTATACCGAAACGAGCGCCGCCCTTTTGTAGCCAGATATAACGACCACGATTACGAGCAACATCGACCACTTCACCTAAATCGTATTGAGGATATTTGTTAACGACCTCTAACACTTCCTTAGTCATCACAAATTCAGTCGTATCAGTTGGCTTCACAGTGTTATTAGGGATTGTTTTATCGTAATTGAACTTGTATTCAATCGTGAGTTTATTCCCTGTTCGCTTCAGGCCATTAACGATAATATCCGTTAAGTATGGCTTTTCTGCCTCGGGTTTATCTTGTGACTTTTTAGCGCCAAATTGATACTCGGGTATCTCAATAACTTCACCTACAACACCGTCTGATGCCTTTGGCGTTATCTTCAGAGTGAGCGAACCGTCGATATCATCTTTAGTCAGAGATACGAAATCATCATTGCCAGCTTTGTGAGTCCACTTTTTAACATCACGAGTGTAGCCTTCTTTGACTACCTCTTCTTCAGGCCAGTTAGTCAGCTCTTTAACTTCACCATCGTAACGATAGAGTTTTAACTTGCCACCAAAAGCGACCGCCTGACTTACGCCAGAATGTGCCAGTGATACTCTGTCTTTACCTTGAATATCACCGATAGCATTTGCGTCTTGATACAACTTGCCGCCACACACACGATACACAGTGCCATTTTTCGTGTTGAACTGGACACCTCGCGACACTCCATCAGCATCACGAAGTTTTACCAGCGCAGGGAATGAACGAAGATAACCAGCGGCATTCAATACTTCTTTCGGTGTGGCCAACATATTCACTGGCAGACCATCGATATAATCAGCCGTGTGTGGGTCTTTGCGTAAACCTCTAGCAAGAGGGATCTGAATCCTTGGCATGTGGTTTACTCCTATGGAAGAATCGATATCCGTTCATGGTTGCTAGGCGATTACCAGAACCAATAGGGAAGCCATTTGGATAATGCGCTCTGGCTTCTTTTGCACGTTTCATTGCACAACTACGCATTAATCTTTCTTTGCCATAGCGAGCAGTTGTAATGACTTTATCAAGCGGTGTTATTTGATAATCAGGGGCAATGCGGGTGGCTAGGTTGTAGATAACTGCGTTAATAGCTTGCTTATGCAGTCCGTGTTCATCGCCTTGGTCGATCGGTGTATCTTCATCAGCGAATTTATAACCAGTGTGAATTCCTGCGCCATCTTCAAACCATTCATACATCATTGACTCTAAATCAACTACTCCGTCCTCTAATGATTGTGGTTCGATATCTGTTAGCGTGGCATCCGACGCAACACCTAGTTTACGCAGTGCTGCGATGACTAACTCACCCTTCGTTGTTATCTGCATCTTTCACCGCCTTTTTCTTGGTAGCGGGTTTATCTTCAGTTTTCTTCTTAGTGTCGTTTGGATGCTTACACCAGCCGTCTTTCAAGTGCTTTTCAATTTTATCATCGTTGACAGTGGCGATCTGAAGATTCATGCCCCAGATTTTTACATCCCCATTGGCTTTATAAAGCATGGTACTCATGTTTCATCTCCAAAAAATAAAGGGAGCCGAAGCCCCCCCCTTAACTAATTACCATACTAAGCCTGACCAGTAAGACCAACTCCAACCGCTTCAGGTCTTTTAGTGCAAGCTGAGTACCAAACAGCAATACGGCACTTGCCTTCTAGTGTTGAGATATCACCTTGATACGCTACAACACCATTCAGGCCAACAGAGTCGATACTGAATGACTGAGTTTTCATTCCGCTAAATAATGCGTGGTTAAGCGGGATAGGTTGAGATAACAAGGTAATTGAGTCATCAGCCCAGAAGATATTTGTCTTAGACGTTTTAATGTTAAGGACGCTAATTGCCGCACCAGCTGCAAGTGATGTGTTGACGTTTGCATATGCTCTCTCTTCAGGCTTCAGTGCTGCGTCATCAAGTGCAATTGGTTTAGGCATGATAGTGATGTTATTGCCATCAACGCCAACGACCGCAAATGTTGCATCTTGTGTTAATAAGTCCTTTGCCATCTGAGAGATGAACTTAACGCCAGCGAAGCTGATTTTATCGCCGCGTTTAAATGCCGTTCCGTCACTAACTTTAACTACTGCTGTGCGGTTATCAACGTTTTCACGATTTCCGTCAACATCTTCTTTCCATGCTTCAGGCTTGAACTTCTGCGCACCATCAACTGTGACACCTGTGGCAGTTGCCGCTAATAACGTGGGCAGTTTAGGGGAGCGGAGAACATCTTCAAACCCAGCAACTTGCTTTTGAATTGTCCCTGACTTGTAAGCCTCTTCCTGAATGCGTCCGTATAGATCTTTGCCTACCAAATTATATCCAGCCTTCAGATAGTCATCTGGGTTAAAGAAATAGCTAAGACCTTGGTTGCGGTTCAGCTCGCGTGAAAACATAAGAGACTCTGCTTTAGCGGTAAAACCCCAAGCTTCTGCGCCATTAGCTAAATCTCCAGTATCAGTTACTACTAAAGACGCTGTGTCTGCAGCCTGCTTGGCAATTGAAGTCTCAACGTTGTTAGCCAACTTTAAGCCAGATGCACGGATGCGGCGGCGCAATGAGGTTTCATCACGTACATCATCAGCACGTAAACCAAAGAAGTCATTATCTGGAACGCCCATGTTGCATTTGACAGAGAGCTCCAAAATACCTGTCGCTTTATTGGTTAAATCCCAACCCTGTTGAGTAGGGGCTTCTTGCTCTACTGGCATCCAGACAGTATTTTGAGAGCGCTGCATATCGCCAGCAGGCGGCGTATATTTACCTACACGCTGAGCCATGGGGCAGTTATTTTCGATAGTGTTTACTACTTCATCCACCATATAGGTGATGATCTGACCTTCATTTAAAGACATTATTTAATTCCTTGTAATTTAGCCTTGATAGCGCGGTACTTTTCTACATCACCTTTACTTGCTGCATCGTCCATTTGCTTCTGTAATGCTGCGACATTGGCCGCAGAAACATCACCACTAATTGGTTCGTCGGCAGGTGGGGCTGATGAACGTTGTGTACCACGAGGCTTGAGAGTTAAACGATCAGCTAATCGAGTTAGTTCGATAGTGACCTGAACAGGGTTTTTGCTAAACAATTCTTGCGCTTTATCAGGGTTAGACCCAAGGTAGTAAATGATGGCGGCTGATTTCTCTGGGAAGTTTGTTGCGACTGCCTCATAAACACCTTGTGGCAATACTTGCAATGCAGAATCTTCCTTCTCCTGATAGTCAGGTAAGTTGAGTTTTTCAGCCGCATCATAGTGCGCCTTCATTGCGTTAGCTATTTGTTGGCTTTGCTGCGTGAACTCCTGAGTTTTACGACCCTGTGATGCAACAGCCTTACTTCTTGCATCAAGAGCGTCCATTTGCCACTTCTGCATATCTGCATTAAATGCGGCTGTAGCTCTGTGAGTGTCATAGTTGTATTTAGCCAGACCTTCATCGGATAAGTAATCATCCATATTAGGCTGTGCTGGTAACTCAGGATTAACGCGTAGGTGCTCAGGAAGCTCGCCGCTTTCAATTGCTTTTACTTGCTGCTCAATTTCTCGCTGACGTTTGCGAGCGATACGTTTAGCTGCTTGTATTGCGTTATTACTAGGCTTGCCTTCCAGCGGTTGCTCATCGTCTTTCAGTACAATGTCGAAGCCTTCTTCTTGCCCTGCGTTACCGTTGGCATTATCGATAACTAAGCCATCTGCGGATGCCGCCGCCTGATCGCCAGACAGGATTATCTCTTCAGACTGATTCTGAATTTCGGTGGTTGTGCTCATGATATTTAACTCTCTTACATGGTTTGAGGATTATTCTCGACGATATTGTCGGTAGGAATGTTTTGTTGTTGTTGCTGTGCAACCTCGTTCAGAAGTTTAATGGCCTCTCTTACTGCCGATTCATCTATATTCCTAGCCTGAGCTAGCTTGTAGACCGTATTGGCTTGAGATTCCATTGCATCTTGTTGAGCGGTAAATGCTTTGATTTGAGTTTGTGCTGTTTCGTTATTAGCTTTGGTTTGCTCTGCTTGAGCCGCGATGATTTGCGCCTGAGCTAACATAGCATTAGGATCTTGATTGCTTTGTGCTGCTTGCTGAGCTTCCATTAACCATTGCTGTTCTTCATCGGTTTCTGGTTTCTTCAAGCCATTAACAATCAATTCCTTGTTGGCATAATCTCTGATGTATTCAACGCCTTTACCTTCCATCATATTTGCATACGTCAGCATCATGACATTCCACATAGGATGTTCTACTGGAACCTTGACGATAAGCTCGCCTATCTCAGCTCTAGCAGCATCTTTTTGTGATTGGAAAGATGGACCCACATCAGTAAATGTTTCGTACTTGCCTCGGATATCATTGCGAACAATCACTTCACCTTTGCTGAAGTCTAATTCTTCCTGCATAAGATCAATCTGGTTTTCGCTTCCATCCTCTGAGGTTGTTGTTACTGTTCGATTGGTGTCGTATATCTCAGTAGCAATTGATGCGTAAATTTCACCATCACGGCGCATTGCGATAGCTAAGTTATCCTGAAACACATACGTTTCTAGGTCGATGCGACTATTTAGTTGATTAACGGTATCGAACGCCACTTGTCCATTAGCTGCCTCAGTATCAACGCCGACACGAGCGGTTGATTTAGCTGCTTCCGTTGCCACTTCCAGAAGCAATGCATCAGCCTGTGAAACCTCAGCATTCTCCATATACGCAACGGGTGAAGGAGGCAGGTCAGCATTGTTCTCATCAGTACGGTTGAGTAGATAGTATGGGTAATCGTCCTCACCGCTAAACATATGTTCATACCCTGCTATTTGCTCAGGGAAAAAGAATGGCTTCTTCTTAGGTGATTTAGCGGCAGTGTCCGCAGACTTGGATAAGATAAAGTTACGCAGACGTTGAGCATCCTTCGATAGCCTAACAACCCCTTCATATAGCTCGTTATCATCAAAGAATGACCACTCACCATACACAGGCACGATTGGAATATGCTCGCCAGCTATCGGCATTCTATCTTTCAGAATACCTGTGCTAGTGATGATTGATTTATAGACTCTGCGCTTTTTAACTCTGCGCTCACCTACCTTTTGATAGCCAGCATTTGCCAGTTCATCAATCTTTTCTTTCGCTTCTTTTGCCGAGTAAGTTTGAAGATCATTAGTTAGCGGGTCGCGATAAACAAACACTAACTCTTTCTTTTCCTCAACTTCGTAATGCTCAGCGATATGAATTGTTTTCCCACTCGACCAAGTGAACAATAAATCATTGTTAGGTGATTGGAATGATGGTTGAATTTCAGGGTCTAGACCGTATTGCTCAGCGAATGACTCCCATCCATCAATATTCATCGCGTGAATTATGGTGCAATTCTTCGCGTCAGACTTATCCATTGCCTTGGCGTTGCAATCCCAGATAACGTGAGTACAAGACTCATGCATAGGAACGCGTCGGATAATCTGATTGTTGCTAGTCGGGTTATCATCCTCATATTCAGTGACGAGTCGCCAAGCACCGTAACCACATTCGATTTGCTCTCTTACTGCCACGTTAACGGCAATCTTTGAGCTATTGTTTCGCATGTCAGTTCGATACATTCCCATAAGAATATCAGCGGCATCAGCTGGAGCGTTATCCTTTGGTCGATACTGAACCTCAATAGGATTCTTGCGCATCTCAGCGACGAGCTTACGAACCATTGGGCGCACTACATCAAACTGACCTCGGTATTGCAATGTGACGTAGCTTTCAAGCCAATCATCCCACTGACTAACGCGACTAAAGAATAAATCGTTTCTCGCCTCCGTTCTGGCATTTTCAGATGCAGAGTAATCGAGGTCGAATTTGCGAAGTATTTTCTCAAGCCGCTCGTTTCTATCGACCATCTCTATCTCCTAATAGGTCTAATTGGGGCGGGAATTCTCTTTTCTTTAGGCTTTTTGATATCACGCAACTGCTTAGCGAAGCGCCTCATCATGTAGGCATAGCGAACAGCATCAAGCACATCATCGTTTGTTTTGACTATCTTCCCGTTTTCGTCACGGTGATATAGTCTGAACTCTTCAAAGAATGGCTCACAGGTATTAAATACTCTAAATCTGTTATCAAGCATCAGATCACGTAATTCATTAATACCGGACTCTACTGAGTTGCCACCCTCTGCAAATGTTGCGTGCTCCTTCAGCATTAAGAAGCCAGCATCCGCATACTGAGTTTTTAGTTGCTCACCACCGCCTTTCTCGTGCTGATGACCATCATGAGGCCATGCTACAGGAACTTTATTAGCCCATGACTTAACAGCACCCCACGCTTGAACTGCTGTGTTTTCCGACTTTTTCCACACTCTAGCAAGATAAAAAACATCCTCATCTTTATCCCACCACAACTGGATATGAGCCTGTGGATGATTCCAGCCGAAATCCTGACCATCGATAACGTAAAAATGCTCAGGGCATTCGAAAGGCTGGCACTTAATAGACTCTTCGGGTATTTGGTAAATTCGACCGCTACCCATTGTTGGAATACCACGAGCACGAGCCTCTCTTTCATGTTCAGGATATGAAGCAACAATCCGTTCTTTCTCTTCCTCGGTGTAGTGATCAGCATCATAGATAGTCATGTTGACTACTTTCTGAGCTTTAGATGGGTTCTTGAGAAACTTTTCTACTACCGTAGACATCCCCATTAAGGGGGTGAATGTTAGAATTGAAAACTGACCGTATTTGTTGGTGCGGGTGAGTCCTTCAGCGTAAATGGAATATGGTGGCTCCTCATCGAACCACACGCCATGTATTGTGTCACCCTGCCATCTAGCGCGACCTTGCGAGTAAGGTTTGAAGTAGCAGATTGACATTCCATCTTCCACGCCTTCAGCATTTCGGTGTCGGATAAGTATGTGATCTACAAGATTTGGGTAAAATGGTGATTTCTTCCAGCTAATAACATCCTCTTTTGGAATTGAACCGTAACCTATCTCACCAGTTTCCTCCACACGCCCACACAAGATACGCTGAGTTGTTTTGGTTACTGTTTCGTTGGTTTCACCGCCAACCCACCACACATTAGGCTCAAGAAACCGCTTACCTTTCCACTCTCCTTTCCAAGCACCATCTTCAGGGTAACCTTTAGTTCCTGGATATCTTCCGGTTAAGTGAAATGCAACCTCGGCACCACCTGTATATGACTTACCCAATTGGTTACCAGCCATAAAGCAACGCTCGAAATAATTACCACCTGCCTCAATAAATTCTCTTTGCTTGTCATAGGGAGAGTATTCAAATAAACGATGCGTTTTTCTGTACTCTTCTTCCTCTTCCAATAACTCAAGCAACTCGAACTGCTCATCGTCATTCAAGTTATCAAGTATCTGATCCAGATTTTCCACGGTTGAATAACTCCTTAATTCGAGAGCGTCGCTTGTCACGGTCTCCCTTATCTGGAGTTACATCCTCGACCTCTTGTCTGTCTTTGAGACCTAAATCACGAGCAATAATATTTGCATTCAGCAAGTCAGCGGCAGCGCCTGAGAACTTCTGGTCATAGATAACTTTCTCAGCTCGCGTAGTGACCTCGATAAAATCTTCCTTAGCGCGATATAGTCGCCATGTGTCTTCGTGTATATCGATAAACAAGCAAAGCCCTGATAGCGTCATAGCTCGCATTTTAGGTAATGTCTCTTTAGTCACTAACCCTTGGAATGCAAACGCCTTAGTTTCATACAGTGGATTCTCTTCAACCCATTCAAAGTATTCACAGCAAGCATTCCATAAATCATCAGGCGATTCGAATATGGGCTTTCTTCCGTGACTACTTCTAGCCTCCCAGAATCTATTTCCTTTTGGTGCAGCCATATATCCCCCTTTAATCAATTATCCAGCCCACTCGTAAATGAGCTGTGTAATTAACTATTGCATGAATAGGTCTAGTGCTTCTTGAGCTTCTCGCGCCGCTTTCTGTGATCGTGATACAAACTCACTTTCAGTCTGGCACTGCTTATATGCGTCTTTGAATAACTCAAACTTGAGAGCGTCGTCTTTTACGAACTCGATAGCCGCTTGAGCCGCTGCAGTATCATTGCCAACTAACCGTAATAGCTCTAAGCGCATTTGATTTTGTGCTGTAATTTCTGTCATTTGATGTTCCTGTGTGAAGTTAATCGCAACCATCATCACGTATCACTACGTTAATCAGGTCACTTACGGCTTACCCGTCAGCAAGAAGGATCACCTCCTGTTACCTTGTCGGGGTTATTCTTTTGGAATGCTTTTATCCAATTCTTCACGGAATTGAGCTGGGTTGTCGAAACCTTGTGCTGCCATGATATTTCTCCATTAAAAAGCCCCGCTATTGAGCGAGGCATTCGGTGTTAATGTAATTCTGTAAATACAACGTTTGCTGTTCGTTCTCGACTATCATTTCTCTGAGACGTAGATAATCTTGTTCAACTGCTTTGTTAAGTCGTGCGGTGGTTTCATCGCTTCCGCTTTCGGTTGAATTCTTGGTGGCTGCTGGACACTCAGCTTTGGCGTACACCCGCTTAGAACCAGAGTTAACAGCATCACGAAGAGTGTTGATTTCATTCTTTGCACTGGCTAACTCCTGTGAGTGACGAATATCGAGTTGGTTTAGTCGAGTGATACGGGCTTGATAGTCTTTGTTGATTTCGACTTGTTGTGAGAGTTGCTCAGTGAGTGATTTATTATCATGTTCCAGAGCAGTATTTTTTATACTTTCAGTAAGAAACATGACAACAAAAATAACCATCCCAACAACAGTCATATTCTCCATCACCCAAGAGAAACCTTTCCAGATGATCGCTTTCATATCACTTAACGCCATTGTGCTCTAACGAGTAGTGATTGCCGTCATTGAATCGACCGCCCCACGTACCGCCGATAGATTCCCAATATTCACCAAGTAATTTATGGTCACTTGATGCCGTTAGATATTTACCGTCTTTAAATAGGTTGAAATCCACAGCTAGGCGTTGTGTATGTAAGCTGTTTTTAATACCCGCACCTGATTTAGCATTTAACTGTGCTTGCTCTGGTGTTCGGTATGCTTCCGAAAATGTCAGCTCGTAACCATTGTCATATGCGAAGATAATCAAATCAGCAATCATGCGAGTAAACTTGCGTTGTTTTTCACCTAGTGTCATTTGTTAACTCCGAATTTGTTTTTGAAGAACAACATTACCGCTTCAACAATCCCACCAATTTTCTTGGTACCCAAAAACCCGATGAACACACCGAAGAACTGAGCCAGACTGTTTGGCAGTTTTGCATATTCCAAAGCTGTAATTATTCCAATACTGATGAATGCACATATAGCCGCTTCAGCTAGTGATGCTTTCCACCCTGAGCCTTCTCTTTTTTCACGAGTGAAAGCTGTCATTGCGGCTAGCAAAACGCCTGCGATAAGTGGGGCATTAATTGTTATCCAATCCCAGATTTGCACCCAGATATCAGTGTTTTTGTCAGGCATACGCATATCCACCCCCTGCGGAGTGTTCCGTGATTAAAGTTAATAGATAGCCGCGCACAATCTCTATGCGTCAATTAAGTGTGTGTGATTAGAATTCTGTGGCGGCGTATACGAAAAAAGTCGCACTAGGCGACTTATTGAATGTGACTTACTTCAAATTATACTCATAAATATAAATCAAAACACTTTACATATAAAGTAAAACGCTTTATATTGTATTCATACAAACAAGATGAAGGAATAAGAAAATGACTAAGCCAACCTACGATTTCAACAAGTTTCAAAATTTAAGCCAAGCCGTTCAACATATTAACGATGGTGCAGCACAAGGGTTTGATGATTACACCCCTGAATATCTAGCAGCTGCATATGCACTAGGCTCCGCTAAAGAAACAGGATATGACGACGATGCATCAATTGAAGCAACGCTGGATTTCTTGGTTGAAAATGGTGCCAATTTTAACTTCCATGAAGCGCTAAAGTTAGCGACAAAGTAAAGTTACATATGACTCTTATAGAATATATTGAAAAATATTACTCTGGAAACCAAGCCGCATTTTCAGCGTCATGCGGCGTTAAACCTCAACAAGTTACGCAGTGGATTAATAAAGGGTTCATTGTTGTTGGGCATACCTTATATAGCCCTCGCAGAGAGCTTCCAGCCATAACTTGTTCGGAATAACCGGAGAGTTGGAAAGCAAAAAGCCCCACCGAAGTGAGGCTCTATTTTCTTCGACCTCTCAGCCGATGCGGTTGGAGTTCCAGTCCAAATAGACGAAGTGACCAACTAGGCGGGATCGATAACAAGTGCCGCCTCTTTTACCTTGTTACCTGCTCTTTGCCTTTCACGACCGAGCATAACATAAACAGTATACTATTTAGGCGCAGAATGCAATAGATTTCTCCTGTTAATAAATTACATAGAAAATAATGCTACTTGATATCACTAACCATAGGATGAATAGCATCTTCAATCATCGCACAAGCCCATCTAACGCGACGTTTGGCAGAGTCTAGGTCTATACCTGTTTTCCTCGATAGCTCCTCTAGAATGTTTTGCGGGCTTTTGCATTGCTTATAGCGTTTAATAACTACATCACGAAGCGGGTTGCTCGTTGGTAAAATTTCGTTAATACACTTTTCAACAAATTCGGCGTCATCTTTTTCTTTGGCGAGGCGAAGTGCGCCGAGTGTTGATTTGTTTGGTGCAATAATTTCCTTTACTTTTTCGATTAGCTCATTGCCTGTGTATCCCATCTTTCTACAGTTATCGAAAGTGGCACGAATCAAAGTGGCTGAGCCATCATCCCATTCATCCCTTGTCATTAGTCGACCAATAACATTTATATTTAGGCCATCTGGAGAATCGTCTCCTTGGTAGTTTCTTCCCCATATGGTAAGCATATATCTAGTCCATGGTCGTTCTGATGGGCTTAGCTTTGGAAGTGTTCCAAAAAGCTTTTTCCTCATTTCCTTTTCCGTTCGGAAGTAAGCTATTTGCTCAAATGAAGCCTTTCTCATTTAGCCCCCTTCGCATGTTTATACTTAGTCATCAGTCGACCATTTATAATCGCGTGGTCAAAGCCAAATACATCACCAGAATATTTCTTGACTGTTGCCCTATTGCAATTGAGTCGCCTTGCTACTTCACTCATGTTTCCGTGCGTCTTAACAAGCAACGCTGGAATAGTTGTTATTTCAGTCTGCATCACCTATCTCCCATATTGTGATATCCAGTGAGCCACCGTTAACCTTTTCACCAAAATCAATACGCATACTGCGGAACATGCTGTCGTCAGTAATAACGCCGCTTTGCGTGAGTGCGTCTAATGGGGCTTTGAGAAGGTTGTCTAGGTCGCGCTTTCTTAGGTCTGGAGGGTTGGCTACTATCTTGATTTTTAGCTTGCCGGATAAATTGAATTGCTGATTTGCTTTGGTGATTTGATTTATTACTGCTTCGGTAAATATCCTGCCTTTCTTGCTCTTTATTTTCCTTCCGTTGACTACTGAAAATAACGTGTTATTTGTCGGTGGCCAAGGTAATTTAAGGTGATATTCATTCATGCCTTAATCTTCCCCTCACTTTGCAATATGGCCTGAGTTCGCATAACTCCCTCTAGGTGACATTGCTTTGCGTATTCAGCGTCTGTAATTCGCGTCCTGCGGTCGATTTCGTCATGACAATCGCTACATGCCCAAGCTATAAATAAATCGCTAGGCTTGCATCCTGTGCCGCATAATCCAGCCATTCGATAATGAGCGCCCACCACAGTTTCAGAATTTCCATTACATACTCCTGGTATCCTGACTTGGCACTCTCGGCCTTTTGCTTCTTTGCGTAAGTTAGCCATATATCGCCACCTTAAATATCCATGCAGATGCAAATAGACAAGCAAATATAGCCACCATAAATAACTTGGCTCCAAGTGTTACCCTAGATTTTTTTGGTTGAGCCTTCATGATGATTTGCCCATCTTTGCCAATATCGAATTTATCAATATTTTCAAGTAGTGCTTTTCTTAATCGTTGTTTTGTATTCATCTCTCTTGCTGCTCCTTGAGTTTCATGTATTCGCTTGTGTGTGGGATTGTCACGAGACAACCTATACCCGCCGCCCAGCATTCAACCTGCTCCATAAAGTGGAACATTTCACCTGTATCTAACTTTGATGTTTTTCGTAGTGTCCTGACGCGCTCTATATCCTGCGTGGTGGCGTCTATCATTTCAGTGACCTCATAACCTAGGAATGTATGCTTTAGCA
Organism: Providencia sp. PROV156; assembly: GCF_028480905.1. Taxonomy (NCBI): domain Bacteria; kingdom Pseudomonadati; phylum Pseudomonadota; class Gammaproteobacteria; order Enterobacterales; family Morganellaceae; genus Providencia; species Providencia sp. PROV156. The sequence continues at coordinate 14,099 of NZ_JAMPPE010000030.1, read as the reverse complement.
TCTCCTTGACGGTATCAGGCGTGAAATTAGACTTTTTCTTACACAGATATTTACTTATCTCTGTGCACCACATATGGAAAGTGGCATTCTGAGATAGTGAGCGTGTAGACTTCCAAGGCTTGATGATGATTCGGTGCGGTTGGTTTGTTGCTAGAGCTTCTTTGAGGTGTTGCCATGCTGCGGTTTTAGTTGATTCGTGGAAGAGGAAATCTGCTTCCAAGTTAACCTCCTGTATTTTCCTCAACTAAATTGAAGTTTTTGCAGTTACAGTTTGGGCAAACTAAATCAATCCAGTCCTTTTTCTGCACTTTCTTAAGTTCTTTCCGCTCTGAAACTTTACGACAGCGACGACACTTTAATTTATCACTCACTGTTAGCTCTCCTGTTCCATGCCTGCTCAGCTTCTTCAGCATCTGTATATCCAAACTTATTTGATGGGCAAATAGTGTTAGAGCAGATGACCAAGTGACCTAAATCCTCGAAGTAGTGATATTCACCGCGCCCACCGCAAAACGGGCATTTCTTGAGTTCTTTCATGCTATTTACCTGCCTATTCAATCTATCCATTTAAGCAATACGGACAGTAACCACGTAAGGATAATTGCAGCCACTATAGAGCCATTAAATGCGATGATTATTGATATAAAATCTTTACCCTCGATCATTAGTCCTATAGAAATCGGAATAAATAAAACTAGATACATAGTTAATAGTGAAATTACTATTCTCAGCTTTCTGTTCATCATTCACCCTCTGGCATTGGTGGGAGCTCGTGCCAATACTCGATGTTTTCTAAACCCACACCCGACAAAAACTCACCATCATCCCATTTGCCGTCAAAGTCGCTGATGTGCATGATGTGAAGCATGGTTCCTAATTTAACAATTACTGGTTTACCAACTTCTGGCATTTTATCTGAGCACTTAACCCAATTAGCTCCCTGCATTAGATGCCTCCCTCTGTTAACGTTGTTCCTTTCATCACTCAACACCTCACGATTCCCACTCATAGCCGACTTTAATTGCCTTGGCTTGCTCAAGAGTATTTGTCATCACTTTCGTGTTAGAAATATCGCCCCAGCAATCACTCTCAACTGGCGTTAGATAATATTCATTTTCTGTTCCATCATCCGATTTGTAAGTGTGACGAACCGGATCACCTAAAACCTTGGTGACTGTGCTTTTTAATAAATTCATCTAGAAGTCCTTATGATTTGGTGTGTTAATACTCGGTGACGTGTTCGCTTTGCCATACTTGGTCATATTCAGAGTTAGGCATATTAGCGATGTAGTTGTAGGGTGAGCCGCCTTCCATGATTAAAAACTGGTGCGAACGCTCCTCAAGGTATAACGGGATCTTACCTTCCCATCCTTCACCGTTACGTTGTTTCTCCAAGCACAATACAGATGCTGGTTCTGCTGTGTGATTCTGTTCTTCTGGTGTTAATTGCTGCCCAGCCTGTAGCTTCTGTAAAGCCCTCTCGCGGCGTTTATTTCGCCAGATGATAAACAGGTTATCTGTCAGGTCAGTGATTGAGCCTGAGCCTTTTACGTCCATTTTACCTGTGGGTTTATCTTCGCTATCAGACTTGCGGCTGTGAGTGACTAGAATGACATGGCTATTGGTTTTATTTTTGAAGTCGCATATCGCGTCTAAAAATTCCTTTTGCCCATTGTAGTCATCATCGTCAATCCCGCACTTCATCAAGCTATCGATAACAAAAAGGTTTATTCCATAGCGTCGGTTTGCATACTGGAATATCTCCAATAACTTTTTGGCTTTCGCTGTTCCTGTTAGCGCAAATAACCAAAGGCGGTCGTCATAAAATCCAAAGGCTGATTCAATCTCCATGTTTGTAGGTAGTTTATTGCAGGTTGCTTGGCGTGTTAGGCGTTTAAGAAATATCGCTGGCTTAAGCTCAAACGATGCTACACAAGCCCTAGCACCCTGTCGCATCGCCTCGCAAAGCATGTGACCTAGAATTTCGCTTTTACCGTGACCGTTCACCCCATTGAGAATAGTTAATTCCGACTCTCTAAAACTGAATTGGTGGTTTAATGTTTCCCACGGGCTTCTGAAAAGATATTGCTCTTTGCCGTAGAATGCTTGGATGGTGTCCTGCATAAACTCACGGGCGCTGCATAACTCATCAGGGTCAAAGTAGGTTGCAGTTTCAAGGTACTTAATGATTTCTTCTTGGGTAATTCCAGCCTGTAGGCATTCGTTGATATCTTTTTTTGGCAGTGAAACAAGGCGGCAACGATATTCACCAAGTCGGTTAGCAATCTCTTTAGCTGCCTCTCGCCCTACTTCGTCAGCATCCAGTGACAGCCAAATCTCGGTAAAACGGTCTAGGTTGTGATACTCAAACTCAATCCATTGTTGTTTGGCTCCCTTCCCCCCTCCGAATGGCACAGATAACGCAGCTAACCCATATTCGTGGTAGCTCATACAGTCAATTTCGCCCTCACAAATAATTACTGCTCTGGCGTCTTTGGGTATCTGATCCCAACCGTACAAACAAGGCTCACAATCTGCCTCAACTGAAATGGCTTTTTTGCCATTTGGTCGCTCGGTGCTAATTCGCTTTACCTGCAATAATTCACCATCTCGCTTGTACGGGAAAGCAATAGCGGGCAATTCACGGTTAACATCATGAGACCAGACTACAGCGTCACAGACCTTAAATTCTTCGGCTGTTTTTCTGCTAATCCCACGACCTTCTAGGTAGGTAAAACAATTTTCAGTTTTTCGAATGTTTTTCTTGAGTGATTCGTTTTTGGGTCGGCTAAATTTCTTTTGGCTCTTAGCTGAAAAGTGATGGTCATCGTCATGAATGCCTAGATACTGCTTTGCCTCGGTCATGGCTTGGTGCAAGCTGCAATCCCTAACCTCAACCCACAAATCCAGTAAGTCTCCCCCGATCCCCTCAGCGAAATCAGACCAAACTCTTTTGCCTGAAAGGTTTATTTTCAGGCTCTTGCCTGATTCCCCATTTACAGAACCCGCTACCCACTCGTTATGCTCTTTTTTGCCGTTAGGCAATAAATACTTCGCCACGCGGTCAACATCATCCCAAAGGCGATCTGACAGTTCCGTGATTGTCATTAAGCTTCCCTCAAGTTTAATTTCCTGAACCAGTACCGAACGAAATCAGCACTTAGCCATCCGTGGCAATAACCACGAATTAACATTGATTTGATAGTTGATTTCATTTTCGCCTCAGTAGAATACGAGACCGTTTTTAGATACCGTGATGGATGATTGCTGCGTTGTGGATTGTGATAACTCTGGCTTCTCGTCAGTCCAGCGACTGCCGTTTAGGTAGGTTGTCGGATGCATTTTATCAAACCCAAATTGCTGAGTACGTAACCTGCACTGAATATCATCAGCAAGGAACTTGGCAAACTCATCGATTGAACCGCCAGTTTCTTTCCGCCACTCTTTGAATTTCGATTTAAATGCTGTCTTGCATTTGTCCTTGCCAACCTTCCGCATCCCTGCAATCCAAAATATCTTTTCGAATGGCTCGATAAAGGGATCTTGTTTTGTAGGCTCAGAATTAGATTTTTCATCCGTCGAGCGAACCTCTTCGCTCATAGTGTTTTTATTATCTTTCTTTTCTTTTGTAGTATTGTCTTTTGTGTTTACCTGATTCGGGTAATCGCTTTTACCTGATTCGGGTAATGTTTTCTTACCTGATTCGGGTAAACTTACCTTTTTCGGGTAAACTTGTTTTTCTTTCCATTCATGGATGTTTTTATTGATTGAAACATGACGTTTTTCTGCCAATAAAATCCCTCTGGAAACTAACTCACTTTTAGCTGCTGAACACTTGTGCGGCAACATTCCAGTTAACTTTGAAAGTTGCTCATTACCAACCCAATCAGATTTTTTGTTATAGCCGTAAGTCTTTCTGGCAATAGCAAAGAAAACTAACAATTGATGTTGAGTTAAATTGGCAAGCATGACAGCCTCAAGCAGTTCATTGGCTATTCTTGTGTAGCCGTTATCAAGGTCAGCCACTTTGCTCTCCACGACCTTTAGCTCAGGTCTAAAATCATCAAGATATTTTATTTCCGCTGACATGCTGACCTCCTTGTTGCTTTCTAAACTCTTCGACAAATCTTTTGCCGAACTCCCTATTTTTTGCAGCTGCGACTAATAGCCCATCAGGGCTATCAGGATGTACTCTTTCTTCTTGATTTTGGTTGATAAATCGGCGTTTTTTTGCCATAATTACCTCACTATTTTGATTTAGATTAGCTCCATCTGAGCCTCATCGGTTGCCGCCTTTGAGGTTTTTCTTTTTGGGTATCTGATATGCTCTAGCATCTGAATTAATGCCCTAGCCTCATCACCCTGAATAATCACATCTTGAATTGGCGCATCGAACCCTATTGCGTCTAGCAGTCTTGCTGCCTTCTCAACAAAGCCGTTCTCAGCTTGCCATCTAGTGATTTGGGATTCGTGTACACCGACAGCCTTAGCAACTTGCTTAGGTGTGGTTAAGATGATCCCTTTGCGAATACGAGCCTCAATAGCTCGCACGTTGCGTGTTTTTGCGTAGTCCATTTGTTAAATTCCTTTTGACGTAGTTAGTCCGTTGCTCACGATCCTGTGAGTGTGTATTGCTCTGAGAATTTACTCTGAGCAGGCTAGTGATGTTAAAGAGCGAGTGAATCTATGCTGCTTTTGGTGGAAAAATGTCATCGATAGTGACGTTAATCCCGTTATTGTTAAAAAAGCTAACTAGCTGCCTGCATACTTCAAGGTCTGCTTTACGGCGGCCATTTTCATAATGGCTAATGTTTCCTTTTGTGCAGCCTAGCTCTTTAGCTAAATCAGTCTGTGTAAGCCCAAGTTTTTTTCTATATCGGCTTATGTAATTCATCTGAACCTCCTTATTGTTCATTACGAGAGTATACATAAAGTATCCGTAATTTCAATATAAAAGTATACATATTGTCTGTCTACATTTATGTATACATATCGTATTATTGGGTTATGAAAATGAAATGGTATGAACTTGCCAAGTCCCTTATGAAAGATAAGGGCATTACATACGATCATCTGGCAGAGCATTTTTCGGTATCGAAAGGTGCCGTTGGGCATTGGATGACAGGAAAGAGAGAGCCAGCATTTAGCGAAATAGCTGGAATACTTGCATATGTTGGCGTCAATAACCCAACCATAAATCAAGATGGTACGATTAGCATTGACGAAGAGTCGATCAGAAGAACTGAGCCAATCTATGAATACCCTTTACTCTCTAAAGTACAGGCTGGATCATTTACCGAAAATAGCAATTCATATACAGAGAAAGATGCCATCGCGTGGATACCAACAGCCAAAAAAGCAAGCGATAGTGCATTTTGGTTAGAGGTTGAAGGCCACTCAATGACAGCGCCGCAAGGTGGGCGCCCTAGTTTCCCTGAAGGCATGCTGATACTTGTTGACCCTGAGCAGGATGTTGAGTTTGGGGATTTTTGCGTTGCTCGTTTACTAAATGACGAGTTCACGTTCAAGAAACTTATCCGCGAAGGTTTGGATGAGTACTTAGCTCCATTAAATGATGAATATAGACTGATCCCAATTAATGGTAACTGTCAGATTATCGGTAAAGTTGTTAAGTCCCAGTGGCCTGATGACACGTTTTAGGGTGTGGTTTTTTAATGCTCCCCATTGACTTTTTTTGATAAAACTGGTTTATGAAACTATAATTTTTGGTAAAGGCATCTATATTATGAGTAATTCTTATGAGCGATCTACTTAGATTAAAGTTAAAAATCAATGGAACCAAACCTAGTGATATCCCTATGGATGAACTGGCTGGTTATTTGGTAGATCTTTCTGCTCTGTATGGTATGTCTAAAAATGTAAGGTTTGAATCAGTGAAAGAAGGAAGCATTGAAATAAACGCTTACACTACAGATTCCCTATCATTAGATGTTATTCGTGCAAATGTTTTAGAGAACTTAGAAGGTAGCAAACTAGCTAAAAGGCTAAACAAAGATAACTTTTCAGCAGAAATATATTATGAAAATGAGTTAATTAATTCAATTAATCCAAATTTAGAAGATAAACCAATACTTTTAACAAAGAAAAACGCAAGAATCCAAGGTGAGTTGTTTCATATAGCAGCAAAAAACCAAAATTCAGCGTCAGTTAGGTTAAAAGGCTCAGCTGGTGAAACCCTTTTGTGTAGCGCTACAAAAGCTGATGCTGTACGTCTAGGTCGATACATCTTTAAAAAAATAAGAGTGACAGGGACGGCACAGTATGAAAAGCGAGACGGAGTTTGGAAGCTAAAAAGTATGAAAATAGAAAACTTTTCTGAACTTCAGGACGTTAGCTTATCACAGGGTCTGAAGGCTTTGGCCGAAGACCCAGCAAACAAATGGGATGAAATCGACAATCAAGATGAAGTGATACTGAAATACAGGAGTTTCAGTTGAAAAGAATAATAGTAGATACAAATATTCTTATCTGTTTAATGAAAAAGAATTCTCCAACAGATAATCTACTTGGTGCTAATGGGTTCGCAACTGTTGATGATGTCGAGTTAAGATCTCAGGCTTTACTAGACCACATAGAAAGCAGTGGCGGCACATTAGTTTTACCTGCTCCTGTATTAGCCGAATATCTCCTTGGTATCGAAGGAGAGAAAAATAAGCAAAAACACACCCAATTAATATTGAGCATGAGCTGTTTTGAAATATTACCATTTGATGAGTTAGCTGCCATAGAGTGCTCTCTGCTACCATCACCAAATGAGTTTAAGCAGTTTATAAAAAGCGAAATAAACTCCAATGCTACCGCCAATAAAATTAGATACGACAGGCAAATAATATCAATAGCTAAAGCTAATAATATTGATGAGATTTGGAGCGGGGACAAAGAAGTTTCCAGTAAAAGCACAGAATTTGGCATGGAAATAAAGTCTTTACTTGATATTCAACCAATGGCTTTATCTGAACAAATAACACTAAACCTACTAGATGAAACCCCTCCATCAAATAAAAACCAATTAAACTAACCCCCCCAGCCCTCCCCGCGAGGGCTTTTTTGTGCCCGCAATTCCCCCTAGTGTGATTTTCCTCGCAACATAAATAATTTTTGAAAATAAATTACCTGTAAATACAAATAGTTGACGCTATAACTCAAATAAAGTCTACATTCTGTATTTACAACCATCTACGATTCGTATACATTTGAACACATCAAAGGCAAACAACATGAAGCATATGCCTTATGCTCTTTAATAATTAGGAACGCTCAGAATAAATTTTCAGAGCAACCACTGAGTGGTTTTTGGGATTGGTGAACGCTAAGGCTGATTAGCTAAGCATGAGGGTGATCGGGTTCCTAGGCCGAGTGTACCGATTGTTAGCGTGTAGCTCAAAGGTAGAGCGAGGCCATAAAGCTAGGGTTGCGGGTTCGAATCCCGTCACGTAAGTAGGAGATCAGCACCTACCACCAATCACCAAAGATCACTTAGGAGGAAATTATGGCAAAGATTACGATTTTACAGTCTGGAGAGAATTCAAAAACTAGACGATATCGCAAGCAAGGTGAGTTTTTGGCTAGAAAAATAGCTATGAGGTCGCAGCCTAAAAGCCGCTCAGTGGAAGAAATATGGGATTCGATTATCAAACCAGTAGACGAAACCGATGTACTGGCAAGCTTACTTATAGGGATAAAAGACATACCCGATGTAGAACGCAAGCAACCACGGCTACGCAAGCCGATTATGAGTGACAGTTCAGTCACAGCAAGGGGATGAATATGAGTTTTCATGATTTATCGAAAGAATCGAAACAGATAGCAAGAGAAACGCTTGCTGAAATATTGAAACTTGAGCGAGCTCAAGCATTTAACCTAAATGATGGCGCAAGTATTGAGCTGGCAAAATTTGTGAAAGATGCCTTCATTGAATTGGAAACAGAAATAATCTGCGTTGGTCAAGATTTTCAACTGCCAAGAATGGCTTGATTAATAGATAGGAGATAGAGATATGTTTCACATAGACAGAGAAAAAAACTTTGAAATATGTGAGGGTTTATCAGTATGGGGTTATAAGTGGAGTATAGATAAGCATGACCGAGAATCAACCTTCCATATAATTAGACAAGATACAAAAGAAGAGGTTATGGAAGTAAATACGTCGACAACCGACAGAGGTGATAGACATATGATTATGACATCGCATGACATATTAAATGTAACATCCAACTTATTAGAAAGATTGAAAAAACTCACGCAAAATAACCCAGAAGTTAAAACAGAAGAAATTGACAATGTTATTTGGGAGGCAAATTGGGTGATAGGCGTTATAAACAACTCATTCGGGAACAATTAGAACATGAAAAATGACATTCACGTTAAAAGGGATTGGCATATTGAAATAAGCCATGAAGATTTCTGGGTGGTAAACAGTAATGGGAACTCAGTATGCGTCCTACTTGACCATAAAGATGTGTTAAGAAGCGGAATATTAGTTGTCAATAGCCCAGCATTATTAAATTCACTAATAGATATTTTCTTAATCATCAAAGAATTGAGAAAAAATAATCCATCAATGATAGGTGATGAATATAACGATGATTTAACGTTTGCAAGAGATTTACTTGAATTTTGCTTGGTTAATATTCCATAAATATTATTTAGTTAATAACGGAGGGAGTATGACAGATAAACAGAGTTTACCGTGGCAACTGGAAGAGCTGCGTGACAAGTTCGCAATGGCGGCACTGAATGGGTGTTTATCTCATAGCGATACGAGTAACGTCGCTTTTGATTCAGTTAAAGAGGCTACTGATTATTATGCAAAACTTGCTTATGCATATGCCGATGCAATGTTAAAGGCTAGGGGGTGATATGGGATTTAAGCATAGTCCAGCGCCTTGGCATTTAAGGGATGGAATAAATGAATACTCAACTTTAGTTGATGATAATTATAACGTTATTTTTTCATCGCCAGATGACATTAAAAAAGAAGACGCAGACCTAATCGCAGCAGCACCAGAGTTATTAGAGGCTTTGATTGAGCTAACTGAAAGCGCTAAAGATGCCATTGATGGTCTAGGTGATTTAGCAGACGCAATAGACACAGCCAAAGCAGCAATCGCAAAAGCCCTCGGTCAGCAGTAACCCACCACTTAATCATTCATATCGCTATTAATAGTGAGGAATACGCACATAAGGAACATAGGAAATGGCAAATGAATTAGTCGTAATTGAGAAGTCGACGGCGCTTGAAGTATTTAAGTCATCGGATAGCGTCGAAGATATCATTCGTAAAGTAGAGCAAGAAGTTAACTCTTTTATTCCAGATGTTAGCACTGCCAAAGGTCGCAAGGAAATTGCTTCACTGGCTTACAAAGTCGCTCAATCGAAAACTTATCTCGATGGTCTTGGTAAAGACTTGGTAGCGGAGCTAAAAGAAATACCAAAGCTAATTGATGCTAATCGCCGAACTGTTCGTGACCGCTTTGATGCCTTACGCGATAAAGTTCGACAGCCATTAACTGAGTGGGAAGCCGAGCAAGAGCGAATCGAAGCAGAAAAGCAAATGTTAGCGTGGCACGAAGAAGCACTAGAAATGAACGCGGCATTCGATAAGGCACTTGCTGAGCGTATCGAGTCAGACCATGAAATCGCCCTGCTCATGAATGAGAAATTCGACCGTGATTTAGCAGAAGCTAAAGCCGAAGCAGAACGCCAACGTATTGCACACGAAGAAGAGCTGAAGAAACAAGCAGCAGAGCAAGCAAGGTTAGAAGCCGAACGAAAGGCACAGCAAGAAATTGAAGCAGCAGCGCAACGCGAACGTGAAGCAAAGGAAGCCGCCGAACGTGCAGAGCGTGAAAAGCAGGAAGCCATTCAACGTGCAGAGCAAGAAGCGAAAGAAGCCAAGGAAAAAGCAGAGCGTGATGCTAAAGAAGCTCAGAAGAGAGCCGAACGCGAGAAACAATTAGCTATCGAAGCTGAGCGCAAAAGAGCCCTTGAAGCTGAGCGCAAAAGAGCCCTTGAAGCTGAGCAATCGCGATTAGCAGAAGAAGAACGCAAGCGTAAGGAAGATGCGAAGCGTCAAGAAGATAAAGAACATCGCCGTGTATTTAATCAAGAGGCATTGAAAGCCTTAGTCAGTAACGGATTTGACGAAAAATTAGCAACTGAATTTATTAAGCTAGTTGCAAGTAACCAAATCCCCCACATGACAATGAATTACTAATACCCACCGCACCAACACCAGAACACTTTCAATAACAATCGCTATCAATCGATAAGTGAGGATTAATCATGCGTACAAATCAGAAGTACAGCCGTGCAATGCGAGACGTTTGCATGGTTAAACCTACCAAGCCACAGGCTATCAAAAACAAACCAAGTGTCGGATTTTGTGTAGCTACCATCCTGATATTTATATTTTTTCTTCTTCCTGCTTTTATGAGGTGACGTATGCAAACAATTGAAATAGAAAGCGATGCTATTTATTTGAATTCAAAGCCAGCGGCGCACAGAGGGCAGCGAATATCGCTTGAGTTTGATTCACATACAAGGATAGAAACCAACGCCACGGAATGGCTGATATTGAGTTTAAACCCAACAAGGGAACTGTTGGAGAAGATACTCAGGGAACGGTATGAGGACGCAGCATGAGAATTTCAGATTATGAACTCAAGCAAAGGCAGGATGCCGAAAGACGACGCAGGGAGCGTGAGGAAGTAGAGTATTACTACTGGTTGGAGAGTCTAGGATTGACGCCGGCAAAAATACCAGACAGTCACTTCAAGGGTGATTTTTAAATTAATTTAACAAGAGAATAATTATGAATATTTATATTGATATCGAAACAATCCCATCCCAAGACCCAGCTATTAAGCAGAAATTTTTAGATGAAGTAACCGCACCGGGCAATTACAAAAAGCAGGAATCCATTGATGAGTGGTTGGCAGCTAACCGCGAAATTGTCGGTGAAGAAAACTGGAAAAAAACCAGTTTCGACGGTGGGTTAGGTCATGTTTGCGTGATTGGCGTAGCAATTAATGATGGAGAAACAAAAACTTTCTACGCAGAAGATTACTTGGCTAATGAAAAGAAAATTATCACTGACTTATTCGAGTTGATTGATGATAACTACGACCCATCAAAAAACATTCCACCTGTTTTTATTGGGCATAACATCGCAGAGTTTGACCTTAAATTCTTATTCCAGCGTGCTGTGGTTCTTGGTGTTAAGCCGCCAAAAGTAATTCCGTTCGGTGCTAGGCCTTGGGGTAAATCATTATTCGACACAATGACAGTTTGGGCTGGGCATAATGGACGCGTATCGCTAGATAAACTCTGCTCCGTTCTTGGTTTAAATGCCAAAGGCTCTGAAACTGGCGAGGATATCGACGGCAGTAAAGTTTGGGATTTTGTTAAGGATGGCAAGATTTCAGTAGTCGCCGAGTACTGCAAGGGTGATGTAGATCGGGTTCGAGATATTCATAAACGCATGACATTTCAATTGACCGCCTAAATGGCGGTTTTTTGTAGGAGGTAATTATGAAATTTGCAAAAGCATTGCGGAAAAAAGCAAAGCTACGACTTGCACTAACAGGCCCTAGTGGCTCAGGTAAAACGTATGGAGCACTGGAAATAGCCAAAGGACTTGGCGGCAAAACAGCAGTGATAGATACCGAGAAAGGAAGCGCTTCACTCTACTCTGACCGCTTTAATTTTGATGTATTAGAGCTGGACCCGCCATTCACACCAGAGCGATTTATTGAAGCCATCGGAGCTGCGCAGGAAGCTGGCTACGACAATTTAATAATCGACAGTATCACCCATGAATGGAGTGGGTCAGGTGGATGCCTCGAATTACTGGACGGACTAGCAAAGGCGAAATATCGCGGTAATACGTGGTCAGCATGGAGCGAAATAACACCACGTCACAACGCATTTCTCGACGCAATTCTACGGTCTGACCTGCACATTATCGCAACAATGAGAAGTAAAACGGAAACTGCTCAAGTTGATAAAGGTAACGGCAAGAAAGGCGTAGACAAGCTAGGTATGAAGTCAGAGCAACGGGACGGTGTTGAGTATGAATTTACTACCGTTCTCGATCTCAATCACGAAACTCACACGGCAATGGCAAGCAAGGATAGAACAGGATTGTTCAGCAATGCCGAAGTCACCCAGCTAAATGAATTAACAGGCAAAAAGCTAATGGATTGGCTTAATGATGGGCGAACTAAAGCTGAAGTGGATTTATCACACTTCACTGATATTGCAATGGAAACACAAGACATGGATGTACTTAAAAATGCGTTTGGTGAGGCATATAAAGCGCTCAGGGATACACCAGAACAAGCGGAAGCTCAGAAGCTATATAAGCTAAGAAAAGAAGAGTTAACTAAACAAGAGGCGGCATAAATGGCTGAGAGAGGCGTCAATAAATCCATCATTCTAGGAAATTTAGGCGATGACCCGAACGTGAGGTATTCACCGAACGGAACAGCATTTGCTAATTTCTCGGTCGCCACAAGCGAAACGTGGAAAGACAAAAACACAGGTGAGAAACGAGAGCGCACTGACTGGCACAACATTGTCATACAAGGAAAGTTAGCCGAGGTGGCAGGTCAATACCTGAAAAAAGGAAGTCAGGTATACATAGAGGGGAAAATGCGCACTCGTAAGTATCAAGGTAATGACGGGCAAGATAAGTACATTACTGAAGTCATCGTTGACATTGATGGAAAAATGCAAATGTTAGGCAGCGGTAATCAAACTGAAAGTCAGAATCCGAAGCCATCAACTCAGGGGGTTCAGCGCCCACACCAACAACCGCAAACTCAACAACCTGAGCCACCATTAGATTTTGATGATGATATGATCCCGTTTTAGAAGGAATCAAGCATGGATAATACGCAATTATGTATAGAAAGTTACTCTCGACATAAAAACCTTAAGTTAGTTGGCATGGAGCTAGGTATACCGTGGCAATCGGTATATAGCACGCTAAGGAAGGCGGATTATCCAGTAACTGGTGATAAAGCTAGGTATGGGTCAGTTACAGATAGAATAGCGGTTATTGGTGAGCAAAAGTTTAAGAAGGCAGTTCCAATAGCCATAGATAATAATGACTTGAAGTATCAAGCAGATATTGATTTCACCATTGGAAACATAACGGTAGACGTTAAAACTTCACGAATTAGACGTTACCAGCAAGGAAAAGGAATTCGTAATTCAGCCCCAAGGTGGGGTTATTGCATCAATAAACAAAAAGACACCGCTGACTTTTTTGTCTTGTACGCTCTTAATGATGACAATGAAACTGAGCATGTTTTTCTCATGCCGAATGAAATTGTTACCACTGCATCAACAATATCGATTCCAGAAACACTAGCTAGTAAATGGGCTGATTACAAAATAGAAGAAAGTGAATTATTGCCATTCTTCCAATCTTTGTAATCCACACTACCCTTCTGACCCTTCCCTATGTGATTTAACCAAAGGATATAACCATGGATAAATGCTGCTTATGCAAAAAAGAGCTTGATGACTATAACGGGTATGAATACCGAGGCTTTCATTCCTGCGAAGAGCATTTTGATGAAGTATGCGATCGAGTTGACAGGAAAAGGCAGGAAATTATCAGTCGTCATGATTCTATGTCTAGGCCACTGAAGGGATTAGATATAAGGCCAGATAACCCTATCGGGAAAGCTAACCGAGAATTACTTAAGGGAAGCATCGAAGTTAGCGGGAAAGAAACTTATCTGGAAAAAGAATATCGCAAAGGAATTCTTTAGTTAACCAAAGGATATATTTGCAAGGATGCAAACAGGAGATAGATATATGAATAATGAAAATTGTAGTTTTGAAGAATGGCACGATTTATTAATGCAAGTAGCAGCAGACCACGGCGGTAGCGCAGCAGATGCAGACGCTTGGCGTGATGATTACGAAGCAGGAAAAACACCACTTGAAGCGTGGGTTGATGAATGGGGTGAGGATTAATCAGGGAAAGGATTAATTAACCCGCAGGGATGCAATGAATAAAAAATGCCGCCACGGAGCGGACGGCAAGAGGTTGTCTAGATATG
>NZ_JAMPPE010000029.1:0-52584 GCF_028480905.1 Providencia sp. PROV156 | reverse complement strand
ACCATGTGCAAACGATGTCAGAATAGAGTTAAATTTCCTATTGATTGACATATTCCGTCAAAGGTAATAGATTTCATCCTGACACTTTTGCCTTTGGAGGCATCTTGCAAGGTCAACGCATCGGCTATGTCCGCGTCAGCAGCTTCGACCAGAACCCGGAACGGCAATTGGAGGGTGTTCAGGTGGCGCGGGTGTTCACCGACAAGGCTTCTGGCAAGGACACCCAGCGTCCCGAGCTGGAAAGGCTGCTGGCCTTCGTCCGCGAGGGCGACACCGTGGTGGTGCATAGCATGGACAGGCTGGCACGCAACCTTGATGACCTGCGCCGCATCGTCCAAGGGCTGACACAACGGGGCGTGCGCATGGAGTTCGTCAAAGAAGGGCTGAAGTTCACCGGCGAGGACTCACCGATGGCCAATCTGATGCTGTCGGTCATGGGAGCCTTCGCTGAGTTCGAGCGCGCCCTGATCCGCGAACGTCAGCGCGAGGGAATCGTGCTGGCCAAGCAGCGCGGTGCCTACCGGGGACGAAAGAAATCGCTGAACAGCGAACAAATTGCCGAGTTGAAACGGCGAGTTGCGGCAGGCGACCAAAAAACCTTGGTGGCCCGTGACTTCGGCATCAGCCGCGAAACCTTGTACCAGTACCTGCGGGAAGACTGACCATGCCACGCCGCTCAATCCTGTCCGCCACCGAGCGCGAAAGCCTGCTGGCACTGCCAGATGCCAAAGACGAACTGATACGGCACTACACGTTCAACGAAACCGACCTGTCGGTGATCCGTCAGCGTCGCGGCGCCGCGAATCGATTGGGCTTCGCTGTGCAGCTTTGCTACTTGCGATTCCCTGGCACCTTTTTGGGCGTCGATGAGCCTCCGTTTCCGCCCCTGTTGCGCATGGTGGCCGCGCAACTCAAGATGCCAGTGGAAAGTTGGAGCGAGTACGGCCAGCGCGAACAGACACGGCGGGAGCACTTGGTCGAGCTGCAAACGGTTTTTGGGTTCAAGCCCTTCACCATGAGCCACTATCGGCAAGCCGTGCATACATTGACCGAGCTGGCCTTGCAGACCGACAAAGGCATCGTGCTGGCGAGCGCACTTGTCGAGAATCTGCGGCGGCAGAGCATTATCCTGCCCGCCATGAATGCCATCGAGCGCGCAAGCGCCGAGGCCATCACCCGTGCCAACCGACGCATTTACGCGGCGCTGACCGATTCTTTGTTATCACCCCACCGTCAGCGCCTGGACGAACTTCTCAAGCGCAAGGACGGCAGTAAAGTGACGTGGCTGGCATGGCTGCGCCAGTCGCCTGCCAAACCGAACTCTCGCCACATGCTCGAACATATTGAGCGCCTGAAATCCTGGCAAGCACTTGATCTGCCCGCAGGCATCGAGCGGCAGGTTCACCAGAACCGCCTGCTCAAAATCGCTCGTGAAGGTGGCCAGATGACGCCTGCTGATCTGGCAAAGTTCGAGGTGCAACGACGCTATGCCACGCTGGTAGCGCTGGCCATCGAAGGCATGGCCACCGTCACCGATGAAATCATCGACCTTCACGATCGCATCATCGGCAAGCTGTTCAACGCGGCCAAGAACAAGCATCAGCAGCAGTTCCAGGCTTCCGGCAAGGCGATCAACGACAAGGTGCGGATGTATGGGCGCATCGGTCAAGCGTTGATTGAGGCCAAGCAAAGCGGCAGCGATCCGTTCGCCGCCATCGAGGCCGTTATGCCCTGGGACACCTTCGCCGCCAGCGTCACCGAAGCGCAAACATTGGCGCGGCCTGCCGACTTTGATTTCCTGCACCACATCGGTGAAAGCTATGCCACGCTACGCCGCTACGCGCCGCAGTTCCTGGGCGTGCTCAAATTGCGGGCTGCGCCCGCCGCCAAGGGTGTGCTCGATGCCATCGACATGCTGCGCGGCATGAACAGCGACAGCGCGCGCAAGGTGCCCGCCGATGCGCCAACCGCATTCATCAAGCCGCGCTGGGCAAAGCTGGTTCTGACCGACGACGGCATCGACCGGCGTTACTACGAGTTATGCGCCCTGTCGGAGCTGAAGAACGCGCTGCGCTCCGGTGATGTCTGGGTGCAGGGTTCTCGCCAGTTCAAGGACTTCGACGAATACCTGGTGCCGGTCGAGAAGTTCGCCACTTTGAAGCTGGCCAGCGAATTGCCGCTGGCAGTGGCCACCGACTGCGACCAATACCTGCATGACCGGTTGGAATTGTTGGAGGCGCAACTCGCCACAGTCAACCGCATGGCTGCGGCCAACGACTTACCGGATGCCATCATCACCACCGCGTCAGGCCTGAAGATCACGCCGCTGGACGCGGCAGTACCAGACGCCGCGCAAGCCATGATCGACCAGACAGCTATGCTGCTGCCGCACCTCAAAATCACCGAGTTGCTGATGGAGGTCGATGAATGGACGGGCTTCACCCGCCACTTCACACACCTGAAGACCAGCGACACGGCCAAGGACAAAACCTTGCTGTTGACGACGATCCTGGCCGACGCGATCAACCTGGGTCTGACCAAAATGGCCGAGTCCTGCCCTGGCACCACCTACGCCAAGCTGTCTTGGCTGCAAGCCTGGCACATCCGCGATGAAACCTATTCGACGGCGCTGGCCGAGCTGGTGAATGCGCAGTTTCGGCAACCCTTCGCCGGCAACTGGGGTGACGGCACCACGTCATCGTCGGACGGCCAGAACTTCAGAACCGGCAGCAAAGCAGAAAGCACTGGTCATATCAACCCGAAGTATGGAAGCAGTCCAGGACGGACTTTCTACACCCATATCTCCGACCAGTACGCGCCCTTCAGTGCCAAGGTGGTCAACGTGGGCATTCGTGATTCAACTTACGTGCTTGATGGCCTGCTGTACCACGAGTCGGACTTGCGCATCGAGGAACACTACACCGACACGGCAGGCTTCACCGATCACGTGTTTGGCTTGATGCATTTGCTGGGATTTCGCTTCGCGCCGCGTATCCGTGACTTGGGCGAAACCAAGCTATTCATCCCCAAGGGCGATGCCGCCTATGACGCGCTCAAGCCGATGATTAGCAGCGACAGGCTGAACATCAAGCAAATACGCGCCCATTGGGATGAAATTCTGCGGCTGGCCACCTCCATCAAGCAAGGCACGGTAACGGCTTCGCTGATGCTGCGCAAACTCGGCAGCTACCCGCGCCAGAACGGCTTGGCCGTGGCGTTGCGCGAGCTGGGGCGCATCGAGCGCACGCTGTTCATTTTGGATTGGCTGCAAAGCGTGGAGCTGCGCCGCCGCGTCCATGCGGGGCTGAATAAGGGCGAGGCGCGCAACGCGCTGGCCAGGGCGGTCTTCTTCTACCGATTGGGTGAAATCCGCGACCGCAGTTTTGAGCAGCAGCGCTACCGGGCCAGCGGCCTCAATCTGGTGACGGCGGCCATCGTGTTGTGGAACACGGTATATCTGGAGCGTGCCACCAGTGCTTTGCGTGGCAACGGCACGGCGCTGGACGACACATTGTTGCAATATCTGTCGCCGCTGGGGTGGGAGCACATCAACCTGACCGGCGATTACCTATGGCGCAGCAGCGCCAAGGTCGGTGCGGGGAAGTTTAGGCCATTGCGACCGCTGCCACCGGCTTAGCGTGCTTTATTTTCCGTTTTCTGAGACGACCCCATAAAGGCGTGTTCAAAAATCTCATCAGAGATTCGAAAGAATGAAGTAGATGTTCAATATCCAGACTAAAAAGGCCGCATACGCGGCCTGTATGAGTTAGCCAATGTTGCGATGGTCAATGAGGTATTTCACTCTGTCATGGTGAGTGTTTCTCTGGAGTGAAGTCGTAACCCCTGTTCCTAGGCAATATCTGCAATCTTCTCAGCATCAGATCCGGTGCGCTCATTTTCTCCCTTGGATTGCCAGAGTTTCAAAATCGCAGTATTCACTTTCCTTTTCTGTTTCCTGTGTGTTTGGGAACACACAGCGTCGTGTTACGACGGTGGAACGCCAACATAATTTGGCGCGGACAACGAAATATCCGCACCCGCTGTTAACGTGAACTGAAGGTTTAACCTGTTCCCGTTTGATTAACACATTTTGATGTCAGCAATGTCCGCTCCTGGCACAGGGCTGATAAACAGCCCTGATAGATTTATACTTCAATTGACTCAGAAATCTCCAATGCATCATCGACTTCAATGCCAAGGTAACGAACCGTGCTTTCCAGTTTTTTATGTCCAAGTAATAGCTGAATTACACGGAGGTTCTTTGTTTTCTGGTAGATCAGATACGGCTTGGTTCTGCGCATTGAATGTGTGCTGTATAACGAATTATCAAGGCCTAGCTTTTCAATCCAACCATGAAAAATACGGTTGTATTGTCTGGTAGAGATATGTTGAGCAGAACCTACTCGGGATTGGAAAATATAGTCCGCACTATGCAAGTGAGCCATTCTTATCCATGCAGCAACTGAATCTCTAGTTCCTTTAGTCAGCTCAAATTGGACAGGACTACCAGTCTTTTGTTGTAACACTGTTGCTCTGCTGGAGACTGAACTGCCATATGCAACATCTGATACCTTCAACTTAACGAGATCACAGCCTCGAAGTTTACTATCCAAGGCTAAATTAAACAAAGCTAAGTCGCGAATTTTCCCTTCTAACTCTAGTCTAATGCGAATCCCCCAGATATGAGATATTTTAAGCGGTCGTTTTTGCCCAATGATACGATTTTTATTCCACGGTAACTTAGACATAATTAAATCTCCTATGATGTAGAGATTTAATTATGGTTGTTATCCCGAAAGGAGCGAATAGCAGAATTTCAATATCGAATTATAGTTAACATGTGATTGCCTGCTTTTACCAAAAAATCGGTCGTGTTGTTCGGTTTACTTAGTCTTAATGGAGTAGCTCATTTAAGTCCCTTGTGTAAATAATCAAGTGATTTACTGAGAAGTCTCAGTAATGTAGTAGATTAAAAGTATATTAAGTGCTTAGCTAACTTCTCAACTTATTATTTTTAAATAAAGTCATAGATATACATTGATTATGCCTTTCAGATGTTACTGAATGGTCTACATAATAGCTGTTATAGTTTATAATTTCGATTAAATAGCATCCGCAAAAAATTTGGAGAAAATATGCATATCTTAAAATTTGAAATTTTAGACCTAAAAAGTGGGGATAAAGTTGTTAAAGTTGAAGGTCAAGACATTCACATAAGTAGATCTTCTGGTGAATACGTAATTTATAAGCTGAAGATGGACAAGGATGGTGGGGTTATAGACTTCGATGTGTTGGCAATAACACAAGGTAGTGGTTCTTTCGATGTAATAACTGATGCTGATTTAAATGATCTTGCTGAGTTATGGGAAGAGTAAAATGAAAAACTCTCCGGAAGCTACTAGCTCAAGCAAGGAAATTGCTGAAAATGATAAGGTTACTGGCTCTGTAATTTATAGGCGTGTTGATCCAGAAAAGAAAACGGCACTAAAAAAACTTATAAAAGAAACAGCAAAAAAGCATGGTTTGGTTGTGAACATTTTTGAAAGGAAGTAGTCATGGAAGAAAAGGATTTAATAGTTAGATTTTCTGGTGACAATTCCAAAGTGAAGGAAGCTTTTCAGGAAATCATTGAGCAAGCAGCTGAACTTGGCTTGATTGGTAATGATCTTCGGATAAACAAAGTTCCTGATAAGGTAGAAAAAAGCAAGTTAAGGAATAAATCAGCTACTGACATTATGGTAAAAGTATCAGCAAGTGAAGAAAAAGCAGAAGCCTTTATGGAAGAGTTGATTTCTATTGTATCGGAAAACCTAGGCCTCGATTCGCCTTCTACAGGAATAAAACTATTGGGCGAGGCTAGTGATGACGAAGACAAGTAGCACTCGGAGCTATGCGCACTCACGGGCAATCGCATTAGCCAAAATCAGAGAAGATTATAACTGTGAATTAAGATGTGGTGCTAGTTTAGATATACATGGGCATCACATTTTAGACTTCAGCCTAGGAGGTGAAGCAACCCCAGAGAACATACTTGTTGTTTGTAAAAAATGTCACGACTTAGTCCATGCAGGTGAAATAGTAGTAGATACATTTGACTATCGCCCTGCAAAGCTGTAACAAGGCTCTGCTACGGAAAATCTACTCGCTGGCGCTCCTGAATTCCCGCAGAGCGCGGCGCTACATGATATCAAGGAATCAAGTTGAGTGCTAAATTCGAAGTTACAGGTCTCTTTTACGAGTCGAATGGTTTCAAGTTACGAAAGTATCTCAATATAAAGCGGGCCAACATTACTCTCGATAAGCCTGATCTCATGGTTGTAATGATGAACCCTGGTTCTTCTTATCCTTTGGATGGTATAGATAATAACTTCTTTCAATCAGAGGCACAGCCAGACACCACACAACAACAGATTATGAGAGTTATGGATGCAGTGGGGTTTGATTATGCAAGAATTCTGAATTTGTCTGATCTCCGCACTCCCGATTCAGGCCAACTGTATCGTTTTTTGAAGTCCGATGAATGTAGTTTAGTAGATCACTCCATTTTTTCACCCAATCGTCAATCTGAGCTAGAGCAGCTTTTTGTCAGAGGCGTACCGGTTATTTTTGGCTGGGGTGTAAACAAAGCTTTAGTTCCTCTAGCCAAGTTGGCAATAGAAGCTTTGTGTATTAGTAACCCTCTCGGAATTTTAAAGCCAAACACTAGTTACTCGTATTATCACCCACTGCCGAAAATCTACGCAAAGCAACTTGAGTGGGTTAAGCATGTAATACAAAGCACTCGGACATAGCAAAGCTACGCCGTTGTTTTAGGTGTTCTGCTAACACCTAACACCTAACACCTAACACCTAACACCTAACAGTAGACTTTAATACTGGCACAGTTAAATGTCTGTAATTGGCACAGAACTGCCACTTAATTAAGCATGATTCTGTGCGCGGAGAAAGTACAAACTAATCCAAAAAAAATTAATTTTAATTCACTACTAACAACCATGTTTCAACACAATCTCCAAATACTCATGCTGCCAATCACCATCAGACAACTCATGTAAACTAACAAATCCATCATGTTCTAGCGCACAAACACCGCTGTGCGAGCTCACATAATCATAGACTGCGCGGCTTTCTAGCCCTTGTATCATATGCGCGAGTAGCTTACGTCGCATCACATCACGACGCCACGCCTTCCACTCCTCGTTTTTTGTTTTTCGCTTTGTGGTATTGAATGGCTGCCCAGCCGCATTCACGACAGAAAGCCCATACTTATTTTTCTTTCCTATTTTTAGATACTCGTCAATGAGTTGATTTATGCTTTCGCGAAGCTCTGTTGTTTCTAATTTCCAATATTCCAGCATTTCTGACACAAAATCATCGGAATAATTCTTTTTCCGCTTCCTCAGCTTTTTCACCATATTCCAGCGAGATGATAGGCTGACCTGACCTGCACTAAAAATCGTGCCATAACGAATAATTTTGATGAAACTTTTACCTACATTAAATACTTTTTGGATATTAGAATCACTTAATACTGATAGCGAATCAGTGCTAATGCCATATTTCTTGAATTCTTGCTCTAAGATAGCTAACTGACAGCCTTTAATATCATAATTATACCCATTGGCTAAACATGCCCATTTCATCTTTCTGGGTAAATATTGAAAGCCTGTACCTATCTCAAAAGAACGGCTACCCACTTTGGCGGTTTTATACGCTTGTCGATATTCAATAATCAATGGTGTTTTGCTAATTATCTTGACGCCCACATCCATCAAATGAGTGATGAAATTAAAATAAAAGCTCTTATTCTTCGCTGTAGGATGGTCATTACAATATGCTTGTAGTTTATCAAGGTTGATAGGTAATGCTTCGAGTTGTTGATACGCACTGATAATACGCTGTCTAAAATTGTCATTTTCAATCGCTAGTTTATGCTTAGGCGGCTTTACGTTGTAAGAGCTTTTTAACATCAGTTTATACAGTGTTTCGGGTTTCTTACGTTTATCAAAAATATTCGTCAAATAGGTATAGCGATCTGTACGTTTAAGATAATCCTTTCGTTTACCGGGAAATAAAGCTTTAAGGACACTTTTAGATAAAGCAAATTCACGACATTTATGGATCCCAAAGCTATGTGGAATAATCTTAATAATTTTAGCTTGTTCTAAGCACTCTAAACCGCGTTCTAAGCCTAAATCACGACTTTGCTTAAAAATCATAGGGAATTTCTCTTTCCCCAGTTCAGCAGGAAATGGCACAGAGTAAGTCCATTTTTTATTTCCTTTAAACCTCGCTTTTTTCTTCGTATTTTTGCTAACTGTCGCACTGCAGATAATATGCTGTAAGAACAAAGCAATTGCACGGTGATATTTAGATTTTTGACGTTGATCGACCGTATTATCAAAGGGAACGCTCAGAACAATCGCTTTATAGGCTTCTACTGTAGCTTCTGTGACAAGAATGTTGTCTTTGGTGATATATGCTGTCATTTCAATTTACCATGTTGTTAATAGTAAATTGAATTACGCAAATGCATTTTTAATGGGGTTACCGCTAACCCCATTTTTTAGTAGGTGATTAGAAGAACCGTGAAAGCGTCAAATACCCGTACCAGCTACTCAAAGCGATCCGTTAAGACGAATAACTCGCGGTCTAGGCGAAAATAGCTAATCCCAATATCCCCAAACTATTGCCATATATATATAACGTTATTGTTCATAGCCATTATGCTTATGATGCTTGCTAAACTTGATGTTATGCTGGTAACCAGCATTGATATATATACATAATATTGTTATATGTTGAGTCGCCACACATACCGCCGCAGCGACCCAACACCATTACCGTGATACAGGCTACTAATAACCGTGTTTGCGAGCCCATTCTTCACGCAAACTCTTCTGCCAAAGAGCTGGAACTCCAAGAATACCGAGCTTCTCAACCAATAAATGAAAGTCGTACCAAATTTCATCTTTATCGAAAAGATCAACTTGATTGTTTTTCAATCTATTATCTAGACGTTTTAAGATCTTTTTAGCCTCCTTTGGGTTGGTTTTATTCACATAATCGCGTAACTCAGGTAATATCATGCCCGACAGTAACAACTCCCAATCTAAATCCCCTTCTTTGGTACACAGTGGCTTTTGATAGAACGCAATACGTTCCAGCAAATTGTGAAGATTGTGAATATCTCGTAATAAAAGCGCCTTACTTCTCGGTTTATAACGCGTTTCTATGCGTAGGAAGCGACGGTAATCCTGTATTTCGCGCCAATTAGTGATTATCAGTTGTAATTCTTCATCACTAAAAGAGTCTAAGTCATCACCAACATCTAGCTTCTCATAGCAAGAGGCGTGATACTCTGATTTATTGCTACCAAGCCGTTGTCCTTGAAACTCGCCTTCACTTGAATAACGTTCGCCACTACATGCCCCCTTAAAACCAATATGATAATCTGAGAGACGCATATCATATATGTCTAAAGCATAATCAATGCGAGTCACCCATGCGCTTTTCAATATTTTATACAGATACTTACCTAGGCGCTTCTTTTTCCCTAAATAAAGAACTAATTTATTAATATCATCGAAAGAAAAGTGTTGAGGACTAAATTCAAATCTAACAGCACCTCTTCCTTCATATTTATCTGTTTTCTTAAAATCCATTTCCGTTGGCATATAATAGATCATAAATGCTTGCTTCGGATTATATTTATTTTTCACCTTAACTTGATAGCGATAAAGTTTCTTAATATATTTACTTTTCGTTTCTCTTCTTCTAATTGAATAAAAACGACTGCCTTTCATCTTATTTAATCTATCGAACAATTCATCGATATCATCAATTTCAAGATCACCTACAATACTAAGTTTATCAATTCTATGCATCATTTCGTGATGACCTAATTCATGAGGAATAGCGATTGATTTATTCAAATTATCAATATTCTTTTTAGAGGTAGACATAGCTACCCCCATTACTCACTTGAACATTATTACTCTGTATATAATCATATAAAGGGGTCATAGCAGGCTTACAGAACAGCATAGTTATTGCCCCCCTTTTTTTACGCAATTTTCATACCACTGAACTATTTCGCTATTTTTCCATCTAGCGCTACGGCCAGATGCAGTCAATGAATATTGCGCAGGAAAATCCCCCGCCTTAATCCAACGGTATAAGGTCGCGCGTGAGACTTGTGTGATTTCTAAAACTTGCTTAATCGTTAAAAAGTGTTCGTGTTGCATGAGACATAACTCCTGTCAGTTTATGGAGTTACTCTTTACAACCATAAAAAATGATCGATTGTGATAGTCACAAAAGGCCAAAAGGCGGATTAAGTGACGGTCACAGTGATTTTCTGGACTAAACCTGCTAAAATTCTTTAAAATATTAGTGACGGTCACACATAAAAATCACCGTGATGTATGACCGTCACAATTATTGGGTGTTTTTACTAAACTCATGAGAACTACATGACTGTCACAAAATGGAGCATCTAATGTCTGGAAAAATAGGTCAGAGAAAGAAGATAGAACAAGAAAATAAAAAGGAAGATAATTGCAAAAGGGCAAAAACAAGCAGAGAGAATAGACTGAAAAAATTAGGCGCACCATTCACCATTAACATGCATGATAAAAATAAAACAAGATTGAGAGAAATCTGTGTTCATTTTGGTCATGATGACATGATGGAAAGAGAAAAAGCCACAGGACGAATTTTCAGCCAAACAATTATGAATGTTATCGATTATTATTATATTACCGCAGTTATTGAGTCTAAAAATGACAATGCAAAATTATTAATAAATACGTTTAAAACCATTTGGAAAGAATGTGTTTTAAACAAAAACATTTTCATTCTTAAAAACGAATTTGAAACACTTCCTGATAGTAAAGAAAAGAAAATAATCGAAGGAGAACTAAAGTCAATTGCCAAATCCATGACTAAAACAAAGTGTTTCATTCCTCCCTATATATTCAATAATAATTTTGATGAAAGAAATATTACAACATGGACACCGTTAGATATTTTATATTTGCTAGATACTCAATCGGTCATTAGTAAAATAAAAAAGTTAAACAAATTGAAAAAATAACTTATTTATATAGGTGATATTTCAACCCAATATAATGATTCACCATACAACCGCCGTACCTTGTTACCTCGTAAACCATAACAGGTGCGGCTCACTTTCTCTTGCTGGTGGCTATCAAAGAAATAGAGATATTCACTATCCATACGCTCCACCAGCGACCAATGCCACTGGTCTCCCAGTAAAATAAGCCGACGTGACGTTGTATGAGCGTCTAAGAACGCCTGACAAGCAGACAGTATTTTTTGTGTGGTAAGTCCATCTTTGTAACGAAATGGCGTGGTGACGTGTAGAGGGGCTTGTGATGGGTATTTTGAGGCTAGTCGCTTAATCAAGTAATCCATTTCAGGAATATCAATACCTTGGGTTAAACACTTGTACAGAGACCAGTATTCGCTGTATTCACGCAAAAGATAATTAAATAACGGGCGGGGCTTAATGCGGTCGCCATAGAACCATGTACTCATATTCACCAGACTGTAAATCCCACAGAGGCAATCTAAATCCCCTTGCTTGGACGGTATCAACATCAACTCAAACCTTCTATTGATTGTACTGTACTTAATGGAATCACCAGCGCTGGTATTATTTTTTACTTAATTAGTGGGTTTCCCACTGAATACTGACTTCATAACATTTCATTTTGTGGTATTGAATAAAATTGCGTTGCCACAGTTCAAACAGTGCTCCGCCCTCTTCTTCATCAATATCCCCCATCATAAAATGATAGATATAACCCTGTGACCAACAAATATCGAGTTCCTTTTCAAGCTCAGGATAATAGCTCCCCATGAATGAAAAATCTGTCACATAATCAAACTGCCATTGCTCATGCAGCCGAAACAAGCGTATTTCAACAGGATGGAAGCCGCCTGTTTCAGCACTATACAATGGGTCTCGAAAATTCATTGTAACCGCCCGAACAGTGGTTAAATCAATCGCAGAGTTAATCACTGAATTATCCAATTCATGTAATAATAATTGGCTAAAAGCTTGTGCGATAGGCAAGCGTAGCCCTGACTGATGAATAGTCATATAAAGTGGCCTTTAAATAAAAAAGTGGAAATAAAATGTTAAGCACAACCCAATCATATTTGGGTATAGTGCCATGCTAATATTTTACCATAACCACTAGCAAAGTAAAGTGCTTTATTGTTTTAAATCAGATAGTTATGGAATTTAGCCATCATTGCTATTTTGATATACGTACCGTGATTTTTATTTATGGCGGGGAATATTGATGTGGAAAGTGAATGAAATAATAGAAACGTCAAAGGGAAAAATGCCAACCTAATAATAGGTTGGCATAGCAATTAACCGTTGAGTAACGTAACTACAAAACTTTTTTTATCATCCGTGAGCTGCACGGAATAAATTACCGTAACGGAACCCGCTTTACCCGTTGCTTCCGCAGCACAGAGATAAACGCCTCGTTGTGTATTTTGACGTTGCGTTCGCACATTCACAAGCTGCTCATACATCGCCCAACCCACATGTTGATTGACCACTTGTAACGCTAATGCTTTTGCACCATCACTGTTACAATTAACAGTGCTCTCATTGCATCCCGTTAAACCAACCATCACCGTTAATATGCTTAATTTCATCCACTGGTTCAGTTTCATTTTCACATTGTCACCTTACAGCAGAAAATTTACGGTTATTCCTGCTAATATATCGAGTGCAATCACCACCAACGCCACGTAATACCACGCTCGACGATTCGGTATTTTCACGATAAAGTAAAAACAGCAAACATCCCAAATGAGAATCAATGCTTCCACTTTATTTAATGTCACCTTTTTAGTAATAAAAAATTCAACGATATTTAAGAATAAAATCGGTAAAAACCAAAATAGCCAAAAGGTTTTTGCTAATCCAAAGCCACCGCTTAACAAACGCTGTTTAAATAAAGCTGGATCATTTAATCCTTTCGCTTCGTTTTCTTCTCGAATTTTTTGCAATTTATTTTTGATAGACATAACTGTTCCTTCAATTAAATGAATTAAGGTTTTTTTCCATGGTGTTGACGCTAGAATGGGTGCAATGCCTTACTGATAGGCACGGGTAAATATTTAGACTATTTCAATTACCGTCCATGATTATTAGAGGGTGGCTTGTTGATGTAACGACTCGGCCATATTGTTTCGGGAGCCGTGCCAATCACATCCGCAATGATCTGTTCAGCTCTTGGGTACGCTCGCTCTAGCGCATTATTTAACGTCCGAGAAGAAAGACCATGCTCACGAGATAATTGCGCTAGTGTGACCCCTTTTTTATGCAAAGCCGCCACAATATCCGCACGGTGCCAATCCGCAGCGCTTCCTTTTCGGGGCTTTTTTTGAGATGCTACAGGGTTAGACATAGTAATAACTCCACTGTTTAATTCCTCGTCTATTAAAAACCAATTAAAGGGAATTATCAATAGATATCTTTATGATTTTAACATCTTTCTAGTGCGGTTATTTTATCCTTTTGATATATATGAGATTTATAGAAATCATGACTGATAAAAAACAACTAACTGAAATGGATAATGCGCCCAAGCTCTGGTTTACCAGTGGAGAGCTAGCTGCTATAGGAAAAGAAAAAGCTGACGATCCAACACGTTATCCTGAATATAAAGATATGGATATCCCGACGACAGCGAAAGGCGTTAGAGTCCGTCTAGAGTCAATTACAGCTCTTCATCCCCACTTTCGCAAGAAGAACCCTAATAAGCGTGGCGACCTCTATCATATTGATGCCTTTAAGGTGATCCTAAATACCGATGAAAAAGAGCTCATCAAGCAAAACACGCTATCTTCTGAAAGTGCAGATCTTAACCTTTTACTTGAAATCTACAAATCACTGTCAGTTGAGAAAAGAAAAGCGTTATTAAAAAATGCACTCACCATGAAACAGGAAGAATTAGATTAGTATCTTTTAATACCCTTTGTTATTCTAATAACTGTATTTTCGTCACTGACTCAGAGGCATTATGCAGTTATCTCACCACAACACGTTAGACAGCAGCTATGACCCATTGACAGCTAAAGCTATTGATTATGTCATTCTCATTAACAGAGCGTCACCGAGACGTTTACAGCGCTATTTTCGGATAGGATTTCACCGTGCTGAGCGTATTATTCATCAACTGGAGTATTTGGGTGTGATTACCCCCTTGAATCAGTATGATTATCGTGAAGTGCTCGGATACCCAACTCACTACCGCTCTTTTGATGCATCCGCCTTTGCAGAACATATTGAGACAGCACAAACCCCATTATTCACTGAATTACCACTGGATACTCAATTCCTAGAATACCGTTGCTTGATTCAGGCTATTGTCTGGCAGCGTATTGTGGTCTGGGTTGAAGAAATCGAGATCGAAGGTGGTACAACCAATATCTTGAAATCTGTCTCACCGTTTGAATACCTGATTGATACCCACAGCGATGACATTTATCAGGATATGCTCCGCAACAACGCCAGTTCTTATCGTTTTCTTGCTACTTTGCGCCCTGAAACCCCGTTGGACGTACTGCGGCAACATGGACGAATTAGTTATCAGCCCTGCTGGAAGCTACCTCGAATAGCACAAGAAGAATGGCAAGGTTTATGGGTGCCAAATGAAGCAGGATGGGAAAGCCTAAGTGAAGAAAATATTCATCAGCCAAGAGGGATTGGCGAATGGCCTGATTTACCCCATAAAAGCATGAAACCGTTGGTGCATGGGCTGCAAGAGGATGGTGGGGATTATTTGCGATATCTAATTTATTGGAAAAGCCAGTTTTAATAATTTTGAGTCTAATGTATTAATAATCGTAATCTGCAAGGCATAAATCACCTTGTATAACCGCATTAATATTTAGAGGAATAATATGAAATATTCATCACTAGTCATTGCCACTGTAATCACCTTCTTATCAACAGCACAGGCAGCAAACTCACCTTTCCAAAATCCTGCAGAATACAAAAGCAAACATGGAATACTAGAAATAACACCAAGCCAAAATGATGCGCCAAAGTTCGATTTCCAGATTAATGCCAATGTTGATATGTATGTCTGCGAAGCTGAAGGAACAGCCTATATTACAGAAAGAGACTTATCGTCAAATACTTGGAATGCTACAGCGCTAGTCAGCACAGATAGTGACTATGGAGACCAATATTGTAAAATGGAATTTTCTATCGATAAAGCGGGAAAGATAGCAATCAAAACAAATTTTGGTTGCTCGGCTCAATGCGGTATAGGGGCTGTCGGGGCAATGGATGGTACATACAAAAAATAGCCGTCTCAAGATAACGCTAAGTAAACAATGTATGAATACATTACGATAAATAAGCGATTTATGATGGGAGCATTTTGCTCCCTATATTCAACACTAGCAATGGTAAATCTATATTTTCTCTAAGCGAT
Organism: Providencia sp. PROV156; assembly: GCF_028480905.1. Lineage (NCBI taxonomy): Bacteria > Pseudomonadati > Pseudomonadota > Gammaproteobacteria > Enterobacterales > Morganellaceae > Providencia > Providencia sp. PROV156. The sequence continues at coordinate 37,087 of NZ_JAMPPE010000029.1, read as the reverse complement.
TAACTTGACTCTTACTGATAAAAATAGACTTCTTAACCTAAAAATTCTTATTGCTAAATTAATCAGATAAGACTGGTAAAAAAACTTTCTTCAATGGCACCAGTAACTTCGTTTCAATATCAACCTGTTCATAATGTTCAATCAAAGTGCGTACTAAATCATCTAATGTCCAAAGTGATAGCGGGATTTTTGATCGTTCAGCTTCATAGCGAGCATCCTTGGTAAAGCCGCCAGTACTGACGTATAAACCACGGTCATCATGATGGCGTCCACCAATAAAGCTTCTTAAATCTTGGCTGCCTATTTGCCCTTTACGATGCTTAACTTCAACCACAATTCTTGGGTTTTCAAATCCAAAACCGTCAGGTGATGCGATAATATCTTTACCTCTATCTGAGCCACTATTTGGCGAAACTTGGGTTTTATATCCCATCCCACGCAGAATACCGGCAACTAATAATTCCATTTCATCTGCATCAAGCGTAATGATTTTATCTTTAATACGTTCTAACGCTTGAATTTCCATATCCTTTAATGGATCAGATACTATCTCTTCATCGTCTATATTTGAAATATTAGCGTTTTTTTCGTTGTCAGATAATGGTTTATTACCCAATAATTCTTTCACTGCAAAATCAGGAAGTTTAAAAACGGTCAATGTAGAACCTAGGGTATTTTTGGTTTTAGTTGATAAGGTATCCCGATCAATTTCATCAGTATTCCATTTAATCTGACGCGCAATTCCCATCCCCATAGAACAAAGATCAGCACGGTATTGAAACTCAGAAACAACCTGCCCTAATAAATAGGTACGGTTAGCAGGTGAGTAAGTAATTACCCAATCGCTAACTTTAATTTCATTAACAAAACGCCATACTTGAGATGCGCCTGAACGCGCTGTACCGAGTTTCGTTGCTGGGTCTACTTGACGGTATAATTTCAGTATCTCTTTTCTTGATTGCCCAATTTTCAATAATGGAGCTAAGCCAGACCAGCCTAAACCAACCAGTTCTTTTTCTCGAAAATCATCATATAACTTCCCTGAATCACCACGAACCATCCACATCTTTTGACTCATCAATTTATTCCTGCGTTAAAGATAAATCGGTTAAAGTAAAACCCACTAATTTGATTTCAACAATTCATTCGATAGCAACTCCGCTTGTGCCAAGACGGTTTCTGTTGCTAATGCAGACATATCAGGCGGATAGCCATAACGGTTAAGTAACCGTTTAACGATAACGCGTATTTTTGCTCTTGCAGACTCTTTGATAGTCCAATCTAATGTGACGTTATTACGGATCATTTCAGTGAGTACAACCGCTAATTCCCTTAGTTTTGATTTTCCGATTAGTTCTTGAGCACTATCATTTTCAGCCACAGCCGTATAGAAAGCATATTCATAAGGTGATAAATTCAGGTCATTCGCTTCCCTATCAACCTTATTGATATCTTTTGCTAATTTAATTAGTTCATCAATGACTTCAGCTGCCGTCAAAATTTTATTTTGATAGCTTTTAATCGCCCCCGTTAGCATATCCATCAGTTTTTTACCTTGAATAACGCTCATTTTTGTTCGCACATTGATTTCATCTGCTAACAATTTTTTCAAGGTTTCCAACGCGATATTTTTATGTTGGTAATCCTGCATCTCCATTAAAAAGTCATCAGAAAGGATCGATATATCAGGCTTTTTAATCCCCGCAGCATCAAATACATCGACTACCGTATCAGTCACTAAGGCTTGATCAATAGTCTGTTTAACGCGAACTTCCATGCTGTCATCACCGATAATGCCACTTCCTCCATTTGAATCAAACTTGTTCAATCTGGCTTTTACTGCTTGAAAAAAAGCAATTTCAGGGGCTGCCTCCATCGCTTCAGGTTGTGGCGTTGCTAATGCAAAGGCTTGAGATAAAGCCGTGACCGCTGTTAAAAAACGCACTTTCCCCTGACCTTCATCAATCCCTAAAATAAAATCTTCTGCTTCTAAAATAATGGCTAATTTACGAGATGTGGATGCGGTAAAATATTCACGATAATCAAAACCAAAGAGCATTCCGTCAAGGATATCTAATTTTTCTTTCATGACCTCAACGGCTTTTTCTTGGGTAAGTGCAGGATCACCTTTACCACCCGCATCTGAGTAAAACGACAGAGCCGATTTTAAATCAGCCGCAATTCCCAAATAATCGACAACCAAGCCACCTGATTTATCTTTATAGACTCGGTTAACACGGGCGATAGCCTGCATTAGGTTGTGCCCTTTCATCGGTTTATCGATATATAACGTGTGCATACTCGGTGCATCAAACCCCGTTAACCACATATCACGCACAATGACTAATTTCAGCTTATCATCTTCATCTTTCATGCGATTAGCGAGTACTTGCCTGTCTTTCTTCGTCGTATGGTGTTTCGCTATATCAGGGCCATCAGATGCGGAAGACGTCATCACAACCTTAATCACACCATCATTAAGATCATCACTGTGCCACTCAGGTTTGAGTGCCACGATTTCCTCATACAATGCCGCAGCAATCCGACGAGACATAGCAACGATCATGCCTTTACCGTGATCCGCATTCGCCATTAACCGTTCTTCAAAGTGAGTGACTAAATCTTTAGCGATCGCTTTGATTCGCTCTTTACTGCCAATAATACTTTCAACTCGCGCCCACTTAGCCCGTTGTTGCTGAGTCTGTGTTAAGTCTTCATCCGTGAAGCTTTCATCGAACGCTTCAATCAATTCGCGGCCTTCATCGCTAATTTGGACTTTTGCTAAACGGCTTTCATAGTAGATAGGCACTGTCGCCCCATCTTCTACAGCCTGAGCGATATCATAGATATCAACATAGTTACCAAATACCGCAGGAGTATTGACATCTGTTTTTTCAATGGGTGTCCCCGTAAAACCTAAGTAAGTCGCATTTGGTAAAGCATCACGCATATATTTTGCAAAGCCATAAACGGTGCGCTTACCGACAACATTACCCTGCTCATCTTTCACATCCACTTCTTTTGCTGAAAAACCATATTGAGAACGATGCGCCTCGTCAGCAATGACAATGATATTGCTACGATCAGACAGTAGTTCATAAACGCTACTACCATCATCAGGTTGGAATTTTTGAATAGTGGTAAATATCACGCCACCCGAGCCAACTTTCAGTAATTCTTTTAATTCTTCTCTATTTTCAGCTTGTTTCGGGGTTTGACGTAATAGTTGTACCGCAGAAGAAAAAGTGCCAAAAAGTTGGTCGTCTAAGTCGTTACGGTCGGTGATCACCACAACCGTTGGGTTATCGAGGGCTAAAACAATCTTACCTGTATAAAACACCATTGAGAGGGATTTACCCGAACCTTGGGTATGCCATACCACCCCCGCTTTTCTATCTCCTGCTTTTTGTTCTAATACGAGGTGCTGTTGGTTCCTACCTTGTTGCCGTAACGCTACTTCCGCAGAGGGTGAATTCGCATTGACATTTGAAGCACGAATGGTCGAAAGTACCGCCGCATTCACCGCATAGTATTGGTGATAAGCTGCCATTTTTTTAACGGTTTTAATCGAAATAATACCGTTACTGTCTTCCTGTTTACTGGATTCAAACACAATAAAATAGCGGATCATATCCAATAGCGTAACAGGGTTAAGCAAGCCTTGAATTAACACTTCCAGTTGTGGCTGAGTATTTTTAGCCTCAGTCATGCCATTATGGGTTTTCCATGCCATAAAGCGGCTAAAATCGGCAGAAATAGTCCCTGATTTTGCCTCTAATCCATCAGAAATCACGCTAAAGGCATTGTAAGTAAATAATGAGGGGATTTGTTGCTGATAGGTTTTAATTTGATTATATGCCCCTTCAATGGTGGCATTTTCATCAATCGCATTTTTTAGTTCAATGACGACCAGTGGTAAACCATTAATATAGATAATCACATCAGGGCGACGTTCTTTGCGATCTTCCCGAATGGTGACCTGATTAACGACTAGAAATTCATTGTTATCCGGTTGATTAAAATCCACCAGCCATACATACTCCCCTTGGGTATTGCCATCTTTACTGACCTCAATGTTGATCCCTTCTGTCAGTAAACGATGAAAACTCAGGTTATTTGCCATTAAATCAGGCGAGTTAATCTGTGTGACTTGTTTTAAGGCTTCCTCACATTTATCTTGTGTTAAATGGGGGTTTAAGCGTTGTATCGCTTCGAATACTTTTTGCTGAAGAATGACTTGCTGATAAGTACGCAGGGGATTTATACCTGATGGCTCAATGTCTGGGCCATACACATATTCATAGCCTAGGCCTTGCAACTGCTCAATGGTCATGGTTTCAATATCGGATTCTGTCATTTTTGACATTATTTTGTCATCCTTTAGCAAAAGGGTATAAAAAAACAGCGCCAAAGATACGCTGCCTAATTCGATTATTGTTTTATTTCTTCTGGTGTATAATTAACGCGTACTTCTCCACTCATTAATTTAGGGAGTAAGGTATCACGAAGGTTTTCTAGAGTTTGGATTTGCAATGCATTACTAATTAATTTTGGTTCTATTGAAGCTAAGATTTCATTGAATTGCGTAATAACATCATCATGTGGCAAGGTAAGTGTATACATTGATAAATGAGATACATTGACTCGTTGTCTTCCACTTGAGCCTTCCATACAACTTTCTGCGTACTCTTTAAACTCATTATTACGACATAGGATATATGAAAATAATGGATGAAATTTAGGCTTTGGTCTTAAAACAATAAATTCAGTTGAGCCCCAGCCTACTTGTTCTGGGGATAAAAAATGAACATAACCTGCTTTACCATTCTCAAGGCAAGGCGTTATACGGGCTAATAATGTATCTTGTTTTATAAATTTTTGCCCCGATGTAAAATCTCTTTCATAATAACCAGAAGCAGCAAATGTGTTTGTATTCAGCCCAGCCATCTCTAAATACATAGCTTTAGAGCCTTTAGGTAAAACCCTCTTAGGATTAAATTCTATAATTTCGTGCAATTCAACTTCTTTACCACTACCATTTGAATCATCTGCAAACCACTGGCGAAAAAGCGTTTCAGCCATTGATTCTAAGGTTTTATTTTGACGATGGAGTAACTCAATTTTTTTACTAATTGATTGAATAACATGAACAATCTCTAATTGTTCACTCAAGTTAGGCACTGAAATTTTTATTTTTTTTAATCCAGCAATAGTCAATGCCGCCTGTGTAGACCCGATTGTTATTTCATCTAACTTATTTTTTCCTAATGGTGAATTTAAAAGACAATAGATAAAATCAGGTAATACAATGTTTTTATTTATCTTTCTTATCCAAGTTAGATTTCCATCTTTGAAGTAAAATTCATTAGAATTATTAACTAAGTATGGGATACCTAACGTTCCGACGCTTGTTAATAGAATATCGCCAATAACTGGTACTCCATATTTTTCTTTGATCTCTAAATATTTTTGCTCTGAAATATAGAGTGAGTTACTTATTTCACTACGATTATAAAGCTCAATAATCTCTTTTGAACGATAAAATGGTATTCCGTAGTCAACATAATCCGCATAAAAAATTCTCTTAGAAGATGTTATTTCAGCTACATCTTCCAAACTATACTCTACCCACTCACTCATACCATCACCTTTGCCAGATTCTCCGCAATCGCCTGATTAAGCTTTGCCTCTTCTTCTAATTGTGCTTCAAACTCGGCTTTTAGTAGGGTAAAACGCTCTTTAAAATCAAAATCATCCTCTTCATCAGCAAGACCTACATAACGACCTGGTGTGAGCACATAATCCAGTTCAGCCACTTTTTCGATAGCGACAGAGGCACAAAAACCCGCGACATCTTCATATTCGCCATTTTTATTACGCCAATTATGATAGGTATCTGAAATCAGTTTAATATCTTCATCCGATAACACTTTAGTGCGGCGGTTAATTAAATGACCCAGATTTCGTGCATCAATAAACAAAATTTCATCACTACGATCTTGATACACCGAAGAGTTATTACGATCACGGCGCATAAACCATAGCGCAGCAGGAATTTGCGTATTTAGGAACAACTTAGCGGGCAAGTTAACTATGCAATCAATCACATTCGCATCTTTCACTAATGCGGCTCGAATATCGCCTTCACCCGATGTTTTCGAAGTTAGCGCCCCTTTAGCCAGTACCACACCCGCTTGCCCTTTCGGTGACAAGTGATATAAAAAGTGCTGCATCCACGCAAAGTTTGCATTCCCTGCTGGTGGCGCACCGTATTGCCAGCGGGCATCTTTACGTAATTGTTCACCAGACCAATCAGAGACGTTGAACGGCGGGTTCGCAATAATAAAATCCGCACGTAAATCTTTATGGGCATCATTTAAAAACGAGCCTTCATTGTTCCATTTTACTTGCTCAGAGTTAATACCCCGAATAGCCAAGTTCATTTTCGCCAAACGCCATGTGGTTTGGTTAGACTCTTGACCATAAATGGAAATGTTATCAATATTCCCTTGGTGGGATTCAACAAATTTTTCTGATTGAACAAACATACCGCCAGAGCCACAGCACGGGTCAAAAATACGTCCTTCATAAGGCTCTAGCATGTTAACCAGTAAGGAAACAATTGATTTCGGTGTATAGAACTGACCGCCTTGTTTACCTTCTGCTAACGCAAACTCACCTAAGAAATATTCAAAAACATGACCTAGTACATCCGCAGAGCGTGATTTAGCATCACCTAAAGCGATATCACCCACAAGGTCAATTAACTCGCCAAGTACCGTTGCATCAAGGTTTTGACGTGCATAAACTTTTGGCAATACCCCTTTTAATTGTGGGTTATCTTCTTCGATGGCTTCCATAGCGTCATCGACTAATTTACCGATATTGGGCTGTTTTGCATTATTGAGTAAATTTGTCCAACGTGCTTTTTCAGGCACAAAGAACACATTGTAAGCAAGGTATTCATCGCTATCTTCGGGATCTGCCCCTGCAAACTCGCCTTGTCCCGCTTTAAGCTTTTCATAGTGAGACTCAAACGAATCAGAAATATACTTTAAGAATATTAATCCCAGCACAACATGCTTGTATTCTGCTGCATCAATATTCTTACGCAATTTATCAGCGGCTTTCCACAGGATAACTTCTAACGGTTCAGATTTGGTTTCTTTCGGTTTTTTAGCCATTATTCCATTACTTACATCAGTAAAAATAATGGAACTATTGTTACCTATTTATAGCCAAAAATCTAATAGAACAGGCTGATAACTTGTGATAATTATCAAAAGGATGGATTATCAGTAAATGTCATATTTAATACTTCAACACTGCTTTCAAATTATGAGTATTAGATATAATTGGAGCAGTCCTAGATAACTAAGATCATCTAGGATAGTTCCATGAGAAAAAGTAGACTCAGTCAATACAAACAAGAACGGTTACTTGAACTGTTTATTGCAGGCGCCACTGCTCGTATTGCCGCATAGTTGATTGGTGTCCACAGAAATACAGCCGCTTACTATTATTATTAATTCACAGTTTAATATATCATACCAAACTCCCCATATGATCCGCCCACTTCTGCAACCACACTTTGCATTCACTCTCATAACCATATAAATCATACGTTCCTTCGATACCACTACGTGAATGCCCAAGTATCGCCTCCCCCACTTCATTGGGGCAACCTAGTTTAGCTAGCCCAGTACGTACTGTTCGACGTAAATCATGAGGTGACCAATCAGGGATATCTAGCATCTTGCCTTCTTTGCGTAAACGCCACGCACATTCTGTTAGATATTTTTGTTGAATCGGCAACTTGGTTACTTGAGATGGGAAAAGATATTTATCGGAGTTCATGCGCATTGATTTCAAGTAGGTGACTGCTTGCTCGGGTAATTGCACGTATCGTTCAATTCCTGTCTTGGTTTCTTTCAAATGAATAGTTCCTTTTTCAAGATCCACATCATCCCAAGCCATTGCGCACACTTCACCAGTTCGGCAACCCGTCCAAAGCGTCAGACGGAAAACATTTTTCACAACATTGGTATAAGCAGAACTAGGTAACCATGCTAAAAATTTTTTGAGTTCATTATCATCTAGATAACGAGTACCTTTATTACTGGTTAGCTTAAACTTAGCTTGCTGCAAGCTCGATTTTGCCAATAAAGCGGGGTTAGCAAAATTATCATCAAAATACTCTAGACCGATTGCAAACTCATAGGCTGCTGACAATTCACGTAATACATTACCTGCTTGAACCTTAGCACCTCGCCCATTAATTTCACGTACAAGCTCTATCACATCTTTTCGGGTCACCTCATGCGCCATAAGCTCACCTAAAACACGTACAACATCGGCTTCAAGCATGCGACGAACTTCCTTTTGCCCTTTCTTCTTTCTTGAACCAGAAATAATTTTACCGTCTTTGCCTTTACGATCTTCGATATGATCAACTAAATAAAGCTCAACAAGTTCTTTTACTGTTAACTGTGTTTTTTGCGGCTGGAGTTGTTCTTGTTTTTTATATTGCTTTTCTTCTTTTAGCTCAGTGACAGGGCATCGACCTAATTGACGTAACTGTTTCAACTCTTGTAACTTAACTCTCGCTTCACTTAATGAAGTTTGAGGAAAATTACCGATCTTTAGCTGTACAAGTTTGTGTGTAACTGGGCTAGTATAACGGTAGAAAAATGTCTTAATGCCTGTTGCGCCACAAAATACACGTAAACCTGTATTTTCACCTGTATCAGACCTATCTTTACTGTTAGGTTTCATTGCCTCAATGGCTTTCGTTGATAAGGGTTTTGCTGGCTGCTTTTGGCTCATAAGTGTTACCTTGTTTAGCGCTGACTATAAGATAATTAAAGATTTTTAGTGAAAAGTGTAGGTTATCAGTTTTGTTATGCCCATTATACCATATCACCACTAACAACCTACACTTTAACCTACACTTATATATGGGATTCTGTGGTATTTTATAAGATATAATGAGATCTTATGAGACAATGAAAAAACATAGAATCAAGTTAATTCAATAAGTTAATATAGATAACCCCATGACTGACAGCCAAAATTTCGAATCCCACACACCAATGATGCAGCAGTATCTAAAACTAAAAGCACAACATTCAGACATACTGCTGTTTTATCGCATGGGTGACTTCTACGAACTGTTTTTTGATGATGCTAAAAAAGCGTCTCAATTGTTGGATATTTCCCTCACCAAACGGGGACAATCTGCGGGGCAGCCGATCCCTATGGCCGGCGTTCCCCACCATGCTGCCGAGGGCTACTTAGCCAAATTAGTACAAATGGGTGAATCCGTCGCCATTTGTGAACAAATTGGCGACCCTGCTACCAGTAAAGGGCCGGTTGAGCGCCAAGTAGTACGTATTGTCACGCCGGGTACTATCACCGATGAAGCGCTATTAAATGAAAGGCAAGACAACCTATTAGCTGCGGTATGGCAAGACCAACAAGGCTTCGGGTTTGCCACATTAGATATCACTTCTGGTCGTTTTATTATCAGTGAAATTGCCGACGAAGAAGCATTACAAGCTGAGCTTCAACGCACTCGCCCTGCCGAACTTCTATACCCTGAAGACTTCGCCAGTATGGCATTAATTGAACACAATAAAGGCTTACGTCGCCGCCCATTATGGGAATATGAGCTTGATACTGCAAAACAACAGCTCGGTTTACAGTTTGGTACGAAAGATTTAATCGGTTTTGGGGTTGAAGATGCCCATAAAGCGCTCAGAGCCGCGGGCTGCTTATTACAATATGTAAAAGACACACAACGTACTTCACTGCCCCATATTCGCAGTATTGTGATGGAAAAACAAAATGATAATGTCATTTTGGATGCAGCAACTCGTCGCAATTTAGAAATCACACAAAACCTTGCAGGTGGTACAGAAAACACACTTGCCGCCATTTTGGATATGAGTGTAACCCCAATGGGCAGCCGTATGCTAAAACGTTGGCTACATACCCCATTGCGTAATATTCAAGTATTAAATAACCGCCAACAAGCTATTAGTGCATTGCAAGAATGCGGCTTTGAATTACAACCATTTTTGCGTCAAATCGGCGATTTAGAACGGGTATTAGCACGCTTAGCGCTGCGTTCCGCTCGCCCACGCGACTTAACCCGTATGCGTTACGCATTCCAGCAATACCAAGATATTCATCAAATACTGAGCCAATCAAGTTGTTCGTATTTACAAGATCTTCAAAATCGTATTGGCCAATTTGATGAATTACAAGACTTACTTGAAAAAGCCATTATTGATGCGCCACCTGTGTTGGTACGTGATGGCGGTGTTATCGCCCCAGGTTATAATAGTGAACTCGATGAATGGCGCGCCCTTGCTGATGGGGCAACCGACTACCTCGATAGACTCGAAATTCGTGAAAGAGAAAAGCTGGGGATCGATACCCTAAAAGTCGGTTATAACGCGGTTCATGGCTACTATATTCAAGTTAGCCGCGGTCAAAGCCATTTAACGCCTATCCATTACGTCCGTCGCCAAACGTTAAAAAATGCAGAACGCTATATTATTCCTGAACTCAAAGAGTATGAAGATAAGGTATTGACATCAAAAGGAAAAGCATTAGCTATTGAAAAAGCGCTGTATGATGAGCTGTTTGATATGCTATTGCCTCATCTTGCTGCGCTGCAAACTAGTGCTGAAGCACTTGCTGAGTTAGATGTCCTAGCCAACCTTGCGGAGAGAGCACAAACTCTAGGCTATGCTTGCCCACAACTGACTGAAAAACCGGGTATTCAAATCACCGAGGGTCGCCACCCTGTTGTAGAACAAGTGCTTAGCGAGCCGTTTATTTCTAACCCATTATCACTATCACCACAACGTCGCCTATTAATTATTACTGGTCCAAATATGGGCGGTAAAAGTACCTATATGCGCCAAACTGCGTTGATTACCTTATTAGCGTATATCGGCAGTTTTGTTCCTGCCAGCAAGGCAGTAATAGGGCCAATCGACCGTATTTTTACTCGTGTTGGAGCCTCTGACGACCTAGCTTCTGGCCGTTCCACCTTTATGGTTGAAATGACAGAAACCGCCAATATCCTTCACAATGCGACAGAACATAGCTTAGTGCTAATGGATGAAATTGGTCGTGGGACTTCAACCTATGATGGCCTTTCTCTTGCTTGGGCTTGCGCTGAAAATTTAGTTAATAAAATCAAGGCAATGACCTTATTTGCTACGCATTATTTTGAATTAACAACACTACCTGAAAAACTCGAAGGTGCAGTCAATATTCACCTCGATGCTATTGAGCACGGTGATACCATTGCCTTTATGCACAACGTTCAAGACGGCGCCGCCAGCAAAAGCTATGGCCTTGCTGTCGCTTCTCTTGCAGGCGTGCCAAAAGATGTGATTAAACGAGCAAAACAAAAGCTTAAAGAACTCGAAGTGATCTCAAACAATGCCAATGCGAGCCATGTGGATAGCGCCCAGCTTAGCTTTTTAACCACAGAAGATGTCGAGCCATCACCAGTATTAACTGCTCTCGCTGAAATTGATCCCGATAAACTCACTCCGCGCCAAGCCCTAGATTGGATTTATCGGTTAAAGGATATGGATAACTAATATGGATGAGTATGCGCAATTACTCACACCAATCAGGCAGTTTCTGCAATGTGAAACGCCTGATGCGTGGGTAAAAAAAGCGAGTTTGCCTGAAAACTTGCCCATTATCTTAAAAGACCATTTGTTATGTGAATTAAAAGCCGCGCAAAGTGCGATGTTTTTAATTCGCAAGTATGCTGTCGATAAAGACAGTGCTGCAGTGCTACTTGAATGGTTTAAACCTTATGAATCATTTGCTTATGACAGAATTGGTGACATCCATACATTAAGAAACAAAAATCAGGTTTCTAAACAGATATTGGCAAAAAAACAATCACCTTATAGCCAAGATTTAATTGATAAAATGGTCCTGCTAATCAAAGAGGAACTTCATCATTTTTACCAAGTTCTAGAGATTATGCATGAACGTAATATTCCATACGATGGCATCACTGCAGGCCGTTATGCTAAAGGGTTGTTGAGCCATGTCGACCCCCATGATCCAAAAACCTTAGTTGATAAGCTAATTATTGGAGCTTATATCGAAGCACGTTCTTGTGAGCGTTTTGCTAAATTAGCCCCATTTCTTGATGAGCAGCTGGCAAATTTTTATATTTCATTATTACGCTCAGAAGCTCGCCACTATCAAGATTATTTGCACTTAGCGCAATTAATTAGCAAACAAGATATTACTGAGCGAGTTAATTATTTTGGTATTATTGAAGCTGAATTAATTTCGACACCTGATGATGATTTTAAATTTCATAGTGGAGTCCCCATTAACTAAGCTTGTTCTCTATTTTTTACATATAAAAAGTCCCTATAAACCTTAGTTTATAGGGACTTTAACTATCTAATCAACATCCTACATATTAAATAGCGACTCCAGAGTCAGCTCTTCTCCATGTAAAATATCTTTTAATCGCTTTAAACCTTCTACTTGGATCTGGCGAACACGTTCTCTTGTTAACCCTATTTCACGGCCAACTTCTTCCAGAGTTTCAGCTTCATAGCCTAAAAGCCCAAAACGTCGTGCTAAAACCTCCCTTTGTTTTGGGTTCAATTCATATAACCACTTAACAATATTCTCTTTTAAGTCATTATCTTGAATTGTATTTTCTGGACCTGAATCATTATCATCAGACAATACCTCAAGCAAAGATTTCTCTGAGTCCCCTGCAATTGGCGTATCAACAGATGTGATACGTTCATTTAAACGTAACATCCTACTGACATCTTCGACAGGTTTATCTAGCTGCTCAGCGATCTCTTCAGGACTTGGCTCATGGTCCAACTTCTGGGCTAATTCACGTGCAGTACGAAGGTAAATATTGAGTTCTTTAACGATATGAATAGGAAGACGAATGGTTCGAGTTTGGTTCATAATCGCGCGCTCGATCGTTTGACGGATCCACCACGTTGCATACGTCGAGAAGCGAAACCCTTTTTCAGGATCAAACTTTTCAACAGCACGAATCAACCCAAGATTTCCTTCTTCTATCAAATCGAGTAATGCGAGACCTCGATTATTATAACGACGTGATATTTTTACAACGAGACGAAGGTTGCTTTCTATCATGCGCTGTCGTGATGCAATATCTCCACGCAATGCGCGTCTTGCATAGAAAACTTCTTCTTCTGCTGTAAGGAGTGGTGAGAACCCAATCTCACTAAGATAAATTTGAGTGGCATCCAGAACACGTTGATTTGTGTTCTGGAGTAAATCCATTTCGTCATCTAGCTCAGTAACCAGATCCTCTTCTTTAAACTGACTCTCGTCAAAAGTGTCATTTAAATTACTTTCATCGAGGTCATTATATAACTCGTTAACTTTCAGCGAACTTTGGCTCATCAGTGACTCCTACCCTAGATAATGCGGACAGAATGTCAAAGCACTCTGCCCAGTTTATCGTTGCGGCAAATAGCGCAACGGGTTTACTGATTTTCCCTTGTAACGAATTTCAAAGTGTAGTCTAACCGAACTAGTTCCAGTACTACCCATAGTGGCTATTTTTTGACCCGCAGTGACATCCTGCTGATCACGCACAAGTAACGTATCATTGTGAGCATAAGCACTTAGATAGTCATCGTTATGTTTTATAATTATTAGATTTCCGTATCCACGCAAAGCATTACCTGCGTAAACGACTTTTCCTGGCGCAGCAGCAAGCACAGCTTGACCACGAGAACCGGCTATATCTACCCCTTTGTTCCCGCCTTGAGCATCAGAGAAACCTTCAATCATTTTCCCTTCAGCTGGCCAACGCCATTTTATTGACGAATTATTCGTACTGCTGACTGCGGTAGAAGCGGTTGCTGTCGAGGTTGTTGTTGTCGTTGAAACTTGCGTTGCAGGTTTCTTATTATTAGGCAACATCTTACCTGAAGTTTGACCACCACTGTTTGCAGGATACTCATTAGTTGTTCGAAGATCAACCGCTTGCTGATGACTATTTGATGAATTTGCCGCTAATTGAGTGTTCGAGTTCACATTTGTGTTACCAATATTAATAACCTGCCCTACATTTAGGCTGTAAGGTTCTGGAATATTGTTTCTCGATGCTAACTCCCGGAAATCATTACCGGTTAAGTATGCAATATAGAATAATGTGTCACCACGCTGCACCGTATAACTATTACCGCTATAACTGCCTTTTGGAATACTGCCATAGTCACGGTTGTATACAATGCGCCCTTCACCATTAGTTGTTACTGGCGCTGAACTACGGCTTACAGGCTGAGTGTTAGTATTACTTGATAAATTTGGACGAGACGACGGCATTGCCGTGCTCATACCCGTATTTGGTGACGAGGCCGGTGTCGTCCTTTGCACCGTCTGTTGGCTAGACTGGCTATCATTCACACTCGAAATAGGTGCCGCTGTATGATACGGTGTAGAACAACCTGCCAATAGCGCTCCGCTAAATGAAAAGATGACGGCCCATCGAATTCTGCTTATAGGGCTAACAATTTTCATGCTTCTTCTCCCGTGAAGAAAAATCTGACGCGACAATTCAAAACAATGTCAGCAATAGAGTTATCATAAAATATTTCACTTATTAAAGCAGAAATACAAAATAGTGAACAAGTTAAATATATTAAAAATATAACAATTTGAGAGTATGACCTAACGCTTTAAGCTATTCCCCCAAATTCAGCTGGGTAAAATATCATATTTGGAATAGTTTTACTGCTATTTGGGTTAATAGAACCTTTGCAATGATATTTTATTTAAATCGATTATAAAAATAATCAGACTTTGATTAAATACCATTACAAATAGGTTAAAGGAGGTCACCGGCAACCAATGGGACAAAACGGACTTTTTCAATAACATTAGTATGGTAATCATTACCACGTCGAGTAATTAGCTTCAATGCTTGTTCTTTATCACCGACAGGTAAAACCATTCGCCCGCCATCTTTTAATTGCCCTAATAATAGAGCCGGTATTTCTGTTGGTGCCGCAGTAACGATAATAGCATCAAAAGGCCCTTTAGATTGCCAACCTTCCCAGCCATCTCCATGACGCGTTGAAACATTATGTAAATCAAGCTGTTTCAAACGCCGTTTTGCAGCCCATTGCAAGCTCTTCACCCGCTCAACAGAAAAAACATGTTTAACTAAGTGTGCCAATACTGCTGTTTGATACCCTGAGCCTGTCCCTATCTCAAGAACGTGATCATTCGGAGCTAAAGCCAATAGCGCCGTCATTTTAGCAACAATATACGGCTGAGAAATAGTTTGCCCATGCCCAATAGGTAATGGGATATTGTCATAGGCTTTATGGGAGAGCGCTTCATCCACAAACCGTTCCCGAGGAACGAGTGAAATGGCATCTAATAGGCGCTCATCGTGAATTCCCTGTTGGCGTAATTGAGCCAAAAGTTCTTTCATGAGCCCTGTTTTCATTTTACTGACACTCCTGATTTTTCGAGCCACTCTTCTACTAATGAATGTGCTTTATAAGCGGTTAGATCAACTTGTAATGGGGTGATGGAAACATAGCCATTTTGCACAGCTTCAAAATCCGTTCCAGGGCTGGCATCACGAATTTCACCAACAGGCCCTAACCAATACAGTGTATTCCCTTTCGGATCTTCTAAACTATACACCTCAGAGGCGGCGTGACGGCTGCCACAACGAGTGACTTTGATTCCTTTAATCTCTTCGTACGGGATATCAGGGACATTTATATTTAAAATATTGCCGGCTCGCAATGGGTTCTTCTGTAAGAGCGCTAGAATATCGCATGTCACTTTAGCGGCACTTTCGTAATGCGTTTCGCCATCTAGCGATACTGCAATTGAAGGTAAACCTAAGTGGCGGCCTTCCGTTGCCGCTGCAACCGTGCCTGAGTAAATAACATCATCCCCTAAATTAGGGCCACAGTTGATACCAGATACAACAATATCAGGACGGGGGCGTACCACTTTATTCACACCAATATAGACGCAATCTGTTGGCGTGCCTTCTTGTACAGCAAGGTCACCATTACTTAGCGTCTGAATTTTAAGTGGTTTATCTAATGTTAATGCGTTCGAAGCCCCACTTCGATTGCGATCAGGCGCAATCACTTGAACATGATAATATTGGCGTAACGCAGCCGCAAGGGTTTGAATCCCCGGCGCATTTACCCCATCGTCATTACTCAATAAAATCTTTAGCATCGACATTATCCTGCCCATTTTGATTAATAATTTCTCTCACAACACTGGTTGCAAAACAACCCGAGTTTAAGAAAAAATTCAGTTTTACCGTCGAGTCATCCAACCATTCCCACTGTAAATTTTGTGGTTTAACAACTACCGCCCGTCTAGCTGAAGAAACTCGTTCGCGCTGCATTAAAGAGATAAAGGGTTGATAATCCTCTAAACACTGGGTTTCAAATGCCAGTGCTTCATCCTGAGTACCCAATTCCCCATCACCTGGTAATGGCGCAGTAATACTTAATTCATTGGACTCCAAGCGAGGTTGCAATGTAGCAAATTCATCTTGTGTCGCGACAAACCAACTCCCTCTGCCGGTTAATTGCAGCGCATCACCCAACATTACGTGTTGAGCGGTATTATTTGCAATACGTTCGCTTGCCACATGATTAAACATTGCACTACGTGCAGCAGAAAGATAAAAACTACGCTTGTTACGTTCACGTACGTTGATTTCTTGGTTTGCCCAACGCAACGCTTGCGTTAAATTTTGCCCATCGCGCCCAAAACGTTGTTCACCGAAGTAATTAGGCACCCCTGATAATGCAACTTTCTGTAAACGTTGCTCAACGTCTTTTGCATCTGAAATATCACGCAAGGTTATTTCGAACTGGTTTCCTTTTAAGGAACCAATACGTAATTTGCGTTTTTGCCGAGTAACAGCCAGTATTCGACAGCCTTCGAGTTGCCAAGTCGAAAAAACAGGCGTTTCTTTACCTGGCATTTGCAGGCAAAACCACTGCTCCGTTACTGCATGCCTATCTTTTAAACCTGCATAACTGACCGCTCTCGCTGAAATTTTAGCAAATTTTGCTAGTTGTTCAGCCACAAACACCGTATTGCAGCCTGTTTTTTCCACACGAACCATAACATGTTCGCCTTCGCCGTCTAGCTCAAAGCCTAAATCTTCTTTGACGATAAAATCTTCTGGGACACTTTTTAATGTGCCAAAAGACAATGGCTTACCATGCAGGTACTGAACATTCATTACTTTCATTACTATTATCTTTTATTAAAAGAACAACTGCAGCACAGGCAATGCCTTCTTTACGCCCCACAAAACCTAATTGCTCGGTTGTGGTCGCTTTCGCATTAACATCATCCATGTGGCACTCAAGGTCTTCGGCAATATTCACACGCATTTGCGCGATATGTGGCAACATTTTTGGTGCCTGTGCCATGATGGTAATATCAATGTTACCAATGCGATACCCTTTGGCACGCACATGGCAAAACGCGTCTCTCAATAAGACTCGGCTATCCGCCCCTTTATATGCTGGGTCAGTATCAGGGAACAATTTACCAATATCCCCTAATGCAGCAGCGCCGAGAATTGCATCAGTTAACGCATGCAATACCACATCACCGTCAGAGTGCGCGAGCAAACCTTGTTCATAAGGGATACGCACGCCACCAATGATAATAGGGCCTTCGCCACCAAATTTGTGTACGTCAAAACCGTGTCCGATTCTCATTTTTTTTCCTTAATTGTTCATTCTTGAAAGATAAAATTCCGCTAAAGTGAGGTCTTCTGGGCGCGTCACTTTTAAATTATCAGCGCGGCCAGCAACTAACACTGGTTGGTGGCCGCAATACTCTAGCGCAGAAGCTTCATCTGTGATCACAGCGTTTTCTTTCAAGGCCTTACTTAGACAGTCCCGTAATAATGTTAACGGAAAAAATTGTGGTGTGAGCGCATGCCATAACGCTTCACGTTCAACAGTGTGGTCAATTAATTGACTCGCTATTGAGCTGCGTTTCATGGTGTCGCGTACGGGGGCTGCGAGGATCCCACCACAACAATTTTTTTCCGCTGCTAATTGAATAATTTCATTTAAATCTGATTGATGGAGGCAGGGACGCGCCGCATCATGCACTAATACCCAGCAATCTGAAAAATTGGGGTTAGTGATTAAAAAATCCAGACCTGCTAATACTGAATCAGCACGTTCTTTGCCACCAATAACCGTCGTTACTCGTGGGTCATTAGAAATTGCAAGCTGCTGAAAATAATCGTCTTCTGCACTCAAAGCAACCACAATCTCTTGCACTTTATCATTTTCGAGCAATGCGCTTATGGTATGTTCAATGATCGTTTTACCTGCAACCTGCAAATATTGTTTTGGGCACTCGGCATTCATACGGCTACCTACCCCAGCAGCAGGAATCAGTGCAACAATTTGAGGGAGATTGTTTTCTGGGGCATGATTTGGATTTGTCATTGTTGAATTCTTACATCAGAAATTATCAGGCTAATGGGTATACTATTTTGACATCATTTTATTATGTCTATTTCTGGTTATTACTTTCTTTAACCATCCGATAAAATGATTCCCCTGG
The DNA here is from genome assembly GCF_028480905.1 of Providencia sp. PROV156. Classification (NCBI taxonomy): domain Bacteria; kingdom Pseudomonadati; phylum Pseudomonadota; class Gammaproteobacteria; order Enterobacterales; family Morganellaceae; genus Providencia; species Providencia sp. PROV156. The sequence goes on along the minus strand of NZ_JAMPPE010000029.1, from coordinate 18,436 downwards.
TTTGATCATCCCAAGCTCAGTTCGAGCTCGTTCTTCAATCGCATCTTGGCCATCATTTAAGTCGTTGATTTCAGCGAATAGCTGTTCATTACGCATTTTTAAACGCGAATTTACAATTTCCTGAGCGGCGACATCATCTTTGACTTGTACGTAGTCGTGTATGCCATTTTTGCCTAACCATAAGGAATACTGTAACCAAGCTAATATCGCAATTAATAGTAGCGTTAATTTACCCATCTTGCCCCCTGAAATGATTTGCTAATCATCCCATAACTCAACGATTGACGCTACTGTGATACTGAAATTGTGATAAAAAGTCAGATTAAGTCGGGTTTGAATACGCAAAATACCGCCTTATTTTACCATCGAATAAAATAAAGGAGGTATTTTAGCTGTATTAATAATCTAGCTGAATGACATGATTGCGCAATAAAAGCGCAATGATTTGGGAAAGAGAATCCGAAATAGGTTGTTGACCATCCAGATGTAGCTCAGGATGTTGTGGTACTTCATAAGGGGAATCAATCCCAGTAAATTGTTTTATTTTCCCTTCTCGTGCTTGTTGATATAACCCCTTAGGGTCTCTCTGTTCACAAACATTTACGGGGGTATCCACATACAACTCAAAAAATTGCTCGGGTTCAAACAAGTCACGAACTTTCTGTCTATCCGATTGGAAAGGTGAGATAAAGGCAGTCGCAACAATTAACCCCGCATCGACCATTAACTTCGCCACCTCTCCCACTCGACGGATATTTTCTTGTCTATCAGCCTCACTAAATCCTAAATCACGGCATAAACCATGGCGAATATTATCGCCATCCAACAAATAGGTTTTCATTCCCATGGACGTAAGTTGGTTCTCTATTGCCCCTGCTAATGTTGATTTCCCAGAACCCGATAACCCGGTGAACCACAACACAGCTCCTTTATGGCCATTATTACTTTCACGTAATTGGCGAGTTACCGCGTGTTGGTGCCAAATAATATGGTTTTCTTTTGTCATCCGTATTATTTCCCACCTAAAACATCACGTGCACCCCAATGTGGGAAATGGCGGCGGACTAATTTGTTTAGCTCTATTTCAAATTCGCTAAAATCACTGTTTTTTTCAAAGACAGGGGTTTGTGTTTCGCGGACTAAACCCGCTCCGACGGTCACATTTGTTAATCTATCAATAAAAATCATTCCGCCAGTGTCTGCATTGCGTTGATAGTTTTCCAGTAACAATGGTTCATCAAAGGAAAATTCGACTAAACCAATACCATTCAATGGCAGCTCTGTCGCCACTTTCTGCGTTAAATTATTGATATCTACTTGATATTGAATATTTTCTACTTTTGCCCGACTGCGTTTTCCCGCAATTTTAATATCAAGTTGTTGGCCTTGAACTAGCGGCTGTTCAGACATCCACACGACATCGACAGAGGCATGCTGTGTGCTTTGTAAGGTTTCATCTTGTGCAACAATTAAGTCGCCACGACTGATATCAATTTCATCCTCAAGCACTAATGTAATTGCTTCCCCCGGCACAGCGAAATCTTGTAACCCTGAAAATGTCACAATTTCTTTGATTGCTGAGATGGCGCCAGAGGGCAACACTTTAATCTTTTGCCCCACTTCCACGACACCTGATGATAATGTCCCGCTGTATCCGCGAAAGTCCAAATTTGGGCGGTTCACATATTGCACAGGGAAACGCAAAGCTTGCTCCGAGGCTTTTTGCTCCACTTGAACATTTTCCAATATCGATAATAGCGTATCGCCTTGATACCATTTAAAATTATCACTTGAATTTACAATGTTATCGCCATCTAGGGCAGAGATAGGTACAAACCATACCTTTAAATCCACAGGCAATTCCATCGCAAACTTTTGGTAATCTTGTTTTATTTTTTCAAAAATGGCTTCACTGTAATCCACCAGATCCATTTTATTGACGGCAACAATAAGATGGCGAATCCCAAGCAATGTACTAATAAAACTATGTCGACGTGTTTGCTCCTGTACCCCTTTTCGAGCATCGATCAACAAAATAGAAAGTGAGCAAGTTGATGCCCCTGTCGCCATATTGCGCGTATATTGTTCGTGACCGGGGGTGTCCGCAATAATAAATTTGCGTTTTTCTGTTGAAAAATAACGATAAGCCACATCGATTGTGATCCCCTGCTCACGTTCAGCAGCAAGGCCATCCACCAGCAAAGCAAGGTCAAGCTTTTCCCCTTGAGTCCCTATCCGCTTACTGTCACTTTGCAAGGTTGACAGCTGATCTTGGTATATTTGGCGGGTATCATGCAGTAAACGGCCGATTAAGGTACTTTTACCATCATCCACATTCCCACAGGTTAAAAAACGCAATAATCCTTTTTGTTGCTGCGCCAATAAGTAAGGCTCTACTCCACCTTGCTGTTCGATTTGATGAGCGATTGATTCATTATAAACGGCTTGTGCCATGATTTTTCTCCTGACTTTGCGTATTCACCTTGCCCACTAAAAATAACCTTGGCGCTTTTTCAACTCCATTGAAGCGGATTGGTCGCTATCAATCAGCCGCCCCTGCCGCTCACTCGTTGTGGAAATCAACATTTCTTCTATAATCTCGGGCAGCGTTTGTGCTTCTGATGGCACAGCTCCAGTCAGTGGCCAGCAACCTAATGTCCTAAAACGCACTTTTTGCTGACTAATGACTTCACCAGTTTGTAAGTCAATGCGGTTATCATCCACCATTAACAAAGTGCCGTCCCGCTGAATAACCGGTCGCTCTTTTGCAAAATACAGGGGAACAATATCGATATTTTCCAAATAGATATATTGCCAGATATCGAGCTCAGTCCAATTTGATAACGGGAAAACACGAATACTTTCCCCTTTATTGATCTGTCCATTATAGTTATGCCACAACTCAGGCCGTTGGTTTTTAGGATCCCAACGATGAGATCGGTCACGGAAAGAGTAGATCCGTTCTTTGGCACGTGATTTCTCTTCATCACGACGAGCACCACCAAATGCAGCATCAAAACCGTACTTATCTAAAGCCTGCTTTAAACCCTCAGTTTTCATAATATCTGTGTGCTTAGTGCTGCCGTGCACAAACGGGTTAATCCCTAATTTTTCCCCTTCAGGGTTACGATAAACAAGTAACTCAAAGCCGTATTTTTCTGCAGTTGCATCGCGAAACTCGTACATTTCACGAAATTTCCAGCCTGTATCAACATGTAAAAGAGGAAATGGTAGTTTTCCCGGATAAAATGCCTTGCGTGCTAAATGCAGCATCACGGAAGAATCTTTACCAATAGAGTACAGCATGACTGGGTTAGCAAATTCGGCGGCAACTTCACGAATGATATGAATACTTTCTGCCTCTAACTGCTGTAAATGAGTCAATTTTTTGTCGTTCACGATAGCCCCTTACTTAAGCCAGTTCCAATACGGCACTGCGCCATCTTATATCTTCAGTTTGAGAACCAAACCATGCGAGTTGTTGGTGTAATGCAGCGACTTCACCAACCACTATCAAAGCAGGAGCTGGTGCCTGCTGTGCTAACACTTCAAGTTCATCGAGTTTTCCGGTTACTACTTTTTGTTCACGCCTTGTACCACAGCCGATAACCGCTACAGGGGTATTTTCAGCACGACCAAATTGAATCAATTGTTCGCTGATTTTCGCAGCTTTCACGGTACCCATATAGATAGCTAAGGTTTGGTTTCCTCGAGCAAGTGCCTGCCAATCAAGTTCCATCCCATTTTCACGGCAATGACCCGTAATAAACGTAATGCTTTGTGAATGTTCACGGTGAGTCAGCGGAACTCCTGCGTAAGCGGCTGCACCAATTGCTGCAGTCACACCCGGAACCACTTGAAATGGGATCCCCGCTTGCGCCGCCACTTGTAGCTCTTCCCCTCCTCGCCCGAAAACAAAAGGATCACCACCTTTAAGGCGCACCACTTTTTTACCTTGTTGAGCAAATTTCACGATTAAAGCATTGGTTTCTTCTTGGGAAACACTGTGATTTCCTGCGCGTTTCCCAACACAAATCTTGTCAGCGTCGCGACGAACCAACTCGAGGATTTCCTCACTCACCAGATGGTCATACAAAACCACTTCTGCACTTTGTAAAACTCGCAACCCTTTTAATGTGAGCAACCCTGCATCACCCGGCCCAGCACCGACTAAGGTTAATTCGCCATGGTTATCAGGCTCATACAATTGACGTTCCAATTGTTGTTCCGCTTCACTGAACTGCCCTTTTTCTACTAAAGAGGCAAAACGACCACTGAAACTTTTTTCCCAAAAACGTTTTCTTTCACGCATATTAGTTAGCGTTTCTTTGACTTTATGACGCCAGCGGCCAGCTATTTCCGCCATTTCCCCCAAAGAAGTTGGCAACATCGTTTCCAATTTTTCTCTGAGTAAACGTGCTAATACAGGCGCAGTCCCCCCTGAAGAGATCGCCACAATCACTGGCGAGCGATCGATAATAGAAGGCACAATAAATGAACATAATGGTTGGTCATCAACCACGTTAACAAATATTTTTCGTTCATTGGCGTCATAGAAAACCGTTTCATTCAGTAATGCATCATCTGTTGCTGCGATAACTAAAAAAGCATCATCTAAATGAATGGATTGGTAATCTTCAGCTAACCAAACAAATTTATTTTGTTGGTGTTCAGCTTGTAACTGTGTACATAACGTCGGTGAGATGACCACTAAGTCAGCTTGTGCTTTTATTAGCAATTCTGCTTTTCGTGCTGCGACCACACCGCCGCCAATTAACACGACCTTTCGCGTGCGGACATCGACAAATAATGGTAAATAATCCATCTTGCTCACCCATCGTTATATAAACTTATTATAAGAAATAGACAGTTGACTATATGGCTTCACGTAATAGGTTTGAAATGACAAAAAGCTCTTTCTTGTAACTTAAAAGCATAAGCCTGAGCTCTTGCACAAAAACACTAAAAACCAGCCAATACCGAACAAAAATACAAGACTTAACGCAAACTTCTAATAATTATGAGAAAAACAAAAAATAATATAAAAATAAGAAATACTTATTTTTAACAAAAGGCATTCCTTTATAATTAAACAAATATTTTATTTATTCAGTTATTATTTACTTATATTTAATACCCTAAATAATTCGAGTTGCCATTTGAAGTATAACCAATCAATACTCTAAATAATTCAAGTTGCAGCTAGGCGGCAAGTAAATGAGTCGCTAGGAGCATACACCAGTATGCGACTAGTGCGAATGCGCGTAGCCAACAACGCTGCAGATTGAAGTATGACGAGTATAAAGCTAGGAGCATACACCAGTATGTGACTAGTGCGAGTGCGCGTAGCCAACAACGCTGCAGATTGAATTATGACCTAATCAATATTCTAAATAATTCAAGTTGCAGCTAGGCGGCAAGTAAATGAGTCGCTAGGAGCATACACCAGTATGTGACTAGTGCGAGTGCACGTAGCCAACAACGCTGCAGATTGAATTATGACGAATATTTAGTTTTCATGAAGCCCGCACTCACGCTTTAAACCAAAAAAACGCGTATCTTCTTCATTCATACCCTCTTCCCATTTGCGAGTTGTATGGGTATCGCCAACCGATAAATACCCTTGTTCCCACAACGGATGGTAGGGTAAATCATATTTTGTTAGATATTCATAAACTTGCTTATTATTCCAATCAATCACTGGTAAAACTTTAAAAATCCCTTTCCCGATACCTAGTACAGACAAATTTGCACGGCTTGCTGATTGTTCTCGCCGTAAACCAGAAAACCAGGTTTGTGCTTGTAATTCATGTAACGCGCGCTCCATCGGCTCAACTTTATTCAATTGGTTATAACGCTCAATACCATCAAGCCCTTGTGTCCAAAGTTGACCATACAGCGCTTCTTGCCAAGCTGGTGACTGTTTGGCTCGATACACCTGCAAATTTAAATTCAGCTTATCTGTTAATACTTCAATAAACTGATAGGTTTCTGGGAACAAATAACCGGTATCCGTTAAAATAACTGGGATATTAGGCACAATTTGCGTCACCATATGCAATGTCAGTGCCGCTTGAATACCAAAGCTGGAAGACAACACAAACTCAGTCGGTAAGTATTCAACCGCCCACTCAACCCGCTGCAATGCATTCATTGCTTCTAACTGGGAATTAAACTCAGCGAGATAAGCGACTTGTTGGGGCTTATCGAGTTCGATGAGTGTTGCTAGTTCAAGTCGGCTCATACTGCCTCCTTAACCTCATAAAAATCAACAGCAGAATTCAATACGGGCTTAACAACATTGGTGCGAATAACAAAATCGCCAAATCCTTCATTAGGTAGACGGTTTTTCGCCCAATCACCGATTAACTCATCCAAAATAGCTAAAATCTCTGTACTAGTGATGTTTTCGCGGTACATACGTGGAATACGAGTACCAATGCGGTTCCCGCCTAAATGTAAGTTATATCTATCCATCGCTTTACCGACCAACCCAACCTCTGCCAGCATGGCTCGCCCACAGCCATTAGGACAACCCGTTACCCGCAAAACGATATGTTCATTGGCAACTTGATGGGCGGCCATGATACTTTCCACTTGACTAATAAATTCAGGTAAAAAACGTTCTGCTTCGGCCATCGCGAGCGGGCAAGTTGGAAATGATACACAAGCCATGGAATTTTCACGTTGTGCCGTAATGTCATCACTCATTAACCCATGAGATCTAGCAATCGCTTCAATTGCCGCTTTTTCACTTTCGGGCACACCCGCAACAATTAAGTTTTGGTTTGCCGTTAAACGAAAGTCCCCTTGGTGAATACGTGCAATTTCAGCCACGCCGGTTTTTAATGGTTTATTTTCTAAATCAATTAATCGACCATTTTCAATAAACAATGTTAGGTGCCAACGGTTATCAATGCCTTTAAGCCAGCCAATCTTGTCACCGCGTTCAGTAAATTCATATGGGCGAATAGGTTCGAAAACTACGCCTGAGCGCCTTTCGACTTCAGCTTTGAAAGTATCAACTCCCACTCGCTCAAGGGTATATTTGGTTTTCGCATTTTTACGTTCAGTACGATTTCCCCAATCCCGTTGGGTAGTCACTATCGCTTCTGCAATGGCTAACGTTTTCTCTAATGGAATAAACCCAAACTCACTGGCTAAGCGAGGAAATGTCGCCGTATCACCATGAGTCATAGCAAGGCCACCGCCCACCAGCACGTTAAAACCGATCAACTCACCATTTTGGGCTATCGCAACAAAGTTCATATCATTTGCATGCAAATCCACATCGTTTAATGGCGGGATCACGACAGAGGTTTTAAATTTTCTTGGCAAATAAGTTTGCCCTAAAATTGGCTCTTCATCCGTTGTCACTATTTTTTCTTTATCTAACCAAATTTCCGCGTAAGCACTAGTGCGCGGTAATAAATGTTCAGATATTTTCTTTGCCCATTCATAAGCTTGTTGGTGCAATTCAGATTGCACGGGGTTAGAGGTACATAACACGTTACGGTTAACGTCATTCGCCGTTGCAAGGGCATCTAAACCAACGTGACTTAACATTTGATGGGCAGGCTTTACATCCCCTTTTAAAATGCCATGGAACTGAAATGTTTGCCGATTCGTAATGCGCACACTGCCATACAGCGTGTGCTCTGTGGCAAACTTATCAATATCAAGCCATTGCTTGGGTGTAATAATGCCGCCCGGCAAACGACAACGTAGCATCATTGCATGGCGAGGCTCGAGTTTTTGTTCCGCTCGCTCGGCACGAATATCACGGTCATCTTGTTGGTACATACCGTGAAAGCGAATCAACAGGAAATTATCACCCTCAAATCCCCCCGTTAACCCATTTTTTAAGTCATCCTTAATGGTTCCACGCAAGTAATTACTGTCTTGCTTCATGCGTTCACTGTCTGCGAGTTTACCTTCGACAATTAAGGGCTTTTGTTGTTGTTCATTGCTCATTAATAAACATCCCTCTGATAACGGCGCATTACGCGCAGCTCACTTAAAAATTCATCAGCTTCTTCACTGTCCATGTTCCCATATTGACTGACGATATCTAATAATGCCTGTTCAACATCTTTGGCCATGCGGTTTGCATCACCACACACATAGATGTGCGCACCTTCTTGTAACCATTGCCAAACTTCTTCACCTTGTTCGCGAAGTTTATCTTGTACGTAAATTTTTTCTTGCTGGTCGCGAGACCACGCTAATGAAATATGGGTTAGTAAACCGTCTTTGACATAACGCTGCCATTCCACTTGGTAGAGAAAGTCATCAACAAAATGTGGATTACCAAAAAATAACCAATTTTTTCCTGTCGCACCGTCATTGTCACGCTGCTGTAAGAAAGCACGAAATGGCGCTATCCCTGTACCTGGGCCAATCATGATCACAGGCGTATTTGGGTCTTGTGGCAGTCGAAAATTATCATTGTGCTCAATGAATATACGAAGTTCATCATCCTCATTTAAGCGATCGGCTAAGAAACCTGACGCACCACCAGTACGCGCCTTACCATCAATCTCATAGCGGACAACGCCAACCGTTGCATGAACTTCATTTTCTACTTCAGATTGGGAAGAAGAAATCGAGTACAAACGAGGGGTTAGCGGACGCAGTAGGTCAACAAATTCTTGGGCAGTAGGCTGAGATGCCGCTTGGCGTACCATATCGACGATTGGCGTATTTTGTGCGTAGTGCAAAATAGCGGCTTTATCGCTAATTAATGACAATAGTGTATCGTCTTTTGATAACTGAGCATATTTTTCGACAATCACTGGAGTATTTTGTGTCAGTTCTAATTGATAAATCAGCGCATCACGTAATGAGTGGCGCTGCGAACCAATAAAGACTTCTTCATCACCTTGCAGCCACAACAGAGCCACCAACTCATCAACTAAAGCAGGGTCATTATCGAACCAAACACCTAGTGCATCACCAGGTTGATAACGTAAACCAGAGTCACCGAGATCAATTTCAATATGGCGAACATCTTTTTGTGAGTCCCGACTGGTGATCTTTTGATTGCTCAGGAGTGACGCAGTTAATGGCGCAGTTTTACTATAAGGTGATGAATGAATTTCATTCACACTTCCTGCTTGAGTCACCAATAATTGGCTATCACTTTGAGCAGGAACGCGAGCTTTTAAAATCTGAGTGAGGCTTTCAACCCACTCATCCGCAATCCCTTGGTATTCAACATCCGCATCAATTCGCTCGGTTAATGACGTCGCCCCTAATGATGCAAGCTGTGAATCGAAATCTTTACCTGCTTGACAGAATTTTTCGTAAGATGAATCCCCCAGCGCAAAAACCGCATAACTGGTTTGTGATAAATTTGGCGCTTTTTTAGAATGAAGATATTTGTATAATGCAACCGCTTCTTCAGCTGGCTCCCCTTCACCCTGCGTTGAGGCTACAACAACTAACACTTTCTCTTGGTTAATTTGTTTGAATTTATAATCCCCTGCATTCACTAAATTCACACTAATTTTTTCACCGACTAAACGCTCTCTAAGCTGCTCTGATAGGCGGCGTGCATTTCCTGTCTGTGATGCAGAGATGATTGTGACCGTATCTTGGGTAACCACAGGCGCACTGACAGATGCATCAACTTGCGTATTCTGATTTACTATTCCCCACAAATAACCAGAAAGCCATGCGAGTTGATGGGATGAAAAATCATCAACGGCCGTCTGTAAACGTGCTAATTGCTCAACAGATATTGGCAGCGCCGCTAATGGCGGCTGTTTTTTTGTCATTATCTTGTAACCCCAGTGTTATTCATCTTTGATTTTAAAAACGACGCCATGTCATTACCCCAGAAAAGACCGACAACCTAACACTTGCTCATTCCCCCCAAATAATTAAGGTAATAAAGCAAAAAATACCGCAGTACCTGAAACATATAGGGTATGCAGTTAGGTTATAACAACCCTAGATAATGGGATAAGAAACGATAGCCATAATTAATAACTAAAAAGCCTAAAGCAATTAACTGATGGATCATATTGATAAAAGCGGTTAACGCTATTTTAGTAATTAAAGATATTTTCACCTAAAAATGCAGTACAATACGCTGTTTATTCACAACAAGGAGCCACATATGAGCACAACAATCTATAAAGATTTCACTTTCGAAGCTGCCCACAAATTACCTCATGTCCCAGAGGGTCATAAGTGTGGCCGCCTCCATGGGCATTCTTTCATGGTGCGTTTAGAAATTACTGGTGAAGTCGACTCCCATAGTGGTTGGATTATTGATTTTTCCGACGTAAAAGCCGCGTTTAAACCTATTTGGGAACGCTTAGACCATCATTATTTAAATGATATCGAAGGGTTAGAAAACCCAACCAGTGAGGTATTAGCGCAGTGGATTTGGCAACAAACTAAGCCTTTACTACCCTTATTAAGTGCGGTTACCGTAAAAGAAACCTGCAATGCAGGTTGCGTCTATCGCGGAGAAGCTTAAAAGTACAAGTGCTACAAATATAATGTAATGTTATTTTACGCAGCCATTTTGATAGCTGGGCAAAATAACATTCATAAATATAGAAATATAATATAGGGACACAAGCACCTCAGGCGGCAAGCCTAATAGATTTTGAAAATAAATGAGGGGCAAAAAGCAATCAGTGGCTGACATTCCCCCCTTGAAATTAAGGATATAAAAACTTTAATTTGACATAGTGCATTAAATTATAACCTGATCTATTATTTACCATTATTTACTCTTAATAAGGCAGGGAAAATGCATTTATTTCAACAAACACCAAAATCCAGAAGGCGTTATGGACTGGCCGCATTTATTGGTCTAATCGCTGGTATCGTCTCTTCGTTTGTCAAATGGGGGGCTGAAGTCCCATTACCACCAAGAAGCCCAACGGATATGTTCAACGCAGCTTGTTCGCCAGAAACGCTGATCCGTGCAGCAGAACAAATTGACTGCTCACGTAACTTCCTCAACCCACCTTATATTTTCTTAAGGGATTGGTTAGGAATTGCCGACCCTAACTCTGCAGTTTACACCTTTGCTGGGCACGTTTTTAACTCTGTGGGTGTTACTCACATCATATTTTCTATCGTATTTGCTGTCGGATATTGTATTGTTGCTGAAGTATTCCCTAAAATTAAGCTATGGCAAGGGTTGTTAGCGGGTGCACTGGCGCAATTATTTGTCCATATGATTTCTTTCCCTCTTATGGGGCTCACCCCTCCACTCTTCGACCTACCATGGTATGAGAATGTTTCAGAAATATTTGGCCATTTAATTTGGTTTTGGTCTATTGAAATTATTCGCCGTGACTTGCGTAACCGTATTACTCATGAGCCAGATCCTGAAGTACCATTAAACCAACCATTTAGGTAATTTAAAGGCCCCCAATGAGTGTTTTCCAACTCTTGGGGGTTACTAAAAACCATCGCTATTTTTTATTATTGAATATCCAAATACTTATGTGTTTGAATTGATAAACGCCAGTTGCGTTGAATACAGGTTTCAATACACAATTTTGTTGCTGCCGCTTTTTGGCTGATTGGCTGTAATGCCACTACTGGAGGCGTTTCGACAGTACGCAATGCTAAAATTTTCTCAAGTGCTTCAATATCTTTCTCGCGAGCAACAGGATGTTTAATTTCATTGGCACGATTTACTGCTTGGCTGATCACCTGCAGTCCTCCTTTCATACCGACTTTTGGTGATACAGTAACCCATGTGTTATCAGTGCATTGAATAGGGTATGTGCCGCTAGTTTCAATTTGGCATTGATATCCATGTTGTTCTAATATCCCAGTCAGTGGCTGTAAATCATAAATACAGGGCTCACCGCCTGTAATAACAATATGCTGTGCGCTGAAGTGTTTTTCTTTCATTAATTGAACCAATGCCTCACCATCTGCCATAGCCCATGCATCTGAATCAATCGTTTTAAGTGCGATATCCCCTAGGGTAGATTCTTTATCTTGTTCTTTTTCCCATGTTTGTTTGGTATCACACCAGCTACATCCAACTGGGCAGCCCTGCAAACGAATAAATACGGCTGGAACACCAGTAAAAACCCCCTCTCCTTGAATGGTTTGGAAGATTTCATTAATTGGGTATTTCATATCACTCCTAAAATAGTTAGCTGAGCACGCATTATATTGCAGATATCTATCTCACGAACAAGGAAGTTTGTGATAATGTAGCCACCTTAAGGTTCAATAAAGTACGTCCGACTTAATAAACAATACCGAAAGCCTATTCGGAACAATATATCGAACGAAGAAAAAGACAGGAAAAGACATGCAAAGTAGTGAACAAAATCAACTCAGAAAGGGACTGAGTGTTCGGCACATTCGCTTTATGGCTTTAGGGTCAGCGATTGGTACCGGCTTATTTTATGGGTCTGCTTCCGCAATTCAAGCGGCAGGGCCTGCTGTGCTACTCGCTTATATGGTCGGTGGTGCCGCTGTATTTATGGTCATGCGAGCCTTAGGCGAGATGGCTGTGCATCACCCAGTACCCGGTTCATTCTCTCACTACGCTAGCCATTACATGGGTCCCTTAGCTGGTTTTTTAACTGGCTGGAACTACGTATTTGAAATGTTGGTCGTTTGCTTGGCTGATATTACCGCTTTTGGGATGTACATGGGGTTTTGGTTCCCTCATGTCGACCAATGGGTGTGGGTATTAAGTATCGTGCTATTTATTAGCGCACTCAATTTATGCCACGTTAAAATTTTTGGTGAAATGGAATTTTGGCTGTCTATCGTAAAAGTCTCTGCAATCATCGCAATGATTGTTGGTGGAGCCTTCTTAATGTTCTACGGCTTCGGCCAAGAAACTGACCATGCGGTGGGTATCCAAAATCTATGGGAACACGGTGGCTTTATGCCAAACGGCATTGAAGGCGTTATCGCGTCCTTAGCTATCGTAATGTTCGCCTTTGGGGGTATCGAAGTGATCGGTATTACCGCCAGTGAAGCGCAAAACCCAGAGAAAACTATTCCTAAAGCAATCAATGCGGTACCCATTCGTATTTTATTATTCTATGGGTTAACACTTTTTATTCTGATGTGTATCTACCCGTGGAATCAAATTGGTCAAAATGGCAGTCCATTCGTCCAAATTTTTGATAGCTTAGGCATTCAATCAGCGGCAAATATCTTAAATATCGTGGTGATCACTGCGGCAATTTCAGCTATCAATAGTGATATTTTCGGTGCTGGTCGCATGATGTATGGTATGGCACAAGACAAACAAGCACCAAAAGTCTTTACCAAGTTGACTAAAAGTGGGGTGCCTTGGGTCACTGTACTGGTGATGTCTGTTGTCATGTTACTGGGCGTTTATTTAAACTACCTACTTCCAGAAAAAATCTTTGTGATTATTGCGTCAATCGCAACCTTTGCGACCGTTTGGGTCTGGTTAATGATACTACTTTCTCATGTCGCAATGCGTCGCCAAATGAGCCCTGAAGAGGTTAAAAAACTCAAATTCCCAGTACCGTTCTGGCCAATTGGCCCTGCAATTACTATCGCATTTATGGTCTTTGTTATTGCACTACTTGGCTTCTTTAAAGATACACAAGTTGCCCTTCTCGTCGGGTTTGCATGGGTCGCTATATTGAGCGTCACCTTCTTTGTCATGCGTAAATTTCAAAAACCTTAATCGACTAAAGCATTCGTAAAGTAAATTTAGGCCCTATATTTATATGATATAGGGCCCTTTGTTACCTATTTTGGTATCAAATGAGCGCTTGCTTAATATCGGCAATCAAATCATTAGCGCTTTCTAACCCAACTGACAAACGAATAAGCCCATCACTAATCCCATACTGTTTTCGTTCCTCAGCAGTGTAAGTAGAATGGGTCATACTTGCAGGGTGCTGGGCCAATGACTCACAATCACCTAAGCTAACCGCACAAGAAAATAGCTGTAAACGGTTCAGAAACTGCTTACCCGCCTCAAGTCCCCCTCCAAGTTCAAAAGCAATCATCCCTCCAGGCAGCTTCATTTGCCTTTGAGCTAATGTGTATTGAGGAAAACTCGGTAAACCCGGATACATCACTTGAGAAACTTCAGATAGTGAGGCCAAATATTCCGCAACTTTCTGTGCATTCTCAACCACTCTTTCCATTCTGATTGGCAGTGTTTTCATTCCTCGCAATATCAGGTTTGCATCATGAGGGGATAAACATGCTCCAGTCATATCCTTCAGCCCAACCAATCTGATTTGCTTCGCTAATTCCTCAGTTGTTATAACAGCGCCAGCCATCACATCACCATGCCCATTCATATATTTCGTTAATGAATGAACAACGATATCCGCTCCAAGCTCAAGTGGTTTTTGAATGTAAGGAGTACAATAGGTATTATCTACTGTCACCAATATTTCTTGGTTATTTGCAAGGTTATATTGATGAACGATATTACTCACAGCATTAATATCAACTAAGCGCATATTTGGGTTTGCAGGTGATTCGAAAAATATCATCTTTGTTTTTTCAGTGAGTTCCTGTGCCACATTATTTGGGTCACTCATATCAATGTGACGAACTTTGACACCAAATCGAGCTAACCCATGATGAAAGAATGCATATGTACAGCCATAAACCGTCATATCAACTAACAGCTCATCTCCTGGGCTTAGTAAGGTCCAAAGAGTCGATGTTATTGCCCCCATCCCTGAAGAAAATACAATTGCGGCATCCCCCTCTTCTAAATCAGCAAGCCGCTTTTCCAACAAACTTAATGTTGGGTTATTTATTCGTGTATAAATATACCCATCCGATTCACCGCTAAAACAAGCGGCACCTTCTTCAACACTATCAAATACGTAAGTTGACGTTTGATAAATAGGAGAAGCTAGTGATCCTAAATTTTCGGCTGCATCATAGTAATTATGTATCACACGCGTATCAAAAGAATACAGTCTATCTAATATCATACCACCTCCGAAATATTATCCCTCTTGGGGGGAAGACAATCGAGAACCCATTATTTGCAAGGTTCGTAAAACGGTACTAATTCCACGTAATGTATTTGGATCTTTTAATAAAGCATACACCGAACGAAAATTTGGATTTTTACTATTATATATTTCCTCCATTTTAGCCATATTATATGCAGTGCCGAATTCCCAGACTGGCGCTAGAGTATCCTCAAATGAGTTTGCCAGTTTTTCTACCGTGCTATTATCAGTAATGTCAATAAGGTCAGAAATTAGAGAAAGTAAATCAACAATATTATCTAAACGATTCAATTGTAATAGCGGTGCTAATTTGTCTGCGAAATGATCACCCGACTCAGAATTAAGAAGTTCAATTAGTTTACTTTGATTTTCATTATTAGACATTTTGATTTCCTCCTTAAACTAAGCCACGAATAGCAGCCCAATAAATACCTCTATTAAAGCCATTTCTTAGTAATCCCCCTAATTTAGTCGGAGGCGTAGGAATAACATCGTGTTTATAATCGTATTGTAAAGGCATCCCTGCAGTTAATCCCATTTGAGCAACAGCTTGAACTCGCCCATCATAGATAGCTGCCGGATAACCATAAATTAATTCTCCGCAGATATTATCAGCTATAATTGCAGCCTGATTATGACAGCTTCCACCTGCTTTACTGATCGGTAAATCAACGGTATCACCTATAACATAAACGCCATCAACACCATAAACTTGCATAGTTTCATGGTCGGTAGGTAACCAACCTTCACCATTATTATGCTCACTTAATCCGGTATTAATAACTGCCTCAACCGCGGTAATTGGCGGAGTACTGATCAATAAGTCGAAATTTTGCTCATCACCTTCTTTCGAATAAGCTATTTTTTTATCTGGATCAACTTTATCTAAAGTAAACCCTCTCTGAGCTTTAATATTTTTAGCAGTAAATACTTCAGGAATAACTTCACAAACAGGTTGTTGCATGAATAAACAGTTACGCAATAATTGTGAAACTGTTGGATAGGTATAAACGATTTCAATACTATCCCTAACTCGACGTTTACGTAAAAATTCATCAATCATTAATGTTGTTTCCATCGGCGCGATGCCACACTGATGGGGTACATTTGGCGTTTCAGGGAATGATACCGTAATAAAAATTCGACCTTTTTCAATCTTAGCAAGTTGATCTGCTAGCTTTCTCGATGCTTCATATGCATAAAAGTGGTTACCGATATCTTTTAAACCTTCAATTCGCTCAGGTTTAGGTATGCAACCTGTTGCAATCACAAGAAAATCATAGTTATATTTTTTTCCATGCTTAGAGTTTAGCGCTTTATTTTTAAAATCAAAATGCTCTATTTTATCAATGGCTAACTCTATTTCAGGTCTTAGCAATTCTCTTTCAGGGCGACTCAGTTCATCCTTAAAAAATAAATTAAAAGCAACATACATAAATGCAGGTTTATAATAATGGATTGGATTATCAGTAATTAATGTTATTTTTATTTTCTTCGAAAAAATTTCTCTACTCAATTTTCTAGCAAGTGTATTTGCTAGCATCGTCCCACCCGTTCCACCGCCAACAATAACTATATTTTTCATAACATTAACCACCATTTATATATAATTAAATTCTATACGACATACCACCTACCTGTTATAAATATAGTTCATAGTGAATTAATGCTAATACAATAATTAGAATATAATTTTAAAAACAACAATTAAAACTAATCACTTACATATATAAAACCTCTTGAGTAAGTTAATTTTTAAAATTATAATCTAGGAAATTATATTATATAAAAACCATTTCACTTAATAAGAATAATGTCCAACAATATCCCAACGAAATAAAACATCTTCAGCAACTTGGCCATATCCAATATTGTGCATAACTAAATAACTTTGTGTACTTGGTGACTTTATCGAAGTTACAACACCGATATGTGGCCGACCATTATCTAAACGCCAAGAGACAATATCGCCGGGAATATAATCACTGGCATTCTTTGATATAGGCTTTTTTTTCCCTTTTCGCGAGAAAAAAGCCTCTAAATTAGGTACACGACGATGATCAATATTTGTATCTGGCTTACGTAATCCCCATATACGTTGGCTGGGATATTGACTAAAGTTTGCTTTCATGTCTTCATGTACTAATTTTTGTAAATCAATACCAATTTTTCGGTAGCTTCGTATAACTACATCAGAACAGACACCATATTGTTCGGGCACATCACCATTTGGATAAGAAATTTGTCGATAAGATGAGTCATAAATAACTAAACGAGGCAACTGTTCAGCATGTTTTGCCAACAATAAGCTAGACCCATTAGCTATTTGTGCAAAAAAGAAAAGAATGTATAAAAACGATGATTTCAATCTGATATTCCCCATAAAAGTAGTTCATCGAATCTACAATTAAATACGAGGGAAAATAAGGGAGATAATCTTAATTACTTAGAAAGCGTAAATTTGGTCATAATAGGGTTATGATCAGAAGCATCTGTCGGTAGTACAGTGCTATCTTTAACGTTCAATCCACGATAAAACACGTAATCCAAAGGACGACCAAAAGCCTTAGTACGGTAATCATCACTAAATACAATTTCTTTCAAGCCTACACTGCGAATAAATCGTTTCAACGCATTCACACGCTGTCTACTCCATGCATTAAAATCACCTGCTAGGATGACTGGCCCTACATGTTTAGCAATATGAACACCTAATTTACTTAGTTGCCGAGTATAAACATCTACTCCAAAACTGAAATTAATTGCATGAACATTCGCTACCATCAAATGTTTTCCATTTGGTAGGGGATATACCGTAATCAACGCAGATTTAGCTAACCGTAAAAGTGGTTCTTTTTCTCTTAAAGGACAGCAATATATTGGGTGTGAAGCTGCAAGCGTCATCACACCAGCGGGATGAGGAGAAAAAGGTAATGCAGGTACTTGGTCAGCAATTAATTTGTGTGATGCAGCAAAAGATATTAGCTCAGGTGACATTTGAGCTTCTTGCAACAAAATAAGTTTTCTATCTTTCACTAACTCATTAAGTGTATATTTCCAATTTGGACGCTGCTGCTTATAAATGTTCCATGTAACCACATCAAGAGTTTCACCCGCAGCAAATAGCGGTAAACCTATTGGAAGTGATTCTCCTAACATATGTACAGGCATGGGCTGAATACGTTTAGCGGGCTCACCTGCAATATACCGAACAGAATAGGTTCTTTTCGCCAAATTTGAAGTCCCTATATCACAGAAAAATAATGAAAATCTTACACTTTTTGATTAGTTACTGTGGGTAGTATATCAAATTTGAGGTGTTATAGCTTATCAAATTTAATGTAACTGCCATCTTAACCCTAGGGTCTTTAAGTTTTTCATTAGCGCTATCTATTAAGGAGTAATGCTCCATACCTTCTTTTACTTTTCCCTTTGAAATGATAAGTATGTTAGGCACCCCACCT